>NZ_JBEXXK010000027.1:0-148895 GCF_040630405.1 Streptomyces sp. NPDC005811
CACCCTCACACCCCCCCGGCAACCCGGGTCCCGCGGGGGGCCGCCGCCCCTCCCGGCGTTGGGTGGGCGCGCGCCCCCCCGCCGGTGTGGTCGGACGCCTGCCTCAGGCGGGCTCGCCCGGCAGTGCGGACGGCTGGAGCGCCTCGGCGGCCGCCCGGGCCGCCTTGCGCCGCTTGCGGCGGCTCACCCGCGGCTCCTGGTCGGGCAGCCAGCCGAACGTCATGCAACTGCCCACGATGCCCAGCAGCAGGCCGACGAAGAACCCGCCGAGGTTGGACGTGACCCAGGTGGCCAGCGAGAGCAGTACCGCGATCACGGAGTAGAACAGCCGCTGCGCCGGGTTGAAGACGATCAGCAGGCCGCAGACGAGCATCAGGGTGGGCAGGAGGTAACCCGCCAGGCCCTGCATACCGATGTGCAGGATGACCGGGAGCGGCGCCTTCATGGTCACCAGGATCTCGGCGCCGCCGAGCGTGAGCAGCACCCCGCCCAGGAAGGGCCGACGCCCCCGCCAGGCGCGGAAGGTGCTGCGCCACTGACCCTTGTCACTCACTGCGGGCAACCCCCGGTCCCGAACCGCATGTGCAGGTCGGGCAGCTTGAAGACGCCGGCGGTGGCCGCGTAGTTGTGCTGGTACAGGTTCTTGATGAGGACGGTGTCGGCCTGCTGGCCGTAGACGCCCTCGGGACCCTTCACGCCGCCCTTGTTGAAGGTGCTGGCGTCGCCGCCGATCTCGATGCCGTGGAACTCGGCGTCACCCTTGATGACGTCGGAGTCGATGGCCAGGTTCTCCACGTGCACCGGCGTGCCCTCGCCGCCGGCGGTGAGCAGCAGCTGGATGCCCCCGAGGTCGACGCTCTGGCACATGTTGGTGATGTCGCCGTTCTTCACGATCGAGGTGACGACCAGGACCTGGCCGCCGGTGTCGCCCTGGTTGGGGCTGTTCTCGATCATGCTGTCCAGCGCGCCGAACTGCTCGAACCCGGTTCCGTCGAGCTTGTCGCCGGTGACCACGAACGGCATGCCGGAGATGGCGAACTGCACTCCGAGGGCGCCCTCGGCGGTGAGGATGGCGAGGGTGGCGGCGACCGCGGCGGCCGGCACCGCCATCACTGCGGCCCGGCGCGGCCGGACCCGGCCGCGTCTGCCGGAGGAACCGTTTTCCGGGTTCCCGGGGGTGTTGTCGTCGGACGACGTGACGTCCGGGGACGAGGCCATGTCTGCTCCCATGCGCTTGAAGTGGTGCGGGTCGGGCTTCAGTGGCGCGTTGTCCTGGCGCGGACAGCGGCTGCCGCGTACGCCTCCTCGCAACTCCCGGAAGCCGTAAGGGCTTTCACGTTACGCAGCAGTAGCCAACGAGGAAGTTACCGATGGTTACACCAAGGGGTCAAGGGAGATGTGGAAAAAGAGTGTTCATCATGTGCCACCTGTGGATCAAGTCCGTCACATGTTCCCTGCATATATCTGTCGGATCATCAACTTCCTTACAACGTATTGACGTTGACGGAACCTCAGGTCTACAACTCTCCCTGGCTCAGCCCGAATCCGTGGCTCGGCCCGGATCCGTGGCGCCGGATCCGCCGCGCGGTGACCACCGCGCTCCCGGACCTTCCGTTCCCCGTGGGCGGATCCACCCGAGTCCGATCCCTCATCCGGCACCGGTACGGCCGCTTCCCCCCGCGGGCCGCGACCGGTCGCCCATCCCGCCCGGCCCGGCCGGAGTCACCGTCCAGTGGCTCCGGACGGTCACCGGCCGGCTGCCGTTGCCGGTCCGTCACGTACGGAGAAGGCGTCACGGGCCGGCAACGGCGGACGCCGAGTCGCGTCCCCCCACGTTGCGAACGGCACCCACGATCCAACCAACTCCCCCGAAACACCCCCCAGTTCAGAGAGAGGCACCCGCCAATGCGCATCCGCTCCCTTCTCGCCGTCGCCGGTACCGCCGTCGTCCTCACCCTCCCGGCCGTCACCCCGGCCTCCGCGGCCGGCGCGGTCCTGACCACCGCCAACGGCGATGTCGCGGTCGGCGACGTCCTCAACGCGTCCCTGGCCAGCGGCACCGCCGCCACGCTGTACAACAGCGCGACCGGCACCAGCGGCATCTCCTGTGCCACGTCCACCTTCACCGCGACGGTGACCGACAACCCGGCCGCCCCGGGCACCGCCACCGAGTCGCTCACCGGGCAGACGTTCAGCAACTGCACCTCGAACGTCCTCGGTGTCACCGGTGTCACCAGCATCACCGTCAACAACCTGGCGTACACCACCACCGTCACCTCGGCCGGCGTCGTCACAGTGACCCCGCCGAGCGGCTCCACCGTCCAGACCACGGTCGTCCTGCGCACCCTGCTGGGCACCGTCTCCTGCGTCTACCAGGCGTCCGGTCTGAGCGGCACCGCGAGCAACACCGACAACAGCATCAACTTCAGCAACCAGGCGTTCACCCGGTCCTCCGGCTCGACGCTGTGCCCCTCCGCCGGCTACTTCACCGCCAAGTACGCCCCGGTGACCGACGGGGGCAACGCGGTCACCGTCAACTGACCCTCGTAACCGAGGACTTCAGCGCCTGCGCAGACGCAGCGCCAGGGCGACGCCACCGGTGAGCACCAGCACGGCGGTGGCGCCGCCCGCCAGCAGCGGCGCGGACGGACCCGAACCTGCCCCGGTGGCGGACGCCACCGGGGTGCTCCCGGGTGCGTCCGCGCCCGCCTGCGCGGGCGAGGCGGTGGCCGGCTCCGACGAGCCCGCGGCCGCCGTGGAGGCGGAGGCGACCGGCGCGGCCGACGAGGGCGTCGCCGAGGCCTTCGCCTCCTGCTTCTTCCCGTCCGTGCCGGACGTCCCTGATGCGCCTGAAGTGCCGGATGCGCCGGACGCCGCCGAGAACACCACGTCGGAGCACGAGTAGTACGTGTCGGGCGTGCTGCTGTTCTGCCAGATCGTGTACAGCACCTGACGCCCCGTCCGGTCGGCGGGCAGCTTCGCGCTGAACCGGTACGCCCGGTCGGTCAGCGTCGGGTCCTTGATCTCGGCGAACGGGCGCTCCGGGAGATCGTCCCAGGTGAGCGGTTTCGTGGGGTCGTAGCCCTGCTTCGTCAGATAGAGCCGGAAGGTCCCGGTGTGCGGGATCGTCGAGGCGTACGTCATCTTCAGCGTCCCGCCCGGTGTCAGCCGGGTCGTCGGCCAGTCGGCGCGCGCGAGGTCCAGCCCCTTGTAGGCGGACAGCCCGCCGCTGCACAGCTTGCCGTCCGGAATCGTCTGCCGGTCGCGGCCGTTCACGTTCGCCACCCGCAGGTTGTCCCAGGCGGCGAACGACGTCCCGTTGGCGGCGATCGCCGCCTTGCAGGCCGCGCTGCCGGTCTGCGTGCCCTCCGGGGAGCAGCCGTAGACCCGGCTGGACGGCTGCGTGGGCGCGCCATGGGCCAGGGCGGGGCCGGCGGCCCACAGGTTCAGCAGCAGGGGACTCACGGCGGCCGCCGTCAGGGCGGCGCTGTGGTGTGCGGTCATCCGGGGCATCGGGGACGTCTCCTCGGCCGGCGCGGGAACGGTCTGTTCCGTCCAGTACGGGAACCGGCCCCGGTGTGTTCAGGATCGGTTCGCGGCTTTCGAGGGTGGGTTTCCGGCCGGATCGAGGGTTTCCCCCGTATCCGGATGACCATTCCTTTGCCTATCGTTCCTGCACAGCTGAACCACAGGTAACCCCTGGCGGAAGCAGCTTCCCGCGCCTGGCCGGCCATCGCGTTCCCCACCCCCCGCCGCTTCGACGCCGAAGCGATCGACCGTTGCTCCGCGCTGTCCGCCCGGAGCCGGCCACGAAAGGCACGCCCTTGCGCACCTCACCCGCTCTGCGGCGGAAGCTGATATCCGCCGCCGCCCTCTCCGCGGCCCTGCTCACCGCCGCCTCCACCGCCTCCGCGGTCGCCGCCCAGGACTCCTCCGCCCCGGCCGCCGCCGTGCTCGCCGCGCAGACCGAGGCCGCCCCCGGCACGGTTGCCGAGCGCCTCATCGTCGGCTACAAGTCCGGTGCCGGCGAGGCCACTTCGAACGCGGCGGCCGAGGCCGACGCCGCCGCCAAGGGCGAGCAGGCCGGCGAGGACGTCGACTTCCGGCGCCGGCTGGGCACCGGCGCGGCCCTGGTCGACCTGGGCGAGGGCGTCACCCGGGCGGACGTCGCCGACGTCGTCGCGCGGTACCAGGCGGACCCGCAGGTCGCCTATGTCGTCCCGGACCGTCTCAACACCCCCCAGGCCGACCCGAACGACACCGAGTACGCCAAGCAGTGGGACCTCTACGAGACCACCGCCGGTATGAACGTCCCGGGCGCCTGGGCCACTTCGACCGGCAGCGGGGTCACCGTCGCCGTCATCGACACCGGTTACGTCGCCCACAGCGACCTCGCCGCGAACATCGTCGGCGGCTACGACTTCATCGCCGACACCGCCGTCTCGGTGGACGGCGACGGCCGCGACAGCAACCCGGCCGACCCGGGGGACTGGTACAACGCCAACGACTGCGGCTCGGGCATCCCGGCCTCCACCTCCTCCTGGCACGGCACCCATGTGGCCGGCACCATCGCCGCCGTCACGAACAACAACAAGGGTGTCGCGGGCATCGCCTACGGGGCGAAGATCTCCCCGGTCCGTGTCCTCGGCAAGTGCGGCGGCTACGACTCCGACATCATCGACGCCATCACCTGGGCGTCCGGCGGCACCGTCTCCGGCGTGCCCGCCAACACCAACGTCGCCAAGGTCATCAACATGAGCCTGGGCGGCGACGGCGCCTGCACCTCCGCCACCCAGAGCGCGATCACCGCGGCCGTGAACCGCGGCACCACCGTCGTCGTGGCGGCCGGCAACGACAACGACAACGTCGCGAACCACTCGCCGGGCAACTGCAGCAACGTCATCTCGGTCGCCGCCACCAACCGCGCCGGCGCCAAGGCGTCCTACTCCAACTACGGCTCCCTGGTGGACATCTCCGCCCCTGGCGGCCAGACCAGCACCGGCACCGCCAACGGCATCCTGTCCACGCTGAACTCCGGCAGCAAGACGCCGTCGACCGAGTCGTACGCCTACTACCAGGGCACCAGCATGGCCACCCCGCACATCGCGGGCCTGGTCGCGCTGATGAAGTCGGCGAACTCCGCGCTGACCCCGGCCCAGATCGAGACCGCGATCAAGAACAACGCCCGTGCGCTGCCCGGCGCCTGCTCCGGCGGCTGCGGCGCGGGCCTGGCCGACGCGGCGAAGACGGTGGCGGCGGTGAGCGGCACCGGCGGCGGCTCGACCGGCGGCACCACGTTCTCCAGCAGCACCGCGGTCGCCGTCCCGGACAACGGCGCGGCGATCACCTCCTCCATCGCCGTCAGCGGACTGAGCGGCAACGCCCCCTCGGCGCTGAAGGTCGCCGTCGACATCACCCACACCTACCGCGGTGACCTGGTCGTCGACCTGGTGGCCCCGGACGGTTCGACGTACCGCCTGAAGTCCTCCAGCACCTCGGACTCCGCCGACGACGTGAACACCACCTACACGGTGGACGCCTCCAGCGAGGCCGCGAACGGCACCTGGAAGCTGAAGGTCCAGGATGTCGCGGCGCAGGACACGGGCACGCTCAACGGGTGGAAGCTGACCTTCTGAGAGCGGACGCGGGACCACCCCGCGTGACCTGAGAAGAACGGGCGGGCCGGCCGGTGTGGATGGACACCGGCCGGCCCGCCGCACTGCGTTTCGCGCGCCGCTCGCGCGCCACTTCATACGCTCTTTCGTACGCCGTCAGGAGGCCGCCCGCTCCTCCAGCGAGGCCAGCACCCGCACCCCGCGGTCGGCCCGGGTGTCCAGACGCGGCAGCACCCCCGACACCGCGATGCTCGGCAGGATGTGCGCCCACATCACCGACAGCCGGTCGGCGAGGTCCGCGCGGCCGGTCAGCGCCCGCGACATCAGCTGGATGCCGGTGAAGGAGCCCACCAGCAGCTCCACGGTCTCCCGGGGCTTCACCGTGGGCAGCAACTCGCCCCGCTCACGAGCCAGTTCGAACAGGTCGGTCAACCGCTCGGCCCACTGCCGGAACGGCTCGCCGTGATCGATCCCGGACGGCGTCTCCATGTCCACCGCCAGCCGCACACTGCCCCGCAACAACGCGTTGCTCAGCAGCCGCTGACCGACCACGAAGGTCATGTCGACGATCTCCTGGAGCTTGCAGGCCTGCGGCGGCACCGTGCCGAACGGTACCTGCTCGTTGAGGACCGCGTGGGCGAGCGATTCCTTCGACGGGAAGTGGAAGTACAGGGCGCCCTTGGTGACTTCGGCGCGCTCCAGGACCATCGAGATGGTGGTCGACATGTAGCCGTGCTCGTCGAAGACCGCGCCGGCCGCCTCCACGATCGCCCTGCGCGTCCGGATGGCGCGCTCCTGTTTCGCCATAAGAGCCCCTTCACGGCAGCGAGTTGGGCAAGAACGCGCGATCGCCCGCGGTCCGCCCCGATCATAGGATGCCGTCGACTGATCTCATTGAAAACAAACCGGTCGCCTCGTACTCTAACGCTTACCGGAGCGGACGGTTCGCCGTCTGCCATGGCCTTCGGGGGACCGTAGGGAGAGACATGACTCGACCGCGGCAGCTTGCCGACGCTCCGTCCCTGACCACCACTGTGCCTCGCCAGCTCGTCCATCGTGCCGCCCTGTCGGAGACTCTGCTCACCGGCTGGCGGCGTACCGGGGAGGACCGGTTCTCGGTCTCCGCCCAGTGGCCACGGGCCCATGGGTTACACGTGTCGCCCGACTGGTCCGCTTATGACCCCCTGCTCGTCGTCGAAACGGTCCGGCAGGCGGGCACGCTCGTCACGCACGCCGAGTACGGCGTTCCGCTGGATCACCAGTTCGTCATGCAGGAGTTCCAAGTCGACGTACTGACCCAGAAGTTGGCGGTGGACCCGCTGCCGGCCGAGCCGGAGCTGGAGCTGCTCTTCGCCGAGGTCCAGTACCGCGGCCGGCGCCTGGCCGGCGCCCGGTACACCGCCCGGGTGCTGCGCGAGGGCGAACCGGTGGCCGCGGCCGACGTCGCCTTCACCGTCGTCGGCGGCCCCGTCTACCGCCGGCTGCGCGGCGGACGCACCCCCGAGTCGGTGTCCGCGGTCCCCCTGCCGGCCGGTCTCGCCCCGGCCGACGTGGACCGCGCGCTGCCTGCCGACGTGGTCCTCGCCCCGGCCGACGGGCCCGATCGCTGGCAGTTGAGAGTAGATACCGCACACCCCGTTTTCTTCGACCATCCGCTCGACCATGTTCCCGGCATGCTCCTTCTGGAGGCCGCCCGCCAGGTCGCCCGGCTGCTCGGAGCCGACGGACGGTCACCCGTTCAGTATCACGCGCTCTTCCATCGCTATGTCGAACTGGACGAACCCGTGTGGATCGAGGCAAAGGGAGGCCATGGAACCGATGTCCAAGTCCTCGGAACACAAGGGGAGTCGACGGTCTTCACATGCCTGGTGGGTACCGCCGCACGGTGAGCTATTGTGTACTGGGGGTAAGAAACAAACGGCATGACCCGTTCTTTACCGGCCCAGGAGAGTCCAGTCGATGGCGAGGCAGTTACGCGCCGAACAGACCCGCGCGACGATCATCACGGCCGCTGCCGATCTGTTCGACCGGCACGGCTACGAATCGACGAGCCTCAGTGAGATCGTCGAGCACGCCCGTGTCACCAAGGGAGCGCTCTACTTCCATTTCGCGGCCAAGGAGGATCTCGCCCACGCCATCATGGAGTTGCAGTCCCAGGCCTCACGCCGGGTCGCCGGTGAGATCGACGACCGGGGCTATCCGGCACTCGAAGCGCTGATGCGCCTCACGTTCGGCCTCGCGCGGCTTTCGGTCGAGGGCCCGATCGCCCGCGCGGGGCTCCGGCTCGCCACCGGAGGAGTGCCGGTCAAGCCGCCCCTGCGGCATCCGTTCGCGGAGTGGCTGGAGCTGATGAGCCGTCGGCTCATGGGCGCGGTGAAGGAGTCCGACATCCATCAGGACGTCGACATCGACGCCGTCGCCCACTCCCTGGTCTGCTTCTTCGTGGGCACCCGGGTGGTGGGCCGCTCCCGCGAACCGGCGGCCCGGCTGCCGCGCCGGATGGCCGAGATGTGGTACGTCCTCATCCGCGGCCTGGTACCGGTCCCGCGCCGCCCGCGCTACCTCAGCCTGGCGGCGCGCCTGGAGCGGGAGATCATGGCCGGCTGAGGAGCTGAGGAGCTGAGGAGCTGAGGAGCTGAGGAGCTGAGGAGCTGAGGAGCTGAGGGCTCCCGGGCTCCCGGGCTCCCGGGGTGCCGGGGTGCCGGGGTGCCGGACTCTGGGGCTGAGGGCCGAGCAGGGCGCGGCGGGGCCGGCCGGCAGGGGAGCGGTCCGGCGGTGATCCACCGCGCGGGTTCGGACGGCGGCGGCGGGGCGGGGCCGTGATCCACCGCGGGTGAGGACGGCGGCCGGCCGGGCGGGGCCGTGATCCACCGCGGGTGAGGACGGCGGCCGGCCGGGCGGGGCCGTGATCCACCGCGCGGGTCAGGACGGCGGCCGGCCGGGGCGGACCGGGCGCTACGGTGAGCCGTATGCCCGACATCCCCACCCCGCCACCCGGCACCTCGGCCTCGCCGTCCGGCATCCCGGTCCCGCCGTCCGGCACCTCGGCCTCGCCGTCCGGCACCTCGGCCTCGCCGTCCGGCACCTCGGCCTCGCCGTCCGGCCCCCCGGCCCCACCGTCCGGCACCCCGGCCTCGGCGTCCGTTCCCCCCACCCCGCCACCCGGCACCCCGGCCTCGGCGTCCGGCGCCCCAGCCCCGCCGTCCGTCATCCTCGGTGACGAGCCCGGGTCCTTCCCCCACGGTGTTCTCGCCGAGCGGCACCCGGCGATCATCCGGCAGGTGCGGGGCGCCTTCCCCTACGACCCCGCCGTGCACCAGGCACTGGACGCGTTGCTGGAGAGCTGTCTGAAGGGTGTCGTCGAACCGCTCCCCGCCGATGCGCACGACGGCGACCGCTGGCGGGAGTGGGGTCTCGACGCCTACGCGGGCCGGTCCTGGTTCGAGGTGCCGTGGCTGTGGTCGGAGAGCTATTTCTACCGCCGGCTCCTCGAAGCCGTCGGCTACTTCGGGCCCGGCGCCTGGCGGGGCATCGACCCGTTCCAGCCCTTCAAGCGTGCCGAACTCGACGCACCCGAGACCGGCGCGGAACTGGCCGCGCTCGACGCCCTCCGGACCCGCCCGGCAGAGGAACGCGCCCGCGCCCTGCTCCACGGCTCCCTCTGGGGCAACCGCGCCGACCTCGGCTTCCGCCTCTCCGACGCCGACGCCGAGGCACGGGACGCCGCCCCGGGACTGGTCGCCGACGACAGCGAGGCCCTGTGGGCACTCCTCCCGGCGGGCCGGAAGGCCCCCGGCACGGTCTGCCTGATCGCCGACAACGCCGGCCGCGAACTGATCCCCGACCTCCTCCTCGCCGCCCACCTCCTGGAACAGGGCCGGGCGGGCCGGATCGTGCTGCACGTCAAGCCGTACCCGTACTACGTCTCCGACGCCACGCCCGCCGACGTCGTCGACGCGCTCCGCACGCTCACGGCCGCCCCCGGCGAGGCCGCCGCGTACGGCCGCAGGCTCTGGGCGGCGACGGCGGACGGCACCCTCGCCGTCCGCGCCCACCCCTTCGCGGCCGCGCCGCTGCCGTACGCCGAACTGCCGCCCGACCTGCGCGCGGAGTTCGCCGCGGCCGACCTGACCGTCGTCAAGGGCGACCTCAACTACCGCCGTCTGGTGGGCGACCGCCGCCGGCCCCCCACCACCCCCTTCGCCGACACCGTCGGGTACTTCCCCGGCCCGGTCGCGGCCCTGCGCACCCTCAAGTCCGAGGTGATCACCGGCCTGACCGAGGAGACGGAGTCCGCCCTGGACGCGGCGGAGGGCAGCAGCTGGCGCACCGGCGGCACGCACGCCCTCATCCAGGTCCGGGGCTGACCGGCGGCCGCCGCGGACGTCCCCGAATCGCAAGCCCGGCCGCCCCGTTCACGCGATGGTGTGATCATGTGCGGCCGTACGGATGGGTGTCGGGGGCCCCGGGTAGGGCCCCGGCCATGAAGCAGCCGTTCGAACTCCCGCACTTCTACATGCCGCACCCCGCGCGGCTGAACCCGCACGTCGAGGAGGCGCGTGCCCACTCGACGAACTGGGCGCGCGCCATGGGCATGCTGGAGGGGTCCGGGATCTGGGAGCAGGCCGATCTGGAGGCGCACGACTACGGCCTGCTCTGCGCGTACACCCACCCCGACTGCGACGGCCCCGCGCTGTCGCTGATCACGGATTGGTACGTGTGGGTGTTCTTCTTCGACGACCATTTCCTCGACATGTTCAAGCGCACTCCGGACCGTGCCGCCGGCAAGGCCCATCTGGACCGGCTCCCGCTGTTCATGCCGCTGGACCCGGCCGTGCCCGTGCCCGAGCCGCGCAACCCGGTCGAGGCGGGGTTGAAGGACCTGTGGGCGCGGACCGTGCCGGCCATGTCGCCGGACTGGCGGCGCCGTTTCGCCGTGGCCACGGAACATCTCCTCAACGAGTCGATGTGGGAGCTGTCCAACATCGACGAGGGGAGGATCGCCAACCCCGTCGAGTACATCGAGATGCGCCGCAAGGTGGGCGGCGCCCCCTGGTCGGCGGGGCTCGTGGAGTACGCCACCGCCGAGGTGCCCGCCTCCGTCGCCGGCACGAGGCCGCTGCGGGTGCTGATGGAGACGTTCTCCGACGCCGTGCACCTGCGCAACGACCTGTTCTCCTACCAGCGCGAGGTCGAGGACGAGGGGGAGAACAGCAACGGCGTGCTGGTCCTGGAGACCTTCTTCGGCTGCACCACCCAGGAGGCCGCCGACACCGTCAACGACATCCTCACCTCCCGCCTCCACCAGTTCGAGCACACCGCGTTCACCGAAGTGCCCGCGCTCGCCCTGGAGAAGGGCCTGCGCCCCGACGAGGTCGCCGCCGTCGCCGCGTACACCAAGGGCCTCCAGGACTGGCAGTCCGGCGGCCACGAGTGGCATCTGCGCTCCAGCCGCTACATGAACCAGGGCGCCGTCTCCGCCGCCCCCTGGCAGCGGCTGACCGGGCCCGGCACCACCGCCGCGGACGTCGTGGCGCTGCTCGCCTCGGCCGCCTCGGAGCGTCTGCGGGCGTACGCGCACGTGCCGTTCCAGAAGGTCGGCCCGTCGCTGCTGCCCGACTTCCTCATGCCGTACCAGGTCGCGCACAGTCCCCATCTGGCGGCGGCCCGCCCCCGTCTGACGGCGTGGATGCACGGGACGGGCATGCTGGCGGAGGGCGTGTGGGACGAGGACAAGCTCGACGCCTACGACCTGCCGCTGTGCTCGGCCGGACTCGATCCGGACGCCACCCCCGAGGCCCTCGACCTCAGCGCCCGGTGGCTCGCCTGGGGCACCTACGGCGACGACTACTACCCCCTGGTGTTCGGCCGCCGCCACGACCTGGCCGGCGCCCGCCTCACCACCGCCCGTCTCTCGGCCTGTATGCCCGTCGAGGACGAGCCGGTGCCCGTCGTGCCCGTCAACGGCATGGAGCGCGGCCTGATCGACCTGTGGGCCCGCACCACCGCCGGCCTCACCCCCGACGAGCGGCGCCCGCTGCGCGCCGCCGTCGACAAGATGACCGAGAGCTGGGTGTGGGAGCTGTCCAACCAGCTCCAGAACCGCGTCCCCGACCCCGTCGACTACCTGGAGATGCGCCGCGCCACCTTCGGCTCCGACCTCACCGTGAGCCTGTGCCGGATGGGCCGGGGGCCCGCGATCCCGCCGGAGATCTACCGCACCGGCCCCGTGCAGGCCCTGGAGAACGCCGCCATCGACTACGGCTGCCTCACCAACGACGTGTTCTCGTACCAGAAGGAGATCGAGTACGAGGGCGAGATGCACAACGCGATCCTCGTTGTGCAGCACTTCTTCGGCTGCGACTACCCGACCGCGCTCGGCATCGTCCATGACCTGATGACCCAGCGGATGCGGCAGTTCCAGCACATCGTCGCGCACGAACTGCCCGTCCTGTACGACGACTTCCAGCTGTCCGCCGAGGCCCGCGCCGCCCTGGACGGCTATGTCGCCGACCTCCGGAACTGGATGGCGGGCGTCCTGCACTGGCACCGCGAGGTCGACCGCTACAAGCCGGACTTCCTGGCCCGGCGCGCCCACGGCTTCCTCCCCGACCACGCCCCCACGGCACCCGTCGCCCACCTGACGGGTCTGACGGGTCAGACGGGCTGACGCTCCGTCCGGGCGGCGTGCTCGACCGCGGCCCGCGCCAGCGCCCGCACGACCGGGTGCGGGCGCGAGCCGTCGCCGGACAGCTCCGGCTGGAAGAGGGAGGCCAGGAAGAAGGGATGGCCCGGGAGTTCGGCGATCCGGACGTGCCCGTCCTCGTCGTGGCCCGAGAAGCGCAGCCCGTGGGCGCGCAGGGTGTCGAGGTGGCGGGAGGGGCCGTAGGCGCAGAAGTAGCGCTCGACCGTGCGCTCCGAGCCGATCACGGACTCGGCGAGCGAGCCCGGCTCGATCGTGACGACGCCCTCGTGGCCGACGAGCGAACAGGCCAGCGGCGCGATCAGGAGGTCGTCGGCGTCGGGGTCGTTCTCGGCGTGCGCCACGTGGGCGAGTCCGCACACGTTCCGCGCGAACTCCAGCAGGGCGTGCTGGAACCCGCCGCAGGTGCCGAGGAAGGGGATGCCCGTCTCGCGCGCGGTGCGGATCGCGGCCAGCACGCCCGCCTCGCTGCGGTACGGGCTGCCCGGCAGCACCCACACCGCGTCGAAGCCGCGCACCGCGTCCGGTGCCTCCGCGTCCTCGGACGAGATCCAGTAGGCGTCCAGGACCAGCCGGTCCCGGGCGGCGAGGGCGTCCAGCAGAAGGGGGACGCGGGTGTGCGAGACGACATGGGGGGAGCGGTCGCCGACCAGGGCGACCTTGGCGATCCGAGCTGCGGTTTCCGTCATGTCCCTCATCCTGGGCGCGGCGCCTCGTTCACGTCCAACGATGATTCCTGCACTCTCCATAAGCAGTACTGATGAGACGCTGGCGGGCATGGACCCGCACCTCCTGCGCACCTACGTCACCGTCGCCCGCCTCGCCTCCTTCTCCGAGGCCGCCCGGGAACTCGGCTACACCCAGTCGGCCGTCTCCCAGCACATCGCGGCCCTCGAACAGGACCTCGGCGCGGCGCTGCTCACCCGCCGCCCCGTCACCCCCACGGCGGCCGGCGAACGGCTCCTGGAGCACGCGGGCCCGCTGCTGCTGCGCCTGGAGGCGGCCCGCGCGGACGTCGTACGGATCGCCGCCGCGCCCGCGCACGGACTGACCCTCGCCACCTCGCCGACCGCGCTCGTCCCGGCCGCCCTCGCCGCGCTCCCGCCCGCCGGGGTGACCCTGCGCGTCCTGGCCCGCGACGAGGTCCCGGCCGCCGTCGCCGCCGGCACCGCCGATCTCGGCCTCGTGGACGGCCTGGCCGCGCCCAGCGACCCGCTCCGGCTGCCCGACGTGGCGCCGCTGACCACGTACGGCGTGGCGGAGGAACCCGTGTGCGTCCTGCTTCCCGCGGCCCACCCCCTGGCCCGCCGCGCCGGCCTGCGCCTCGGCGACCTCGCCGACGCCCGCTGGCTGGACGCCCCCGACACGGCCCTCCCGCTGCCCGGACTGCGCGCGGCGAACGGCGGCCGGGGCTTCCGGCCCGCCCTGCGCTACGACGGCACCGACGTGCGCCTGCTGACCGCGCTGGCCGCCGCCGGACACGGCCTCGCCCTGCTGCCCCGCTCGGCGGCGACCGGGGTACCCGGCGCGGTCGCCGTGCCGGTCGTCGAGCCCCGTCTCGTGCACCGCACGGAACTCGTCCACGGGGGCACGCCGACGGGCGCGGCGGGGCTGCTGGCGCGCGAGCTGTCCACGGGGGGATGAACGAGGGGGGCCGAGCCCCCCGTTCCGCACCCCCGCCCAACCAGTCTCACTCGTTCGGGAAACGTCACGCACCGCGCCGCCGGGTAGGGCACCAGCCGGAGGCGATCCATGGAACAGACCGCGTGGGAACAGTCCGCGTTGGAACAGTCCGCGTGGGAACGGGCAGCCTGGGAGCAGACCGCGTTGCGTCCCAAGCCCCTGCCCGGCCGGGAGACCGGCGGCGGTGCCGAGCGGGGCGGCCGGGTCGGGCGCCCGCGCGCCGGCCGCCGCCCTGCCCGGCCGGCGCGCGCCCTGCCCGGCCTGCTCGCCGGGGTGTTGCTGCTGCTCTCCGGCGTCGGCCTCGGCACGGTCGGGGCGGCCGTGATCGGGACGAGCAGGCTCGCGGAGCTCCCGCGCCAGGCGGTGCGAGGACTCGCCGGCCACGTGGCTCCCGCCGCCGCCCCGGTCGCACCGGCCCCGCGGCCCGTCCGCGCCACCCTGGGCCTGGAGGCCGTGGACGCCGGGCGGGCGGGTGCCCGGATCGTCGCCGTCCACGTGCCCGGCCCCGGGTACGCGGCCGGGCTGGTGCGCGGGGACGTCCTGCTGGCGTTCGGCGGGACGCGGATCGACTCGGCGGCCGATCTGGCGCGCGCGGTCGGCGAGGCCCGCCCCGGCCGCGGGGTGACTCTGACGCTCCGTCACAAGAACGGGATGTACCGGCAGTTGAGGGTGACGCCCGGCGTGGTCGTGTGAGGTCACACGGCGCGGAAGCGGCCGGTGAGCCGGTGCTCGTCGTCCAGGACACGGAAGGCGAACCCGACCGGAGCGTACCGGTCGGCGGGCCGCGCCCTCCCGCGGCAACCATGAGCCCCTGACCGTCCTCGGCAACGAGACCGGCGTCTTCGTCCGGGGCGTCGTCGCCGCGTCCGGCCTGACCATCCCGCTCGCGGCCTTCGAACTGACGTACGACATGATGCGCGTCGTCGGCGCGGTCGTCCTGGTCCGGTTCGGCGTCCAGGCCCTGCGCCGGGCGCGCCGCATGAAGCGGGACGACGAGGGCACGGCCGAGGCCATGGACGGAGACCCGCGGGAGCTGAGCGGCGGGGCGTCCTACCGGGCCGGGCTGCTGCTCAACCTCGCCAACCCCGCACCTCCCACGCCCTTGAGACAGTGGGGGAGGTGGGCCCATCCGCCCTGGGAGAGCTGACCGGAACCGGCACCACCGCCCCGAACCGCGCGAACCGGCTCGCGCGGCCCCCGCTGTCCGGGCAGGATGCTGCCCGTAGTCACCGTCACCACCGAGGGAGACCCGGATGACCGGCACCGCGCCCGCGCCCTTCACCGCCGACGACTACCGGGCCCGTATGGCACGGGCCGCGCGCGAGGCCGCCGACGCCGGACTCGCCGGGCTGCTCGTCGCACCCGGACCCGACCTGGTCTGGCTCACCGGCTACGCGCCCCCCGCCGCCACCGAACGGCTCACCCTGCTCGCCCTCGCCCCCGGCCACGACCCCGTCCTCGTCGTCCCCACCCTGGAGGCCCCGGACGCGGCGAAGGCGGCCGGCGCCCCGGCGCTCACCCTGCGGGACTGGACGGACGGCAAGGACCCCTACGCCGTCACCGCGGGCCTGCTCGACCCGCGCGGCCGGTTCGGCGTCAGCGACAACACCTGGGCGATGCATCTGCTGGGCCTCCAGCGGGCCCTGCCCGGCACCTCCTACGCCGCCCTCACCGAGGTCCTGCCGATGCTGCGGGCCGTCAAGGACCCGGCCGAGCTGGAGCTGATGGCCGCCGCGGGCGCCGCCGCCGACCGGGCGTTCGAGGAGATCCGCACCGTGCAATTCGCCGGGCGCCGCGAGGCCGAGGTCGGCGCCGACCTCGCCGAACTGCTCCGCCGGTTCGGGCACTCCCAGGTCGACTTCACGATCGTCGCCTCCGGCCCCAACGGCGCCAACCCGCACCACGAGGTCGGCGACCGCGTCATCGAACGCGGCGACATGGTCGTCCTCGACTTCGGCGGCCTCAAGGACGGCTACGGCTCCGACACCTCCCGCACCGTCCACGTCGGCGAGCCCACCGACGAGGAACGCCGGGTCCACGACCTCGTCCGCGCGGCCCAGGAGGCCGGCTTCCGGGCCGTGCGCCCCGGGGTCGCCTGCCAGGAGGTCGACCGGGCCGCCCGCGCGGTCATCGCCGACGCCGGGTACGGCGCGTACTTCATCCACCGCACCGGCCACGGCATCGGCGTCACCACCCACGAGCCGCCGTACATGATCGAGGGCGAGGAGCAGCCCCTCGTGCCCGGCATGTGCTTCTCCGTGGAGCCCGGCGTCTACCTGCCCGGCCGGTTCGGGGTGCGCATCGAGGACATCGTCACCGTCACGGACGACGGCGGCCGCCGCCTCAACGACACCACCCGCGAGCTGGTCGTCGTCGACTGAGCCCGCCCCACCGACCCACCCCCAGGAGTCCGGCACCCACCCGAACGGCAACGGCGCGATCATGACCCAGGCACCGACACCCACCGCGGACACCGTCCGCCGACTGGTCCGCGCGCTCCTCAAGGAGGGCGACCGCGGCGGACCGGGACCCCAGGTGCGGCCCGTCTCCGAGGAGGGCGGGCACTGGACCTGGTGGGTCGGCACCCGCCATGTGCTGCGGCTCGCCCCCGACCACGACGCCACCGTCCGCCAGCGCCGCGAACTGCGGCTGCGCGACCTCGTCCGCCCGCACGTACCCGTCGCCGTGCCGACCGGTGTCGCGCACGGCGAGTGGTCGCCCGGGCTGAGCTACACCCTGGACACCAAGGTGCCCGGCGGCACCGCCGAGGAGCACGACGTGTCCGCCGTCGGCGAGGCCGACCTCGCGGGCCTCCTCGGCGGACTGCGCGAGGTGCCGCCCCGGCAGGCCGAGACGCTCGGTGTGCCGCGCGCCGCCCCGCGCTCCCTGGAGGCGCTGCGCCGCATGGCCGTGGCCGCCGCCGACACCCTCGCCCGCGCCGACGAGTTCGACCCCGGGCGCCTGCACCAGCTCACCCAGGCCGGCGCGGCCCAGCTCGCCGCGCAGCCCGCCACCGCCGTGCTCGTCCACCACCGGCTGCGCGGCGAGCACCTCGTGGTCAGCGCCGACGGCCGGGTGCGGGGCGTCCTCGACTGGACGGGCGCGGTGATCGGCGACCCCGCCGAGGACATCGCCGGACTCGCCCTCGCGGTCGGCTCGGGCGCCGCCGTCCGCGCCGCCACCCTCGCCGGCTACGGCGCCCGCCCCTGCCTGCGCGGCCTCTGGCTGGCCCGCTGCGACACCGTCACCCGCCTCGCCGACCGCATCACCGGCCACGGCACGACCCCGCTCCCCCTCCTGCACACCGAACTCCGCCACGCCTGGGAGGCGATCCTGCTGGAGAGGGCGACGGAATTCCGGGAGGACGAGGACTAGCGGGCACCCAAAGGGGGGCGCGGGGAACTGCGTGACCAGCCACAACGCACCCGCACCCGGCACACGAACAGCACACACCACCCCGAACCCCGCCCCCTCACTCCTGCAGCAGCACCACACACGACTCCGCCGGCACCTCCAACACCCCGTCCGCCCCCGGCACGGAAACCGGCTCCCACGCGGCCAGCACCCGCGCCGGCCGCGGCCCCAGCGGAATCGCCGCCGGCCCCCCGCCCAGGTTCACCGCCACCCGCACGTCCCCACGACGGAAGGCGATCCAGCGGGCCCCGGCATCGTGGGCGACCTTGATGTCGGCGAGATCGGGATCGGTGAGATCCGGCTGCGCGTGCCGCAGCGCGATCAGCTCCCGGTACCAGGCCAGCACGCGCGCGTGAGGCGCACGCCCCCGCTCGGACCAGTCCAGGCAGGAGCGGTCCCGGGTCGCGGGGTCCTGCGGATCCGGTACGTCCGCCTCGGCCCAGCCGTGCGCCGCGAACTCCCGCCGCCTGCCCCGCCGTACCGCCTCCGCGAGCTCGGGATCGGTGTGGTCGGTGAAGTACTGCCAGGGCGTGCCCGCCGCCCACTCCTCGCCCATGAACAGCATCGGTGTGAACGGCGCGGTCAGCGTCAGCGCCGCCGCGCAGGCGAGCAGCCCGGGGGAGAGGGAGGCCGCGAGCCGGTCGCCCTGCGCCCGGTTGCCGATCTGGTCGTGGGTCTGGGAGTAGCCCAGCAGCCGGTGCGCGGGGACCCGGGAGCGGTCCAGCGGGCGCCCGTGGTGCCGCTCGCGGAAGCCGGAGTACCCGCCGTCGTGGAAGTACCCGCCGGTGAGGGTCGCGGTGAGCGCGGCGAACGGATCGCGTGCGAAGTCGGCGTAGTAGCCCTGGGCCTCCCCGGTGAGCGCGGTGTGCAGGGCGTGGTGGAAGTCGTCGTTCCACTGGGCGTGCAGCCCGAGTCCGCCCTCGCGGCGGGGTGTGATCAGCCGCGGGTCGTTCAGGTCCGACTCGGCGATCAGGAACAGCGGCCGGCCCGTGTCCGCGGCGAGCGCGTCCACGGCCGCCGACAGCTCCTCCAGGAAGGGGTACGCGCGCGTGTCGGCCAGGGCGTGCACCGCGTCCAGCCGCAGCCCGTCGAGCCGGTAGTCCCGCAGCCAGGCCAGCGCGCTGCCCACCAGATACGCCCGCACCTCGTCCGAGCCGGGCGCGTCCAGGTTGACGGCCGCGCCCCAGGGGGTGTGATGGCGCTCGGTGAAGTACGGGCCGAACTCGGGCAGGTAGTTGCCGGACGGGCCCAGGTGGTTGTGCACGACGTCCAGGACCACGCCCAGGCCCAGTTCGTGCGCCCGGTCCACGAACCGCTTCAGCCCCTCGGGGCCGCCGTACGGCTCGTGCACCGCCCAGGGCGCGACCCCGTCGTACCCCCAGCCGTGCCGGCCGGGGAACGGGCACAGCGGCATCAACTCGACGTGCGTGACACCGAGTTCGGCCAGATGGTGCAGGCGCCCGGCGGCCGCGTCCAGGGTGCCCTCGGCGGTGAACGTGCCCACGTGCAGCTCGTAGAGGACCGCGCCCGGCAGCGGACGCCCCGGCCACGGGACCCGCCAGTCGTAGCGGCCCTGGTCGACGACCGCGCTCAGCCCGTCCGGCCCGTCCGGCTGGCGGCGCGAGCGCGGGTCCGGGCGCACCGGGCCGTCGTCCACCGCGAAGCCGTACCGCGAGCCGTCCGCGGCCTCCGCCTCACCCGTCCACCAGCCGGCCCGCTCCGGATCCGGCCCGAGCGCGCGCGTGACGCCGTCGCACTCGAGCGTCACCCGGCCGGCCTGTGGTGCCCACACCTCGAACTGCACGGACGGTTCCCCTTACGTCTGCTCACCGTGATGTAGCCGGGTCCATCGTGCGGCAAACGGGTTCCGTCCCACGGGGCAACACCCCCATCGTGGGGGGTGTCTTCGGCCACGCGCGCGAGCGGGCGTTCACCCGTTTTCTGGACACCCGGGGTTCACTGACCGACAATCACGAGCGTGACGTCGTCTTTCGAGGTGAACCCGTACCCCGCGCGGTTGTCCGACGCGGAGCGCGACAGGGCGCTGAAGGTGCTCCGTGACGGCGTCGCCATGGGCCGGCTGTCGCACGACACCTTCATCCGCCGCATGGAACTCGCGCTCGCCGCCCGCCGCTCCGACGAACTGGTCGCGCTCACCGCCGACCTGCCCAAGGAGAACCGCCTCTCCCGCGTCGTCTTCGGCTCCGTCGAGGCCGTCTCCGGGTTCACCGTGCGGCTGCGCCGGGCCTGGCAGGCCGAGCGGCTGCCCAAGCTGCTGCTGCCGCACCCCGGCACCGAACAGGCGCTGCGGATCGGCCGCGACCCCGTCAACGGGCTGCGCCTGACCCACGAGAGCGTCTCCCGGGTGCACGCCGAACTCAGCCGCCAGGGCGGCATGTGGGTGCTGCGCGACCTCGGTTCCACCAACGGCACCACCGTCAACGGCCGCCGGGTCATCGGCGCGGCCGTCGTCCGCGAGGGCGACCAGGTCTCCTTCGGGAACGTCGCGTTCCGCCTCTCCGTGAACTGAACCGGCCCACCGCCGCGGCGCCGACCCGGAACCGCCCCGACCGGCTTGCCCGGGTAACGGCGGATACGGCGGTGTTGACGTACCCCCACGCCATGACTCAGGGTGCGTAGACCGGATACGCCCGGTGAAACGACGGCGCCGTCATGGAGGTGTGCCCTGCCGCCACTCCTCCGCTACCCGACCGTGGACGAACTCGCGGCCCGCGCCGCCGCGCTCGCCGCCCGCCACCCCCGGGACGCCCGGCTGCGCAGGGTCGGACTGTCCCGCGCGGGCACCCCGCTGTGGCTGCTCTCCGTCGGCCGGGGCACCCGCCAGGTCCTCGTCGTCGCCGGACCGCACGCCAACGAGCCGGTCGGCGGCGCCACCGCCCTCAGACTGGCCGAACGGGCCCTCGCCGACCCCCGGCTCACCGAGGGCGCCGACGCCACCTGGAACCTGCTGCTCTGCCTCGACCCCGACGGTCTGCGCCGCAACGAGGGCTGGCTGAGCGGCCCCTACACCCTCGGCCGCCACTTCCGGCACTTCTTCCGGCCCGGCTTCCTGGAACAGCCCGAATGGCTGCCCGACGGAGCGGCCGCCGCGGCGCTCCCGGAGACCCGGGCGCTGCTCCGCCTCCAGGACGAACTGAAACCTTTCTTCCAGTGCTCGCTGCACGGCGTCGACATCGGCGGCGGCTTCGTCGAACTCACCCGTGACCTGCCCGGACTCGACCGCCGGATCGCCTACGCCGCCGCCCGGCTCGGCATCCCGCGCGAACTCGGCGCGTACGACACCCTCTACTGGCCGGTGCTGGGACCCGCCGTCTACCGGATCCCGCCCCCGCGCCGGCGCGACCTGGCCGCCGCCATCACCGAGGCCGCCGTCGAGTCGACCTGGTACCACCCGCACCGGCACGGCACGGTCACCGCGGTCGTCGAGGCGCCCATGTGGGGCGTGGCCGCCGTCGGGGACGGCTCCCCGCCCGCCGACCGGGACGCGGAGCTGCGCGCCCTGAGCGGCGCCCTGCGCCACGACACCCGGGTGCTGGCGGACCTCCTCGCCCGGATACGGCCCCGGCTGCCCGGCACCCCCGAGGCCGCCCGGCTGCTCGCCCCCGTCGACGACTACCTCCTGGTCTGCCCCGGGCTCGCCGACGCCTGGGACCCCGACACCACCGACCCCGGACGGCCCCTTCCGCCGCTCACCACCGCCCATCTGACCGCCCTGCGCATCGCCGGCCTGCGCATCGCCGTCCGCACGGCGGGCCTCCTCCACCAGCTCGTCACCGGCGCCGGGCACGACCCGGCGGGCGCCCTGCCGGAGCTGGACGCGCTCATCGACCGCTGGTGCGCCGCCCTCCGGGACGACTGCGGGGCCCGCTGGGTCCCGGTCGCCCGCCAGGTGGAGTACCAGGCGCGAGTGGTGCTCGCGGCGTTCGAACTGGCCGGGCGGCCCCCTCGGCCCACGCGTTCGGGTGAGCCGGACTGGGGAACCCAGGCCACCGTGCCGATGCACCGGGAATGAGACACTCCCACCCCCTTGCCCCGGCACCCCTGCGGCGCGTCCTGCTGGCGGCCGCGGCCGCCCTCCTTTTCGCCGCCGGTGCCGTTCCCGCGCAGGCCGCCGCCCAGGACCCCCAGCCCGGCAACTGGCTCCAGCTCTCCGTCACCCGCGACACCGCCCCCTCCGACGACACCCGCGGCACCCTGCTGCTCTGCGGCCCGCCCCAGGGACACCGACGCGCCGCCGAGGCCTGCGACCAGCTCAACGCGGTGAACGGCGACCTCAACGCCCTCCCCGCCGCCCAGGACACCATCTGCACCCTCGTCTACGCCCCCGTGACGGCCCACGCGAGCGGACAGTGGAACGGCAAGGCCGTCGCGTACGCCCAGACCTTCGCCAACGCCTGCGAGATGGAGGCCCGCACCGGCGCGGTGTTCGCCCTGGACGACACCGGGACCACCGCACCCGGAGCCTGACCGCGGTACCGCCGAGGGGGTGGCGCGGGGCCTGCCCTACGCCGCCCCCTCGCGCGCGTGCAGGGCCGCCGCGACGACGGTACGGCTCTGGTGCTCCACCTGGTGCTCGAGCGGCACCCAGCGGGCGCCGAAGCGCACGGCGAACGCGTCGCTCCACATCCCGACGAGCTGTTCCAGCCGCGGGGCCGCGTGGTCGTCGCTCTCCTGGAGCACCCGCCACAGCATCGCCGCCGCCCTCAGCGGCAGCCGCCGGGCGAAGGCGTCCACACTGCCGACGTACGCCATCGTCGTGTCGGCGGGCGGGGTGTGGGTCCAGTCCGAGGCCAGGCCCGGCACCAGCTCCAGCCCCCACCGCGCCGCCCGCAGCAACGGCCCGTCCACGCCCTCCAGCCGCGGCAGCGCCTCGGCGAGCACCCGCTCCACCTCCCGCGCGTCCCGCAGCAGCCGCTCCGCCAGACGCCGGATCGCCGCGGCCGGCTCGGGGTGCGGCGCGGAGTCGTCCACCAGGTCGCTCGCCCACATCGGCACCTCCACCACCGCCGTCAGACCTCCGTAGCGATGGGCGTGGTACCAGGTGCTGTGCCGCGCGTCGTCCGGCATGCTCGGGTACGCCGCGCCCGCGTCGGCGTCCGGCATCACCCGCACCCCCGGCCCGGAGGCCGGCCAGCCCGCCGCGTCCGAGGCACCCGTCTCGACGGGGATGTGCAGCTGCGCCGCCGACTTCGCGAACGGCTCGGCGAGACCCGGGATGTCCTTCGTCAGCTGCACCCAGCTGCCGCCCAGATCGGTGCCGTGCAGCGTCACCTGGAGGTAGGGCCGCAGCTCGTCGATGACCCGGGTCAGCACACGCGTCTCGGGCGGCAGCCGGTCCGGCGGCAGCACGGCGGGCGACCACTCCGGCTGCTCGGGCCCCGCCGGCCGGAAGAACCCCAGGTGGTACTCCAGCAGACTGCGCGGCGCGGGCGTGACATGCAGACTCGCGCCGTCCGGGTCCGCGCACAGCAGGAAGTGCCAGGAGGTGCCGTTGCGCAACTCCCTCTCGTGCAGCACCCGTTCGGCCAGCGACAGCAGGGTCGGGCCACCCGTGGGCTCGTTGGCGTGGGCGCCCGCGACGACCAGCACCGCGCGCCGGGCACGGCCGACGGACAGCAGATGCAGCGGACGGCCCGCGCGGGAGAGCCCCACCTGGCGCAGGGCGCACAGTCCGGGATGCCGCGCGGTCAGGGCCCGGGCGCTGCTCGTCAGTTCGGTCACCGTGGGGTAGCGCAGCACCGGCAGGAGACTCACCCCCGTCATGTCCGACCGGCTTCGCTCTCCGCAGTACCCCACGGACTCGGTGAACTGTCAAGAACACCCAGGGGAGCCTCCGGGGGGCGCCCGGAAGCACGCCGCGCCGGGCACGGCGAACGGCTCCGGCCGCCCCTCAGTCCGCGCGTTCCAGCAGCGCCACCGGCAGTTCCGCGAAGAGTTCCGCCACGCGCGCGTGCCCCTCGAACTCCCGCCCCGGCACCAGGACGTCGGCCCACCGGCCCGGCGGCAGCGGCAGCCGGGTCTCCCGCCAGCCGCCGGCCGCCGCCAGCCGCAGCGACAGCCGGGTCACGGCCGTGACCGTCTCACCCGAGCGCGCGAACGCCAGACAGTGCTCCCCGGCCGGCCCCTCGGCGGCCAGCGGCTCGTACGCCGCCGCGGTCCCGAACGCGGCGGGCCGGCGCCGGCGCAGCCGCAGCGCGGCCCGGGTCACCGCCGCCTTGGGACCCCCGTCGCCGGGCGGGAACCGCACCGGGCGCCGGTTGTCCGGATCCACCAGGGTGCGGCAGTCGCCCTCGGTGCCCTGGTAGACGTCCGGCACCCCCGGCATCGTCAGCTGCACCAGGGCCGTGCCGAGCACATTGGCCCCGATGTGCGGCTCCAGCGCGCGGCGCAGCGCCGCCACCCGCTCCCCGGGCGCCCCGCACGGGCCCGCCGCGACGAACGCGGCCACCGCCTCCTCGTACTGCGGCTCCTGCTCGGTCCAGCTCGTGTACAGGCCCGCCTCGCGCACATGCTTCAGCAGCGCCTCCCGGACGCGCTCCCCGGCCGCCGGGCCGAGCCCGAACACCGTCTGCCAGGCCGCCCACGCGAGCTGACCGTCCACCGCCTCCGGCTCCGCGCGCGTGACCTGCTCCAGGACCTCCGCCCAGCGCTGCGGGCACTCGGTGAGCACGGCCAGCGCGGCCCGTACGTCGGCGCTGCGCTTGGTGTCGTGCGTGGACACGACCGTGCCGCCCGCCGGCCAGTCGCGCTGCACGCGCGCGCAGTACGCGTGGAACTCCGCCGGGGACACCCCGGGGCGGCCCGGCTCGCCGCCCACCTCGTTCGCCGCGAGCAGCGGCACGTACTGGTAGAACGCCGTGTCCTCCACGGACTTGGCGCGCAGCGCGGACGCCGTCTGCGCGAACCGGGCCCGGAACTCCGCGCGCAGCGGCCCCTCCCCGCCGAGCACCAGCGCCCGCACCGCGTCGACGGCGCCCGCCTCCTCCGCCACCGTGAACGCGCCCCGGGCCTCCTCGGCCGCCTCCTCGGTGACCACGGCGGCCGCGTCGCCCGAGGCGTAGGGCCGGTAGACCTCCATCCGGACCAGCAGCTCCTCCAGCGCCGTGCGCAGCGCCCAGGGCGCCCGGTCGCGCAGCACCGGATCCGCGGCGCCCGCGCAGATCCGCGAGGCGAGCCGGGTCAGCCGGTCCCGTTCGGCCGCCAGCTCGTGCGCCAGCACCCCGTACGCCGCCCGCCGCGCGGTCGCCGCCCAGTCGCCGCCGCGGTCCGTCTGCGGGGCCGCGAAGCGCCGGTACAGGCCCAGCAGCTCCCGGGCGCCCCCGGGGTCCGTGAAGAGCCCGTCGACGCGGCGCAGGGCGTCGTAGCCGGTGGTGCCGGCGACCGGCCAGGAGTCCGGCAGCCGCTCCCCGTCCGCGAGGATCTTCTCCACGACCGTCCAGCGGCCGCCGGTGGCCTCGTGCAGCCGCTCCAGATAGCCGTCGGGGTCGGCGAGCCCGTCCGGATGGTCGATCCGCAGTCCGTCGAGGACACCCTCGTGCAGCAGCCGCAGGACCGTGCCGTGGGTGGCCTCGAAGACCTCCGGGTCCTCCACCCGCACCCCGATCAGCTCCGAGATGCTGAAGAACCGCCGGTAGTTCAGCTCGGTGCGGGCCAGCCGCCACCACACCGGCCGGTACCACTGGGCGTCCAGCAGCTGCGGCAGCGACAGCTCCGCGGTGCCCTCGCGCAGCGGCAGGACGTGGTCGTGGTAGCGCAGCACCCCGCCGTCGACCCGCAGCCGTTCCAGCTCCGCGCCGACCGGGTGCCCGAGGACCGGGAGCAGCATCCGCCCGCCGCCCGCCTCCCAGTCGATGTCGAACCAGCGCGCGTACGGCGACCCGGGGCCCTCCCGCAGCACCTCCCACAGGGCGCGGTTGTGGCGCGGGGCCATCGCCATGTGGTTCGGCACGAGGTCCGCGACCAGCCCGAGCCCGTGCTCCCGCGCGGTGGCCGCCAGCGCCCGCAGCCCCTCCTCGCCGCCCAGTTCCTCGCGCACGCGGGCGTGGTCCACCACGTCATAGCCGTGGAGGGAGCCCGGCACGGCCTCCAGGACCGGGGAGAGGTGCAGATGCGACACACCGAGCGAGGCCAGGTACGGCACGGCGGCCGCCGCGGCGGCGAACGGGAACGCGGGCTGGAGCTGGAGCCGGTAGGTGGCCGTGGGCGTGACGGGAGCGGGGCGCGCAGGGGTCATGGAGACCTACGTACCCGCCCCGCCCGCTTTCCTGTCACCGGAACCACCGGGTGGGGTCGGGCCGGCCGCGGGCACCCGGTGGGGTCAGGCCGGCCGCTGCAGGACCGTCATGCTCCGGTCCGTCAGGGTCAGCCGGTCCCCGGCCTGCACCTTGCGGCCCGCGCCCGGCGCCACCGGCTCCGGGTCGGCGGTGTCCACGACGACCTGCCACTGCCGCCCGTGGTCGACCGGCACCACGAACTCCAGCTCCTTGGGCGAGGCGTTGAACAGCAGCAGGAACGAGTCGTCGGCGATCCGCTCCCCGCGCGGACCCGGCTCCGAGATCGCGTTGCCGTTGAGGAACACCGACAGCGCCGAGGCCTGCGCCCGCTCCCAGTCCCGCTGGGTCATCTCCCCGCCCTCGGGGGTGAACCAGGCGATGTCCGACAGCTCGTCGTGGGTGCCCTCCACGGGCCGCCCGTGGAAGAAGCGCCGCCGCCGGAAGACGGGGTGCTCGCGGCGCAGCCGGGTGAGCGCGCGGGTGAAGTCCAGCAGCCCGCTGCCCTCCGCGGGCCAGTGCACCCACGCCAGCTCGCTGTCCTGGCAGTAGGCGTTGTTGTTGCCCCGCTGGGTCCGCCCGAACTCGTCCCCGTGGCTGATCATCGGCACGCCCTGGGACAGCAGCAGCGTGGCGACGAAGTTGCGCATCTGCCGGGCCCGCAGCGCCAGCACCCGCGTGTCCTCGGTCTCGCCCTCCGCGCCGCAGTTCCAGGACCGGTTGTGGCTCTCGCCGTCCCGGTTGTCCTCCCCGTTGGCCTGGTTGTGCTTGTCGTTGTACGCCACCAGATCGTGCAGGGTGAACCCGTCGTGGCAGGTCACGAAGTTGATCGAGGCCAGCGGACGGCGGCCGTCGTCCTGGTAGAGGTCGGAGGAACCGGTCAGCCGGGAGGCGAACTCCGCCAGGGTGCGCTGCTCGCCCCGCCACAGATCGCGCACGGTGTCCCGGTACTTGCCGTTCCACTCCGTCCACAGCGGCGGGAAGTTGCCGACCTGGTAGCCGCCCTCGCCCACGTCCCAGGGCTCCGCGATCAGCTTCACCTGGGAGACGACCGGGTCCTGCTGGACCAGGTCGAAGAACGACGACAGCCGGTCCACCTCGTGGAACTGCCGGGCGAGCGTCGCCGCGAGGTCGAAGCGGAAGCCGTCGACGTGCATCTCGGTCACCCAGTACCGCAGCGAGTCCATGATCATCTGGAGGACGTGCGGCGACCGCATGAGCAGCGAGTTCCCCGTGCCGGTCGTGTCCGTGTAGTAGCGGGCGTCGTCGGCCAGCCGGTAGTACTTCTGGTTGTCGATGCCCCGGAAGGACAGCGTCGGGCCCAGATGGTTGCCCTCGGCCGTGTGGTTGTAGACCACGTCGAGGATCACCTCGATGCCCGCCTCGTGCAGCGCCCGCACCGCCGACTTGAACTCCAGCACCTGCTGGCCCCGGTCGCCCCAGGAGGCGTAGGCGTTGTGCGGGGAGAAGAAGCCGATCGTGTTGTAGCCCCAGTAGTTGTTCAGGGCCATGTCGACCAGCCGGTGGTCGTTGACGAACTGGTGCACCGGCATCAGCTCCAGCGCCGTCACCCCGAGCCCCGTCAGATGCTCGATCACCGCCGGGTGCGCGAGGCCCGCGTAGGTGCCGCGCAGCTCCTCGGGCAGCCCCGGATGGAGCATCGTCAGCCCCTTCACATGGGCCTCGTAGATCACCGTGCGGTGGTACTCGGTGCGCGGCGGCCGGTCGTCGCCCCAGTCGAAGTACGGGTTGACCACCACCGACGTCATGGTGTGCGGCGCGGAGTCGAGGTCGTTGCGCCGCTCGGGGGAGCCGAACGGGTACCCGTACACCTCCTCGCCCCAGCGGACCGCGCCGGCGACCGCCTTCGCGTACGGGTCGAGCAGCAGCTTCGCCGAGTTGCAGCGCAGCCCGCGCGCGGGGTCGTACGGGCCGTGCACCCGGAAGCCGTAGCGCTGGCCGGGCATCACGCCCGGCAGATACGCGTGCCGGACGAACGCGTCGCTCTCCCGCAGTTCCACCGCCGTCTCCGAGCCGTCGTCGTGCAGCAGACACAGCTCTACTCGGTCCGCGGCCTCCGTGAAGACCGCGAAATTCGTGCCGGCGCCGTCGTACGTGGCGCCGAGGGGGTACGCCTCTCCAGGCCAGACCTGCATGAACCGACTCTTTCAGGTGTGCCGCCGAGCCGGGGGCGCCTTCGCGCCCGAGTCTCGCGGAAACTGATGGAACCGCCTTCGACTTACTGCCCTCTTACCTGTCGACCAGTGCATACGCCGGTCATACGGCGCGTGCCGCATTCAGTGGGGCAGACAGACGTACTCCCGGCAACAGGGGGAGTAGGGGGCAATTGTGCGCACGACAGTGCGCCGCCACCTGGGCAAGGTGGTGGCGGGTACGGCCATCGCAGTGGCTTCGACAGCCGTGATGGTCGCGATCACCCTGCCGGGGACGGCGGGGGCGGACGACAAGACAGGCGGCGGGACCGGGCAGAGCGCCGGGCAGACGGCGGCCGACGCGGCGGGCGGCTCGGTGCCCGCGGGTGTGGTCGAGGCCGCGCCCGACGAGGGCGAGAAGGGCAAGGGCAGCGACCCGCTCACGGACGACGAGATGAAACGGGCCGAGAGCGTCGCACTCAGCCGGCAGGCGTTCAACGCCGCACAGAACGTCGAGGGCGAGCGCGGCCCGCAGCGCCTCGGCGTGGAGCTCGCCGCTCCCGACGCCGGCGAACTCGACGACCCGGACGCGCCCCGGCGCGCCGACGTCACGTTCTACGACTACAAGACCGACACGGTCGTCACCAAGACCGTCAACCTCGACACCGGCAAGGTGGAGAACACCGGGACCCAGCGGGGCGTCCAGCCGCCGCTGAGCCCCGACGAGCAGAACGAGGCGGCGCGGGTACTCATCGCCGACCCGCTCGGCTCCGGCATGAAGGCCGACTACAAGGACGCCACCGGCAAGGAGCTCACCTCCCCGGATCAGCTGGAGCTCTCCAGCATGATCTACCGCTCGGTGCCGGGCGCCCAGCCGGCCGCACTCGACAAGTGCGGCGAGCATCGCTGCGTACGGCTGCTGCCGAAGGTGAAGAACGGTCCCTGGATCGACGCCCGGGCCTTCGTGATCGACCTCAGCGCCGGCAAGGTCGTCAAGCTCAACGGCTGACACCGCCCGCACCTCTCCACCCTTCCCACCCGTCATCTCCTGTCAGGGAGTCATGTCCTCATGCGCGTCATCAGAATGAGCCGTACCCAGAAGGGGGCGGCCTTCGGCCTGTCCCTGGCCGCGCTGGCCGCCGGCGCGACCGCCGGGGCCGGCCCCGCCGTCGCCCAGCCGAAGGCCGCGCCCGCGGCGGCGGCCGCCGCCGACTGCTCCGCCGCCTACCGCATCGAACAGAAGCTCTCCACCGGCACCACCTGGCGCATGTGCTGGCGCTACGAGGCCAAGTCCGGGCTCGTCCTGGAGAAGGTCTCCTACCAGCCGCCCGGCGAGACCAAGCCGATCCGCGTCCTCAACAGCGCCAAGATCGCCCAGATCCATGTGCCCTACGACGACGGCAAGAACGAGTACAACGACGTCACCGACTACAACTTCGGCTCCGGGCTGGTCAACCTGAAGCCCGCCGAGTGCCCCGGCGGCACCATCAAGACCATCAAGGTCCCGGAGACCGCCCCGGCCGACTCGAACGTCAAGGGCATGTGCACCACGACCCGTTCGCGCGGCCACGCCTACCGCATGCAGGCCGACAACAACAAGGTCTACCAGGCCCAGGGCAAGGACCTGCTGATCTACACGGTCAACAAGGTCGGCTGGTACGAGTACATGACCGAGTGGCGCTTCTCCGACGACGGCACCGTCAACATGAACGTCGGCGCCACCGGCAGCCTCTCGCCCTTCGACTACGACGCCGGCGACGGCCGCGGCTGGCCGATAGGCAAGGGCGCCCAGGCCAAGGCCACCAGCCACAGCCACAACGTCTTCTGGCGGCTGGACTTCGGCCTCGACGGCTCCTCCGCCACCAAGATCGAGCAGTACGACTCGAAGGTCAGCGCACCCGCGAGCGGCCAGCAGGGCCCGACCAACAAGACCACCCGCACGGCCGTCACCAAGGAACTCGCAGGCGACGCGAAGAACATGCGCTGGTGGCGCGTGGTCAGCGCCACCGGCAAGAACAAGGACGGGCACGCGCGCAGCTACGAACTCGTCCCCGGCGCCACCACCAAGTACTCCGGACGCAGCTTCACCAAGCACGACGTCTACTTCACCGAGTACAACAAGTGCGAGATGTATGCCAGCAACAACCCCCTCAACTGCGGTACGGGACACCCGAAGGCCGTCGACGGGTGGGTGAACGGGCAGACCCTCAAGCACCCCGTGGTCTGGGTGAACGTGGGCTTCCACCACATCGCCCGTGACGAGGACCAGCAGCCCATGCCGGTCCACTGGCAGGGCTTCTCCATCGCCCCCCGGGACGTCACGGCCATGAATCCGCTCACACCGTCCGCGCTCAAGGACGAGAACGGCATCCCGCGCAACGGCGGTTGAGAAACGACCTGCCCATCCGGCTGCACCGCCGACCGGTCCCGGAGTACCCTTCCTTGATCGTTGAGACGGGGAGAGCTCGGGGGAGCGGAAGGCGGTGCTTGGGTGGGCTCGGGAGGGCTGGAGCTGCCCCCTGGTGACGAGGGTCACGAGGGGAACTCCACAGACGTCCCGCCCGGAACGGTGTCCCTGGCCCGGCCGATGGAGACCAACGCCATCGGCCCGGAGCTGGACTGGGACGCCGACGCCTGGCGCGAGGTGCGCACCCGCGCCCAGCGGGCCGGCCGGGCCTACATATGGCTGAACCTCGTCGAACAGCGGCTGCGCGCCGTGGTGGCCGCCGTGCTGCGGCCCATCTACGAACCCGTCCACGGCGACGAATGGGTGGTCGCCGCGGCCGGACCCGCAGGCCAGGAATGGGTGCAGCGCGCCGTCGCGGTCCGTGAAGTCAGCCGTCGCAAGGGCTACTTGCTCGACCCGGCCGACGACAACGTCATCTCCTTCCTGACGTTGCCCCAGCTGCGCGAGCTGATGGTGCAGCACTGGCCGTGCTTCGAGCCCTACCTCGACGACCGCCGGGACGTCGAACTCGCCCTGGACGAGCTGGAGGTGACCCGCAACGTCGTCTCGCGCAACCGGGCGCTCTCCGAGGCCGTCCTGGGCCAGGCCGAGCGGGCCTCTGCGCGGCTCCTTGAGATGCTCGGCACCGGCGGCGACGTGCCGTCCGCGCGCCGGCTGCCGGTGGACGCGGTCGAGGACCTCGTCGGCGACCGGTACGCGGACGTGGTCGCCGTCCACCCCGACCGGGTCCGGCTGCTGCGCCAGTTCCCCGCCGAGGACATCTTCGACGGCTCGCGCCGTATCGACGGCATCGGCATCGGCCTCAACCTGCTGGTGCAGAACTTCTCCGGCCGCCGGCTGGTCCGCCTCGCCGAGGCGGGTGCCCGGGTCCGGCTGCTCTTCCTCAACCCGGCTTCCAGCGCGGTCAAGCGCCGCGAGCGCGAACTCGGGATGAAACGGGGCGAACTCAGCCGCTCGGTGGAGATGAACATCCTCCATATGCGGCGGGTCCGCTCCCGGCTGCGCGACCCGGGCGCCTTCCAGATCCAGGTGTACGACGAGACGCCCCGCTTCACGGCCTACCTCGTGGACGGCGACGGCACCGACGGCGTCGCGGTCGTCCAGTCCTATCTGCGGCGCATGCGCGGCATGGAGGCGCCGGTGCTGGTGCTGCGCGGCGGCAACCGGGTGGTCAAGCCGGGCGAGGTGGACGAAGGGGGTCTTTTCGCGGCCTACCGCGAGGAGTTCGAGCTGGCCTGGGCTGATTCGCGCCCCGTGTCCTGATTCGTCACCGTATTCCGCCGGTCCGGGATGCCCCCTGGGAGTGGTGGGCGCGACGCGGCCCCGTGATTGTCAGTGCCCCGTGCGAAGGTGGAGGCCACAGGGGGAAAGCACCACCGAGAAGGGGGGCCGTCATGGCCTGGTACCGGGAGCTGCTCGTCGGCTTCGACCTGGAGACGACCGGGACGGATCCGCGCGAGGCGCGCATCGTCACGGGCGCCGTGATCGAGGTCGGGGACGGACAGGTCCTCGGACGCAAGGAGTGGCTGGCGGACCCGGGCGTGGAGATCCCGGCCGACGCGGTCGCCGTGCACGGGATCAGCAACGAGCGGGCCGCCGCCGAGGGCGCCCCCGCCGACCGGGTCGCGGACGCGATCGCCGACGTCCTCACGGGCTACTGGCGCACCGGCGTCCCGGTCGTCGCCTACAACGCGACCTTCGACCTGACCCTGCTCTCCGCCGAACTGCGCCGCCACGGCCTGCCCTCCCTGCGCGACCGGCTCGGCGGACTCGATCCGGCGCCGGTCGTCGACCCGTACACCATCGACCGCTGGGCCGACCGCTACCGCCGCGGCAAGCGCAACCTCGAAGCGGTCTGCGCCGAGTACGGCGTCACCCTCGACTCCGCCCACGACGCCTCCGCCGACGCCCTCGCCGCCGCCCGGCTGGCCCGCGCGATAGCCGTCCGCCACCCCAAGATCGGCGCCCTCGGCCCGGCGGAGCTGCACCGCCGCCAGATCGAGTGGTACGCGGACTGGGCGGCGGACTTCCAGAGCTTCCTGCGCCGCAAGGGCGAGACGGACGCCGTGGTGGACGGCACCTGGCCGGTCCGCGAGCCGGCCGACAGCCCCGCCGTCTGACCCGCGCTCAGAAGGGATACCAGCGCACGGCCGCGTCCCCGTCCCGCAGCGACGCCACCCTGCGCCCGAACTCCGTCAGGGCCTGGGGGTCGGCCGGAGCGTGCTGGGCGACCCAGGCACAGCTCGCCGTCTCCCGGGCCCCGCGCAGCACCGCACAGCCCGCCCACTCCCGTACGTCCCAGCCGTAGGCCGCGGTGAAGGAGTCGTAGGCGTCGGCGGGCAGCCCGTAGCGGTCGCGGGAGAGGGCCATCACCACCAGATCGTGCTCCCGCAGATCCGCCGAGACGGTCTCCAGGTCGACCAGGACCGGACCGTCGGGGCCCACGTGCACGTTGCGCGGCAGCGCGTCGCCGTGGATCGGGCCCGGCGGCAGCCGGGGGACCAGTGCGGCGGCGGCCGCCGCGAAGCCGTCGCGGCGCTCGCGCAGATACGCCGCGTCCGCCGGGTCGATCGCGTCACCGGCGAGCCGCAGCCAGCGCTCCACCCCGGACAGCAGATCACGGGGCGGCAGACCGAAGGAGGGGGTGGGCAGGGCGTGCACCGACCGCAGCAGTTCGGCCAGATCCCGCGGCTCGGCGGGCCGTACGGCATCGGGCAGCCGGTGCCACACCGTCACCGGATGCCCCTCCACCAGCAGCGGCTCCGCCTCGGCCGCGCGGACGGCGGGGACACCGGCCTCCGCCAGCCAGGCGGCGATGTCCAGCTCGCGCCGCGCCCGGTCGAGGAGTTCGGCGTCCCGGCCCACCTTCACCACCAGGTCACCGGCGGCGAACACCGCGTTCTCCCCCAGGGCGAGGAGCCGCGCGGCCCCCGCCGCAGGGGGCAGCACCCCCGCTTCGGCCAGTACGTCCCGCGCCCTTGCCTCGTCCACCGTCCGCCTCCGTGTCCTGGGTCGATTCCGGCCAGTCTCGCATTCCCCCAGGCCGGGCCCGGTGCGCGCGCCCTTGACGGGATGCCGGACCTTTCCGACCATGAACACGCCAATCGGGTCGGGCAAAGGGGGTGATTCCGTGACAGGAGTGCCGGAGGCCGGGCGGCGGCCCTCGCGCCGCGCCCTTGATCGCGGCTCCTGGTTCCTCGTGCTGCCCGCCCTGATCCCCCTCCTCGTCCTCAGCGCCGGCCCGCTGCTCTACGGGATCCTGCTGGCGTTCACCGACGCGCAGTCGGGCCGGACCGCCGCGACCCGGTGGATCGGCGCCCTCAACTTCCAGGACCTCCTGCACGACACCCTCTTCTGGGAGTCGTTCCGGATCGGCCTCGTCTGGGCGGTCGGCGTGACCGTGCCCCAGTTCCTGCTCGCCCTCGGCCTGGCCCTCCTCCTCGACCAGGACCTACGCCTGCGGTGGCTGGCCCGCGCGCTCGCGATCGTCCCCTGGGCGATGCCCGAGGTCGTCGTCGGCATCATCTGGCGGCTGGTCTACCAGCCGGACGCCGGCCTCCTCAACGAGACCCTGCGCGACCTCGGCCTGGGCGACGGCCGGGACTGGCTCGGCGGACTCGGCACCGCCCTGCCCGCGGTGATCGTCGTCGGCGTGTGGGCGGGCCTGCCCCAGACCACCGTCACCCTGCTCGCCGGGCTGCAGAACACCCCGCGCGAACTCCATGAGGCGGCGGCGGTGGACGGCGCGGGCGCCTGGCGCCGCTTCCGCACGGTCACCTGGCCCGCCCTCCGGCCCGTCGCCCTCGCGATCACCGCGCTCAACCTCATCTGGAACGTCAACTCCTTCGCCCTGGTCTACGTGCTGACCAGCGGCGGCCCCGGCGGCAAGACCCGGCTGCCGATGCTGTTCGCCTACGAAGAGGCCTTCCGCTACGGCCAGTTCGGGTACGCGGCGGCGATGGGCTGTGCGCTGGTCGCGGTGATCGCGGTGCTCCTGGCCGTCTTCCTGGTGGGCCGGCTGCGAGGAGGTGAGGACGTGTGAAGACCCGTACCGGCGTCCGCGTCGGCCAGTACGCGGCCCTGCTCGCCTACCTGGCCCTCCTGGCCTTCCCGCTCCTCTGGCTGCTCTCCACGGCCTTCAAGTCCCCGACCGAACTGGGCAGTCTGCACCCCACCTGGATCCCACGGCACCCGACCCTGGCCAACTTCCGGAAGGCCTTCGACGAGCAGCCCCTGCTGCGTGCCGGCCTCAACTCCCTGCTCGCCGCGCTCGGAGCCGCGCTGATCGCCGTACTCCTGGCGACCCCGATGGCGTACGTCATGGCCCGCCGCCGCTCGGCGCTGTCCCGGGCCGCCACGGGATGGGTGCTGGTCAGCCAGGCCTTCCCGTTCGTGCTGGTGATCATCCCGCTGTTCCTGGTGCTGAAGAACCTGCGGCTGATCGACTCCCTGCCGGGGCTGGTGATGGTGTACGTGGTGTGGGCGCTGCCGTTCGCGCTGTGGATGCTCGTCGGCCATGTCCGGGCGGTGCCGGTCGAGCTGGAGGAGGCGGCGGCCGTCGACGGGGCGGGACGGCTGCGGACGCTGGTGTCGGTGACGGCACCCCTGCTGGCGCCCGGGATCGTGGCGACCGCGCTGTTCGCCTTCGTCACCGCCTGGAACGAGTTCTTCTTCGCCCTGGTGCTGCTGAAGACACCGGAGAAACAGACCCTGCCGGTCGTCCTCACCCACTTCATCGGGGCGGAGGGCGTGGCCGACCTGGGACCGCTGGCGGCGGCCGCGTTCCTGGCCACGCTGCCCTCCCTGGTCGTCTTCGCGCTCCTCCAGCGGCGGATCACGGGCGGCATGCTCGCCGGGGCGGTGAAGAGCTGATGCGCACCAGGATCACCCCGGCGCTCGTCGCCCTCCTCCTGCTGCTCGCGGGCTGCGCCTCGTCGTCCCGCACCGGTGGTCCGATCACCCTCCGCTTCCAGTCCCTGGCCTGGCAGCAGGAGTCGGTCGCCGCCACCAAGAAGCTGGTGCAGGAGTGGAACGCCACGTATGCCGACGTCAAGGTCGAGTACGTCCAGGGCAGTTGGGACAGCGTCCACGACCAGCTGCTCACCTCCTTCGAGGGGGGTGAGGCTCCGGACATCATCCACGACGCCTCCGACGACCTCGCGGACTTCGCCCACGGCGGCTACCTCGCCGACCTGACCGGTCTGCTGCCCGCGCGGCTCACGTCCGACATACCGCGGCGCAGCTGGGAGACCACCACGTTCGGCGACGGCGTCTACGGCGTGCCGTTCCTCCAGGAGCCGCGCGTACTGATCGCCGACGCCACCCGGCTCGCCGAGTCCGGCGTGCGCATCCCCACTCCCGAACACCCCTGGACCTGGGCCGAGTTCAGACAGGTCGCGAAGCAACTCAGCGGCGACGGCAGGTACGGTGTCGCCTGGCCGCTCAAGGAGCCCGTCTCCGCCACGCTCAACCTGTCGTTGTCGGCGGGTGGACGGCTCTTCCACCGGGGCGCGGACGGCAGGGTGACCGTGCGCTTCGAGGCCGCCGACGAGGTCGTGCCGCGCACCGTCCACGACCAGGTCGACGTGGACCACAGCGCACCGGCCTCGACGCTGGGCAGCGGCGGCTCGGACACCCTGCCCGGCTTCTTCGGCGGCAGGTACGCGATGGTCCCGCTCGGCTTCTCCTACCGCCAGCAGATCGCCCGGCAGGCGCCGAAGGGCTTCGACTGGCAGGTGCTGCCCGCCCCGGCCGGTGACGGCGGACTCGCCCAGGGCGTCAGCCCGCAGACCCTGTCCGTGGCCGAGGACAGCCCGCACAAGAAGGAGGCCGTGGCGTTCCTCGACTTCCTGCTCCGGCCCGCGAACATGGTCCGTCTCGCGCTCGGCGACTGGATGCTGCCCACCGGCACCCAGGCCCTGAAGGACCCCGCCCTGCACACCGCGAAGGACGGCTGGGCGACCGGTACCGCCCTCGCCGCCCACCTGGTCCCGGCGCCCGCGCAGTCCGTGCGCGGCTATCCCGAGTGGAAGGACAAGGTCGCGACTCCGGCCTTCCAGGAGTACTACAGCGGCGCCCTCGACCTCGACGGACTGCGCACCCGGCTGGAGCGGGACGGCAACCTCGTGCTCGCCCGCTACCAGCGCTGACCGGCACCGCCGTAATTCGATTGAACGAGACGTATCGTCTCGCCTAGCCTCGTCGGCATGACAAGTCGCGCCCATGTCGCCATGTTCTCCATCGCCGCCCACGGCCATGTGAACCCCAGCCTGGAGGTGATCCGCGAACTCGTGGCGCGGGGCCACCGGGTCACCTACGCCGTTCCGCCCGCCCTCGCCGAGAAGGCCGCCGCCACCGGCGCCGAGGTCCGGCCCTGGCACTCCACCCTGCCCTCGCCCGACGACGACCCCGCCGCCTGGGGCAGCACCCTCCTCGACCACGTGGAACTCTTCCTCGACGACGCCGTCCAGGCCCTGCCTCAGCTCGTCGAGGCCTACGACGGGGACACCCCCGACCTCGTCCTGTACGACATCACCGCCTACCCCGCCCGCGTCCTCGCCCACCGCTGGGGCGTCCCCGCGATCTCCCTCTCGCCCAACCTCGTGGCCTGGGAGGGGTACGAGGAGGAGGTCGCCGAACCGATGTGGGCGGAACCCCGGCAGACCCCCCGGGGCAAGGCCTACTACGCCCGCTTCCACGCCTGGCTGGAGGAGAACGGCATCACCCGGCACCCCGACGCCTTCGTCGGCCGCCCCGACCGCTCGATCGTCCTGATCCCGAAGGCGCTCCAGCCGCACGCCGACCGGGTCGACCCGAGCGTGTACCGCTTCGTCGGCGCCTGCCAGGGGGACCGCGCGGCCGAGGGGGAGTGGACCCGGCCCGCCGGAGCCGAGAAGGTCGTCCTCGTCTCGCTCGGCTCGTCCTTCACCAAGAGGCCCGCCTTCTACCGGGAGTGCGTGCGCGCCTTCGGCGAACTGCCGGGCTGGCACCTGGTCCTCCAGGTCGGCCGGCATGTGACCGCCGACGACCTCGGGGCCGTACCGGGAAACGTCGAAGTGCACCCGTGGGTCCCGCAGCCGGCGGTCCTGCGGCAGGCCGACCTCTTCGTCACGCACGCCGGCGCGGGCGGCAGCCAGGAGGGACTGGCCACCGCGACACCGATGATCGCCGTACCGCAGGCCGTGGACCAGTTCGGCAACGCGGACATGCTGACCGGGCTGGGGGTGGCGCGGCGGCTGGACACGGAGGAGGCCACCGCCGAGGCGCTGCGGGAGGCCGCCCTCGCGCTCGTCGACGACCCCGAGGTCGCCCGCCGGCTCCGACGGGTCCGGGCGGAGATGGCCGAGGAGGGCGGCACCCGGCGGGCCGCCGACCTCATCGAGGCCGAACTGGCCGCCCGGCGCCGGTAGTCCGCGCGGACACACACCGAGGGCCCGTCGGTTCCCCTGTGACCGACGGGCCCTCGGATCGTGCAGCCGGGATCAGACGGGCAGCCGCTCGCCCTCGTCGTCGCGCGCGGCCCCGCCCGCGACGGCCTCCGGCGACTCGTCGTGCGTCAGGTCCGGCAGCCAGCCCAGCCAGCCGGGCAGGTACCAGTTGCGCTCGCCGAGCAGCGCCATCACCGCCGGGAGCAGCACACCCCGGATGATCGTCGCGTCGATCAGCACGGCCGCCGCGAGGCCCACGCCCATCTGCTTCATGGACTGCATGGACAGCGTCCCGAAGATCGCGAACACGGCGACCATGATGACGGCGGCGCTGGTCACGACCCCCGCCGTGGTGACGACACCGTGCTGGATGGCCTCGTTCGTGCTGCGGCCCCGCATGCGCGCCTCACGGATCCGCGACACCACGAACACGTGGTAGTCCATCGACAGACCGAACAGGATCACGAAGAGGAACAGCGGCAGCCAGGTGATGATCGCGCCGACCCCCTCCGCGCCCACCAGCGAGGCACCCCAGCCGTGCTGGAAGACGGCGACCAGGATGCCGTAGGCGGACCCCACCGACAGCAGGTTGAGCACGATCGAGGTGATCGCGACCGTCAGCGAGCGGAACGAGAGCAGCATCAGCAGGAAGGCGAAGACCACGACGAAGGCGAAGACCGGGACGACCGAGCCGACCAGCTGGTCGTTGAAGTCCTGGTTGCCCGCGACCTGACCGGTGATCGGCGCCTGCACCCCGTCGACCTTGCCGAGCGTGGCCGGCCGCACCTCGTCGCGCAGGGTGTCCAGGCTCGCGCCCGCCTTGTCCTGGTCGGAGCCGCCGACCAGCGGGACGTAGACGAACGCGACGTTCTGCGCGTCGTGCAGCTTGATCTCGACCGGGCCGCGCGAGGCACCCGAGGAGACCGCCTGCGCCTTGAACCGCGCGAGCGCGTCCTTGACCTCGGAGGAGTTGATGTCGTCCGCCTTGACGACGACGGTGGCCGGCTCGGAACCGCCCGGGAAGGCCTCGTTGACCCGGTTGTACGTCTGCACGATCGGCAGCGAGTCGCCGAACTCCTGGTCCAGGGTGAGGTTCTGCGTCTTCATGCCGAGCGCCGGAGCGGTGACGGCCAGCAGCGCGCCGGCCGCGACCACCACGGAGACGACGGGCTTGGCGAGCACGCCCTTGAGGACGAAGGACCAGAACCGGCTGCCCTCGTCGACCGTGCGCGCGCGACGCCGCTTCAGGAAGGGCAGACGGCCCTTCTCCACCCGCTCGCCGAGCAGCGACAGCAGCGCGGGCAGCACGGTCACCGAACCGACCATCGCGACCGCCACCACCATCAGCGAGGCCAGGCCCATCGCCTCGAACCCGGCGAGCCCGGTGAACAGCATGCCCGCCATCGCCACACACACCGTGACACCGGAGACGATCACGGCCCGGCCGCTGGTCGCCGCCGCGATCCTGAGCGCGGTCCCCGCGTCCCGCCCCGCGGCCCGCTCCTCGCGCTCCCGGCGCAGATAGAACAGGCAGTAGTCGACCCCCACGGCCAGACCCACCAGCAGCATCACCGAGCTGGCGGTGTCGTCCATCGGCTGGACGTGGCTGACGATCGCCATCAGACCGGTCGTCGCCATGATCGCGGTGAGCGCGAGCGCCACCGGCAGCAGCGCGGCGACCAGCGCGCCGAACGCGATCAGCAGGATGCCCAGCGCCACCGGCACCGCCGAGAACTCGGCCTGCTGGAAGTCGTCGCCGAACGCGTCGTCGAACGTCTTCATCATGCTGGCGCCGCCGATCTCCTCGATCCGCAGCGAGGAGTGCTCCTTCTGCACCCCGGCGACCGCCTTCAGCACCGGCTCCACCCGCTCGCCGGCCGTGTCGGAGTCACCGCGCATGTCGAACTGCACGAGCGCGCTGCGCCCGTCCTTCGAGATCGTGTCCGTGTCGTACGGCGAGGACACGTCGGTGACCTTGCCGGTCCCCTCCACGGCCGTGACGATCGCGGCGACCGCCGAGCGGAACTCGGGGTCGGTGGCCTGGAGCGAGTCGTCCTTCGCCTGGACGAGCACGGTCTCGCCGGCCGGCTCCTCGATGCCCGCGTCCTCGATGATCTGCGCCGCGGTGTGGGTCTCGCCCTTCAGCTGGTCGCTGTCCTTGACCTCGACCGTGCCCATCGCGGACCCGATGCCCATGGCCAGGACGACGAACAGCACCCAGATGCCGACGGCGGCCCATCGGTGGCGTGCGCTCCAGCCGCCGGCCCGGGCCGCCAGGCCCCGTACCCGCGTATCTCCATGTGCCATGACGGGCCTGCCCCCTCGTGAGCGGTGACAGCCCCCTGCCGCCACCTTTCGATTCGAAGGTATGGGGCGGATAAAGCCTTCTCGTCGTGCTGCCCGGTGAAGTCCGGGCCGCCGGGGTCCTCCCCTCGGAGCGGGCGGACTCACCGCAGGGGAGGAGGTGGGCCCCTACATCTATCGTGCGTTCTCGGGGGCCGACCCTAGGCTGAGGGACATGACGACGACGTACGCGGCCCTGTTGCGCGGCATCAACGTGGGCGGGGCCAGGAAGCTCCCGATGGCCGGCCTGCGCACCCTCATGGAAGGGCTCGCGTACGGCGACGTGCGCACCTACCTCCAGAGCGGCCAGGCCGTGTTCTCCTCGGCCCACGGCGACGAGGAGCGCCTCGCCGCCGAACTGGCCGCGACGATCGCGAAGGAGTTCGGCTTCGACGTCGACGTCCTCGTCCGCGACCACGCGTACCTGAGGACGATCGCCGAGGCCTGCCCGTTCCCCGCCGCCGGCCTCCAGCCCAAGCAGCTCCACGTCACGTACTTCTCCGCGCCCGTCGGCGCCGAGCGCTTCGCGGAGATCGACCCGGCCGCCCACCTGCCCGAGGAGTTCCGCCTCGGCGACCGCGCGCTGTACCTGCACACCCCCGACGGCCTCGGCCGCTCCAAGCTCGCGGAGCTGTTGTCGAGGCCGCGCTTCACCAAGGGCCTGGTGGCGACGACCCGGAACTGGAACACGGTGCTGAAGCTGGTGGAGATGACGGAATCGTGAACCGGCCGGTGATCTGATCATCCGGACGTACGACCGCGCCGCCGTCTGTGCGAGGCTCGTCCCATGCGCTACATCATCATCGGGGCAGGGGCGGTCGGCGGCACCGTCGGCGGACGGCTGGCGGAGGCCGGACAGGAGGTCGTCCTGGTCGCCCGGGGCGCCCACGCGGCGGCGCTCAGGGAGGGCGGGCTGCGGCTGAGGGTGCCGCAGGGCGAGCTGACCCAGCGGCTGCCCGTCGTCGGCGGACCGACGGAACTGGGCGCCCTGCGCGCCGACGACGTCCTCGTCCTCGCCGTGAAGACCCAGGACAGCGAGGCGGCCCTCGCCACCTGGGGCCCGGCCCCGGTCGAGGGCGGCGGCACGGCCGCCGAGCGGCTGCCGCTGGTCTGCGCGCAGAACGGGGTCGAGAGCCAGCGCCTGGCCCTGCGCCGCTTCCGGCAGGTGTACGGCGTCTGCGTCTGGCTGCCCTCCACCCATGTCGAACCCGGTGTCGTCTCCGCCGCCGGCAGCCCGCTCACCGGCATCCTCCACCTCGGCCGCCACCCGCACGGCACCGACGACACCGTCCGCCGGATCGCCGCCGACCTGGAGAAGGCGCACTTCGAGGCCCCGGTCGTCGAGGACGTGGCCCGCTGGCAGTACGCCAAACTGCTGTCCAACCTGGGCAACGCCCTGGAGGCGGTGACCGGCGGCCTGGCCGGCGACGAGCGGGCCGAGGCGCTGTTCGCCCGGGTCCGGGCGGAGGGCGCGGCCGTGCTCGACGCGGCGGGCATCGCGCACGCGAGCCCCGAGGAACAGCGCGCCGTACGCGGCGACAAGGTCACCCTCGTCCCCCTCGACGGGGTCCCGCGCGGCGGCGGCTCCTCCTGGCAGTCCCTGAGCCGGGGCGCCGGCACCATCGAGGCCGACTACCTCAACGGCGAGATCGTCCTCCTCGGCCGCCAGCACGGCGTACCGACCCCGCTGAACGAACTCCTCCAGCGACTGGCGAACGCATCCGCACGGGAGCGGAAGGGGCCGGGTGCGCTGCCGGTGGAGGACCTGGTCCGCCTGGCCGACACCGTCGGCGGCTGAGCGGCGCCGCGCGCACGCCCCGGCCGGCCGTTCAGGCGCCGACCGCCGCGAGGGCCGGCACCCGTGCCGCGTCGTAGCGGTCCAGCAGCAGTCGCGCCACCTCGGGCGCAGGGCCCAGGACCTCCGCCAGGACGTCCGCGTCGGCCGCGCCGCGGGCGATGCGGTCCGGGAGGCGGCCGGGCGCCAGGACGTACGGCGCGACGGCGACGCGGGCGCAGCCCAGCTCGCGCAGTTCACGCACCGCGTCCTCGGTGCGCGGCAGGGATGCGGAGGCGAACGCAGGCCGCACGGCGCACCAACCGGTGTGCCGCCACTCCCGCGCGATTGCTGCGATCACTGCGATCGCCTCCGGGTCCGTGGACCCCGCCGAGGCCAGCACGACCCCGGTCGAGGACTGGTCGGCGGGCGTCAGACCCGCCTCGTACAGCCGCCGGTCCAGCGCCCGCAGCAGCAGCGGCGACGGGCCGAGCACCTCGGCCTGCCGGATCCGCAGCTGCGGCGGCGCGTCCCGGAGGACCGCCGGGATGTCCGCCTTCGCGTGGAAGGCGCGGGTGAGCAGCAGCGGGAGGGCGACGACGTCGCGTACGCCCTCGGCCGCCAGGGACTCCAGCACCCCCTGCACGGAGGGGAGGGTGAAGTCCAGGAAGCCGGTCTCCACGCGCAGCCCCGGCCGCAGCGACCGTACCCGCCGCACGAGGGCGTGCACGGTCGCGGCGTGCCGCGGATCGCGGCTGCCGTGGGCGACGACGAGGAGGACCGGCCCGGTGCGCATCCTGAGGATCAGCCCTTCACCAGCAGACCGCGGCTGCGCAGCACCCACCGCTCCAGCGGGCTGAAGATCAGCAGGTCGATGGCGATGCCGACGAACAGGATGAGCAGGATCGCCTCGAACACCATCCCCATGTCGCTGGCGTTGCGGCCGTTCTCCAGGAGCTGGCCGAGGCCCACGCCGAGGTCGGGGAAGGAGGCGATGATCTCCGCCGCCATCAGCGACCGCCACGAGAACGCCCAGCCCTGCTTCAGACCGGCCACATAGCCCGGCAGCGCGGCCGGCAGCGTGATGTACACCGTGCCCTTGACGCCCGTCGCGCCCATGGTGCGGCCGGCCCGCAGGAACAGCGGCGGCACCTGGTCGACGCCGGACACCAGCCCGTTGGCGATCGAGGGGACCGCGCCGAGCAGGATCACCGCGTACATCATCGAGTTGTTCAGACCCAGCCACAGCACGGCCGGCGGCACCCACGCCACCGACGGCAGGGACTGGAGCCCGGAGAGGATCGGACCGATCGCCGCCCGGACGAACTTCACCCGCGCCACCAGCAGCCCCAGCGGGGTGCCGATGGCGAGCGCGAAGAGGAAGCCGAGCAGACCGCGCGAGACGCTGGTCCAGATGTAGCCCAGCAGCTTGCCCTCGAGCCAGGCCGTCTTGAGCGTCTGCCAGACGTCCCCGGGCGCCACCAGCTTGGTCGGGTCGTCGACCACCTTGAAGGCGATCTGCCAGACGACCAGCAGCAGCACGGTCGCCAGGACCGGCGGCAGGATCTTGTCCACGAAGGTCCGCGCGAACGGCGTCCGGCCGGCGGCGGTGACTCCGTCCAGCGCGTCGAGACCGGCCTCGACGCTCCCGGAGTCGGCGGACTTCGTCTCAGTGCTGGCCATGACGGCGGATCTCCCCACGCAGGACATCGGTGATTTCCAGGGACAGTTCCGCCACGGGGGCGTCCTCGATACGGCGCGGCTGCGGGATGTCGACCACCCACTCGCGGGCGATCCGGCCGGGCCGGGACGACAGCAGGATCACCCGCTGGGCGAGCCGCACCGCCTCGCGCACGTTGTGCGTGACGAACAGGACCGACAGGCCCGTCTCCGTCCAGATCCGGGTCAGCTCGTCGTGGAGCACGTCCCGGGTGATGGCGTCCAGCGCCGCGAACGGCTCGTCCATCAGCAGCAGCTGGCTCTCCTGGGCGAGCGCCCGGGCCATCGCCACCCGCTGGCGCATACCGCCGGACAGCTCGTGCACCCGCTTGTCGTACGCGCCCTTCAGCCGGACGAGTTCGAGCAGCTCCTCGGCGCGGCCGCGCCGGTCGTTCTTGGCGACTCCCCTGAGCTTCAGGGCGAGTTCGATGTTCTTGCCGGCGGTGAGCCAGGGGAACAGGGCGTGCTCCTGGAACATCAGCGCCGGACGGCCGTCGGTCGTGATGGACCCGGCGGTGGGCCGGTCGAGCCCGGCCACCAGGTTCAGCAGCGTCGACTTGCCACAGCCCGAGGCCCCCAGGAGGGTGACGAACTCGCCCGGTGCGACATCGAGGGTGATGTCGTCCAGGACGAGCTGCTGCCCGCCCGGTCCCGCGAAGGACTTCGATACCTGATCGAGGCGTGCCGCGTACTCCACCGTTTCGGCGGCCTTGGCGAGGGTCGTGCTCATGGTCGTCACCTCCTGGGAACTCATCGGGACTCCGGTCAGCTGCCGCTCACGCCGAGACCGGCGTCGTCGACCGCGGTCTCACCCTCGGCCTTGAGGACCTTGTTCAGGATCGACAGGTCGTAGATGCCCTTGAGGTCGGGCTTCTCCAGCAGACCCGCCTTGACGGCGTGCTCCGCCTCGGTGCTGAGGGTGGAGGCCAGCGGGTCGTTGATGAACTGGATCGACTTCCACGCCGGGTCCAGCACGTCCGCCGGCAGCGCCTTGCCGGAGTCCGCCTCCAGCTGCTTGTTCGCCGCCGCCTTCGCCTCGTCCGGGTTGGCGTTGATCCACTTGTTGGTGTCGACCGAGCCCTTCAGCACGGCCTCGACGACCTTCGGGTGCTCGGTGAGGAACTTCTGCGACACGATGATGTTCGTGATCACGAACTTCTGGTCGGGCCACAGCGTCGACTCGTCGAGGAGTACCTTGCCGCCCTCGGCGACCAGCTTCGACGCGGTCGGTTCCGGCACCCACGCCCCGTCGATCGAGCCCGCCTTGAAGGCGTCCGGGGTCACCTTGTTGTCGCTGCGGACGACGGTGACGTCGCCCTTGCCGCTCTGCGCGTCGACCTTCCAGCCCTGGTCCGCGATCCAGTTGAGGAACGCCACGTCCTGCGTGTTGCCGAGCTGAGGCGTGGCGATCTTCTTGCCCTTGATGTCCTTGAGGGACTTGACCTTGTCCGGGTTGACGACGAGCTTCACGCCGCCGGAGGCCGAACCGCCGATGATCCGCAGGGACTTGCCGTCGGACTTGGTGTAGCCGTTGATCGAGGGGGAGGGGCCGATCCAGCCGATGTCGATGGACCCGGCGTTCAGCGCCTCGATCTCCGAGGGGCCGGCGTTGAAGGTGGCGTAGGAGGCCTTCGTCGCGCCGAGCGCCTTCTGGAAGATGCCCTGCTCACGGCCGACGAGCGCGGTCGCGTGGGTCAGGTTGCCGAAGTAACCGATCTTGACGGTGTCGAGTCCGTCGATCTTCTCCGCCCCGGCGGCGACCTTCTCGTTCTTGTTGGTGTCCTTGGCCTCGGACCCGTAGCCGCAGGCGGCGAGGGTGAGGAGGGGGAGAGCGGCTGCGGCGGCGAGGCCGCGGCGAAGAAGCGTGGAGCGGTTGACAGGCACGGGAGGGGTTCCTCTCGTTGGCCCGGCGGTCACGGTCTTTCAGGTCGTGGCCGGGTGATCGGCAAAGGGTCTTCGTCGCTTCCGGGACGTCGGGTGGGGGGACGGGGCGCGCAGGCAGTGCGCGTACGTCAGCGCACACATCGCGCCACTCCGCCCTGTCCGCTGCCGAGGGCGCCGCTGCCGACCCGGCCGCCCTCCTTCGCGAACGACCCGTAGAAATCCGTGGAATTCATGATCAGAAGTCCCAACCGTCGTCGTCGGACTCGTCCTTGACGGGCTCGGGGGAGGCGAACGACTCGCCGACCATGCCGGCGGTCAGCGTGGTGCCGTCCGCCGGGTCGATCAGGATGAACGAACCCGTACGGCGCGAATCCGCGTAGGAGTCCACCGGCAGCGGCTCCGCGGTGCGGATCTTCACCCGGCCGATGTCGTTGGCGGCGAGCTGTCCCGGGTGCGGGTGCAGGGACAGGTCGTCGAGCGTGAGCCGGGACGGGATGTCCTTGACGATCGCCTTGACCGTGCGGGTGCCGTGCTTGATCAGCACCCGGTGACCGACGGTCAGCGGCTGGTCGGCCACATGGCAGACGGTCGCCTCCACGTCCTGCGTGGTCGCGGGCGCGTCCTTGCTGGGCACGATCAGATCGCCGCGCGAGACGTCGATGTCGTCGGCGAGCAGCACGGTCACCGACTGCGTCGTCCACGCCACGTCCACCGGTGCGCCCAGCAGGTCGATCCCGGAGATCGTGGAGGTGCGGCCGGACGGCAGAATCGTGACCGGGTCGCCCACCCGGAAGGTGCCGGCGGCGATCTGGCCCGCGTAGCCCCGGTAGTCGGGGTGCTCGGCGGTCTGCGGCCGGATCACGTACTGCACGGGCAGCCGGGCGTGGCAGTGCGCCAGGTCGTGGCTGACGGGGACGGTCTCCAGGTGTTCCAGGACCGTCGGGCCGCCGTACCAGTCCATGGTGGCGGAGGGCTCCACCACGTTGTCGCCGGCGAGCGCGGAGATCGGGATCGCGGTGACCTCCGGGACGCCCAGCTCGGTCGCGTACGCCGTGAACTCCTCGGCGATCGAGGCGAACACGGACTCCCGGTAGTCGACCAGGTCCATCTTGTTGACGGCGAGGACGACGTGTGGGACGCGCAGCAGGGCCGCGATCGCCGCGTGCCGGCGGGTCTGCTCGACGACGCCGTTGCGGGCGTCGACCAGGATCACCGTCAGCTCGGCCGTGGAGGCGCCGGTGACCATGTTGCGGGTGTACTGCACATGGCCCGGGGTGTCGGCGAGGATGAACCGGCGCTTCGTCGTGGCGAAGTAGCGGTAGGCCACGTCGATGGTGATGCCCTGCTCGCGCTCGGCCCGCAGCCCGTCGGTGAGGAGGGCGAGGTCCGGGCCCTCCTGGCCGCGGCCGGCCGAGGCGCGCTCCACGGCCTCCAGCTGGTCGGTGAGGACCGACTTGGAGTCGTGCAGCAGCCGGCCGACGAGGGTGGACTTGCCGTCGTCGACGGAGCCGGCGGTGGCGAACCGCAGCAGGGTGGTGGCCGAGAGCTCCTCGGCGGTGATCGTGCTCATGATTAGAAGTACCCCTCGCGCTTGCGGTCTTCCATCGCGGCCTCGGACATCTTGTCGTCGGCGCGGGTGGCGCCGCGCTCGGTGAGCCGGGAGGCGGCGATCTCGGTGATGACCTGGTCCAGGGTCACCGCGTCGGAGTCGACGGCACCGGTGCAGGACATGTCACCGACGGTCCGGTAGCGCACGAGGCGCTTCTCGACGGTCTCGCCGTCCTTGGGCCCGCCCCACTCACCGGCGGTCAGCCACATCCCGGACCGCTGGAACACCTCCCGCTCGTGCGCGAAGTAGATGTCGGGCAGTTCGATGTCCTCGCGGGCGATGTACTGCCAGACGTCCAGCTCGGTCCAGTTGGACAGGGGGAAGACGCGGACGTGCTCGCCGGGGGCGTGGCGGCCGTTGTACAGGTTCCACAGCTCGGGGCGCTGCCGGCGGGGGTCCCACTGGGAGAACTCGTCGCGGAGCGAGAACACCCGCTCCTTCGCGCGTGCCTTCTCCTCGTCGCGGCGTCCGCCGCCGAAGACGGCGTCGAACTTCTCCGCCTGGATCTTCTCGGTGAGGGGGAGGGTCTGGAGCGGGTTGCGGGTCCCGTCGGGCCGCTCGCGCAGCACCCCGCGGTCGATGTAGTCCTGCACGGACGCGACATGCAGCCGCAGCCCGTGCTCGGCGACGACGCGGTCGCGGTAGTCGATGACCTCGGGGAAGTTGTGCCCGGTGTCGACGTGCAGCAGCGAGAAGGGGATCCCGGCCGGGGCGAACGCCTTCAGCGCGAGGTGCAGCATGAGGATGGAGTCCTTGCCGCCGGAGAAGAGGATCACCGGGTTCTCGAACTCGCCCGCGACCTCGCGGAAGATGTGCACCGCCTCGGACTCCAGCGCGTCCAGGTGGCTGAGGGCGTACGGACTGGCCGTGCCCTCCTCGGCCGTGGCGACGGTCGTCACACCAAACCCCTCTCGCTGAGCAGCGCGTACACCGACGCCGCGGACTCCTGCACGGTCTGGTTCTGGGACTCGATCCGCAGATCGGGCGACTCGGGCGACTCGTACGGGTCGTCGACGCCGGTCAGCCCGCTCAGCTCGCCCGCCGCCTGCTTGGCGTACAGGCCCTTCACATCGCGTACGGAGCACACCTCGACCGGAGTCGCCACATGCACCTCCAGGTACGCGGCCCCACCCTCCTGGTGGCGCTTGCGTACCGCCTCCCGGCTGTCCGCGTACGGCGCGATCACCGGCACGAGCGCCTTCACGCCGTTGCGGGCGAGCAGTTCCGCGAGGAAGCCGATGCGCTGCACATTGGTGTGCCGGTCCTCGCGGCTGAAGCCGAGGCCCGCGGAGATGAACTCGCGGATCTCGTCGCCGTCGAGCACCTCGACGCGGTGGCCCTCCTCGCGCAGCCGGCCGGCCAGCTCGTACGCGATGGTGGTCTTGCCGGCACTCGGCAGACCCGTGAGCCAGACGGTGGCTCCGGTCGTCACGTGGTTCTCCAATGTCGTAGGCACAGTGGGCACGGTCATGGGGATCAGCCGTGCAGTCCGCACTCGGTCTTGGCGCGTCCCGCCCAGCGGCCGGCGCGTGCGTCCTCGCCCTCCAGGACCCGGCGGGTGCAGGGGGCGCAGCCGACGGAGGCGTAGCCGTCCATCAGCAGGGGGTTGGACAGTACGCCGTGCTCGGTGATGTACGCATCGACGTCATCCTGCGTCCAACGGGCGATCGGCGAGATCTTGACCTTCTGCCGCTTCTCGTCCCAGCCGACGACCGGGGTGTTCGCCCGGGTCGGGGACTCGTCGCGCCGCAGGCCGGTGGCCCAGGCCTGGTATCCCGCGAGCCCTTCCTCCAGCGGCCGCACCTTGCGCAGCTTGCAGCACAGGTCGGGGTCGCGGTCGTGCAACTTCGGCCCGTACTCGGCGTCCTGCTCGGCGACGGTCTGGCGCGGGGTGAGCGTGATGACGTTGACGTCCATCACGGCCTCGACCGCGTCGCGGGTGCCGATGGTCTCCGGGAAGTGGTAGCCGGTGTCGAGGAACACCACGTCCACGCCCTTGAGGACCCGGGACGCCAGATGGGCGACCACCGCGTCCTCCATGGAGGAGGTCACACAGAAGCCCTTGCCGAAGGTGTCCACCGCCCACTGGAGGATCTCCAGGGCGGAGGCGTCCTCCAGGTCACGGCCCGCCTGCTCGGCGAGCGCCTTCAACTCCTCGGTCGTACGGCCTTCCTGAACCGTCGTCATATCCGGTCCCCTCCCGTGTCGGTGCGCTGAACGCCCCGGGCGAGCAGCCCGAGGAACTTCAGCTGGAATGCGCGGTTGCATGCCGCGCATTCCCACGCGCCGTGACCTTGCTCGTTCGGTCGCAGGTCCTCGTCGCCGCAGTAGGGGCAGTGGAAGGGGGCGGCCCGCTCGCTCATGAGAGGGCCTCCTCGCCGGCCCGCGCCGCCCAGGCGGCGAACCGCTCGCCGTCCTCGCGCTCCGCCTGGAAGCGCTTGAGTACCCGCTCGACGTAGTCGGGAAGCTCCTCGGAGGTCACCTTGAGGCCGCGGACCTTGCGGCCGAAGCCGGCCTCGAGGCCCAGGGCGCCGCCCAGGTGCACCTGGTAGCCCTCGACCTGCTGGCCGTCGTCGTCGAGGACCAGCTGGCCCTTGAGACCGATGTCCGCGACCTGGATACGGGCGCAGGCGTTCGGGCAGCCGTTGAGGTTGATGGTCAGCGGCTCGTCGAAGTCCGGGAGCCGCCGCTCCAGCTCGTCGATCAGGGAGGAGCCGCGCTGCTTGGTCTCGACGATGGCGAGCTTGCAGTACTCGATGCCGGTGCAGGCCATGGTGCCGCGCCGGAACGAGGACGGCTTCGCGGTCAGGTCCAGCGCCTGGAGCGCCTCGACCAGCGACTCGACCTGGTCCTCCACCACATCGAGGATGATCATCTTCTGCTCGACGGTGGTCCGCACCCGGCCCGAGCCATGGGCCTCGGCGAGGTCGGCGATCTTCGCCAGGGTGGCGCCGTCCACCCGGCCGACGCGCGGGGCGAAACCGACGTAGAAGTTGCCGTCCTGCTGGCGGTGCACGCCGACGTGGTCGCGCCAGCGCGAGGTGGGCTCGGCGGGCGCGGGGCCGTCCACGAGCGTGCGCTTCAGGTACTCGTCCTGGAGCACCTGGCGGAACTTCTCCGGGCCCCAGTCGGCGACCAGGAACTTCAGCCGGGCGCGGTTGCGCAGCCGGCGGTAGCCGTAGTCGCGGAAGATGCCGATCACGCCGGCCCACACGTCCGGGACTTCGTCCAGCGGCACCCAGGCGCCGAGCCGGACGCCGATCTTGGGGTTGGTGGACAGGCCGCCGCCGACCCACAGGTCGAAGCCGGGGCCGTGCTCGGGGTGCTCCACGCCGACGAAGGCGATGTCGTTGATCTCGTGCACCACGTCGAGGAGCGGCGAGCCGGAGATCGCCGACTTGAACTTGCGCGGCAGGTTGGAGAACTCCTTGCTGCCGATGTACCGCCGCTGGATCTCGTCGATCGCCCAGGTGCCGTCGATGATCTCGTCCTCGGCGATGCCGGCGACCGGCGAGCCGATCACGACACGCGGGCAGTCGCCGCAGGCCTCGGTGGTGGACAGGCCGACGGCCTCCAGCCGGTTCCAGATCTCCGGGACGTCCTCGATGCGGATCCAGTGCAGCTGGATGTTCTGCCGGTCGGTGATGTCCGCGCTGCCCCGGGCGAACTCCTGCGAGATCTCACCGATCACCCGCAGCTGCTGTGTGGTCAGCCGGCCGCCGTCGATGCGCACCCGCAGCATGAAGTACTTGTCGTCCAGCTCCTCCGGCTCCAGGATCGCGGTCTTGCCGCCGTCGATCCCGGGCTTGCGCTGGGTGTACAGCCCCCACCAGCGCATCCGGCCGCGCAGGTCGTTGGGGTCGATCGAGTCGAAGCCGCGCTTGGAGTAGATCGTCTCAATGCGTGTCCGCACATTGAGACCGTCGTCGTCCTTCTTGAACTGCTCGTTGCCGTTGAGCGGGGTGTGGTGCCCCATGGCCCACTGCCCCTCACCGCGGTGACGGCTCACCTTGCGGCGGGGCGCGGAGGCGGCAGGGTTCTGTGGGGTGGCGGCCATCGTGAATACGTCCTTCGGGACAGGCGGAAAGCGGCTCTGACCTGCGCGTACGGGCGCATGGGGGGATATGTGCGCGTCGTTGCGCAGGGGCAAGGCAGGGGAAACCGAGGGAAGGCTGGCTCAGGAGACGCGGCGGCGCTGTGCTGTCAGCCCGCCGGACAGATGGCGCTGGACATGCGGCCGAGGTCGACGTGCCGCCGACTCACCAAGGCAATTCCAGTTCCAGACATGACGGAAGCGTGGCACGGCGATCTGGACACAGTCCAGCTTTATCCGCCATGTGGACACCCTTGTCCCGAGATATGAGACGCGGGTGTCCTCGATCACATGGCGCGCACGGCCCCTTGTCCCCGCAGGTCAGAACCGGTATGCACGGCCCGGTCAGCCGGCCTGCGCACCAGGCCAGGGGCCCGGCGCGGACACCTCGGGCTGTTCCTCCACCTTGGTGTCGAACAGCTGGAAACCCCGTCGCTGGTAGTTCGCCATGGCGTGCTCGCCGTCCAGGCTGCAGGTGTGCACCCACACCCGCTTGGTCTGCGGCAGGCCCGGCCAGCGGTCCCCGAGGTCCCAGGCGCGGGCGGCCCCGTACGACAGCAGGTGCCCGCCGATCCGCCGCCCCCGGAAGGCGGGGATCAGCCCGAAGTACACGATCTCCACGACCCCGTCGTCCTGGGGCTCCAGCTCCACGTACCCGGCGGGCGTGCCGTGGTCGTGGGCGACCCAGGTCTCGACCCCCGGGCGCGCCAGATGCTCGGCCCAGCGTGCGTACGGCCAGCCCAGCCGGTCGATCCAGCGGATGTCGCCGCCGACGGAGGCGTAGAGGAAGCGGCTGAACTCGGGCGAGGGCACCTCGGCGCGGACGATCCGGACGTCACCCTCCGGCGCGGCGGCCGGCAGGAGATCGGTCGGGGCGGTCTGCTCCAGGGACCAGGTGGTCACGGGGATGTTGGTCATGCGGCCAGGGAATCATCGCGGCGGAGGGTCTGTCGATCGCGGTCCACGGGCCGGCCGGTCGGACGGGGCCCGGATTCCTCCTCCCGTGCCCCGCCGTTCCGCCTCTTACTGGGCCTGCATGCCCGCCGGGTGGTCCGTGGCCGTGCTCGCGAGCGTGGACAGGGGTGTGGCGAACAGCACGCGGCCGGACTGGGCCCACACCTCGCCGGTCTCCGCCCAGTAGGAGAGGGACTCCGTGCGGGTGCTCCAGCAGTGGTGCGACCCGGCGGTGCCGCACTCCGCGGCCCGCGCCCCGTCCTTCTCGGCGGCGGTCTGCCGCCACAGCGTCCCGTGCCGCTCGCCGGCCCCGGCCGCCCGGCTGACGTACCAGGCGCCGCCGTACGACAGCACGCCCCGCACACCGGTGAGCTTCGTCTCGTACGCCTCCGACACCCGCGCGCGTCCGTCGGCGCCGTCGGCGAGCAGGCCCGTGTGGCCGGCGGCCGTGTTGAACGGATAGCGCCACAGCCGGGCGACCCGGTCGCCGCCGTCGAGGGTCCACTCGCCGGCGACCAGCGTGTCCGGGGCGGTGCTGCGGTCGAGGGAGATCGTCGTGGGCCGCGGGGCGTCCGTGCCGTCGAGCCGGTAGGAGCCGACGGCCGGCAGGACGAACCGGTAGCCGTGCGCCGACCAGCCGCCGTCGGTGCGGCCGACCGCCTCGCCGATGACGTCGGCGCGCTGGACACGGTTCATGTCGTACACGTACAGCGCGGCCCTGTCCCCGTCGTCGGCGGTGACCAGCAGCTTGTCCTGGTACCAGACCATCCCGGAGACATGGGAGACCAGCCCCCGGTAGTCCCGGCCGCCGTCCACCGGCACGGCCAGCAGCACCCAGGTGTACGAGAGCCGGCCGAGGTCGTTGGCGTCGACGAACGCGACCCGGGCCAGGCCCTGGTCGTCCGGGGTGCCGCCGGTGTCCGACCAGGCGGAGAGCACGACCCGGTTGCTGCCCCAGACGCCGTCGTCGTCCGCGTCGCCCGAGGTGGTGACCGCGCCCGGCTCCCAGCCCTCGGTGTCGCCGCCGTTCCAGCAGTACGCCCGGGTGGCCGCGGGGGAGACCGGGAGGTCCGCGCGTTCGGCCGTGGAACAGTCGTCCGCGTCGCGCAGCGCGCCGTCCGCGTGGGCGAGCACGGTGCCCACCCCGACCGGCTCGCCCATCGCGCCCGCCAGCCGGTTCAGATCGGCCTGCGGCACCATGTCCCGCGTCAGCCCCGGCAGGGCGGTCTCCGCGCTCGCGGCCAGCGGCTTCAGGGCTCCGGGGCCGTCGTCGGTGACCGTGGCCTGGGAGGCGCTGATCATGGTGGCGGCGGCGGTGAGGGCGAGAGCGGTCCCGGCCAGGAACGCCCGTGCCGCTCTGCCCCGCCTATGTCGGCGATGTCGGCCGCGATGTCTCATTCGTCCTCCCGAGGCGGGCCAACTGCGCCTGATGATCCGTACGTTGACCGAGGAGCAGGTGGGGTGACCCGTAGAGGGATGCTACGGCAGAGGGGGGCCGTCCCGGACGAAGACCTCGCAAATATGCGGAAGATGCCACCGGGTGCAGCATTCCGGCTACAGTGCGGAACCCGTTTGCCACAGCGCGTGTGCCGGACGGGCGTCAACGGCGCACTCCTGGCATCCGGTGCCATCCGACGCACCGTCACGCGGTGCCCGGGCCGGACCGGTCCCGCAGGACCGCGGGCGCCGTCGAGTGCGGCAACAGCCCCGCCCGGTCGGCCGGCCGGAGCACCTCGACCTCCGCCTCCTCGCAGAAACGATACGGCCGGTGTTCCAGGAAACCCCCCAGATACCGCCGTACCCGCGACATCTCGGCCCGCACCGTCACCGTCCGCGCCGGATCGCCGAACATGTCCTCCGCCAGCCCCGACGCACTGCGCCCACCCCGGTGCACCGCCAGCAGATACAGCAACTCCGCGTGCCGCGGGCTGAGTTCGTGCGACCAGGTGCCCGCACCGCCCGACACCGTCACCGACCAGCGCCGCGCCCGGCTCACATCCAGCACGATCCGGGTCGCGTCCCCCGGCACCCGCCCGCCCGCCTCGTCCACCGACCGCACCAACCAGCCCCCGGCCAGCGGCTCCAGCGTGCACAGCCCCAGCGCCGGCAGCCACCGCCGCCCCGCCGACGGCGACTTCGGCAGCGCGATCCGCCCCGTGTACGGCATCCCGCTCACCGCCGCCGTCCAGCCGTCCCCGTCCACCACCGCCGCCCGGCCGCCCAACCGGGCCAGCACCGGCGCCGCCACCGCCCGCAGCCGCTCCAGCGACCCCACGTGCGCCTCCCGCAGCCGCGCCTCCGCGAGCTTGGCCACCGACTCCACCCACGCCAGCGTCGCCGGATGCATCGTCTCCAGCGGCCCGCTGACATCGACCACCCCGAGCAGCCGCCCGTTGCGCGGATCGCAGATCGGCGCCCCCGCACACGTCCAGCTCCCGTGCGACCGTACGAAATGCTCACCGGCGAACACCTGCACCGGCCGCCGCACCACCGCCGGAGTGCCCACCCCGTTGGTGCCGACCACCCCCTCGCCCCAGTCCGCGCCCGGCTCCAGCCCCAGCCCGTCCGCCCGGCGCAGCACCGGCGCACAGCCCTCCCGCCACAGCACCCGGCCCGCCTCGTCGGCGACCACCATGATGTGCTGCGCCACGTCCGCCACCGACAACAGCCCCTCGCGCAGCACCGGGAGCACCTCCCGCAGCGGCGACTCCTCCCGCAGCCGCCGCACTTCGTCCGCGCCCAGCGTGCCCGGCGGGAAACCGTGCTCCGGATCCACCCCGCCGCGCAGCATCCGCTCCCAGGACTGCTCGATCACCGGACGCGGCGCCACCCGCGCCCGCCGGCCGGCCAGCCGCGCGTCCCGCACCTCGTTGAGCACCCGCGCCGCCCGCGCGGCGTCGACGGCCGCGAGCCGGGACACGTTCATCGGCGAGTGGGCCACAGGAGCCTCCCGGGGGACACGGAGCGATTTCGACCGACAGTCACCGACCGGCCGTTTCCGGCCGACGGTCTCCGACCGACTGTTTCCAGTCGTACCGGAGGCCCCCATCTTGCCGCCCACCCCGGCCGGAGGGGTGCACTCCGGTCACAACCGCCCACATGTTGCAACCCCTTGCAACCCTGGTGAACATCCACACCGTGTCCGAAACTTGAGGCACGCCGCCCAGAGCGGCGATTCTGGCCTCGCAGGGCCAAAGCCGCGGGGGTGGTGCCGTGTCGGCGCAGCACCACCCCCGCACCTGTCCGCCCAGCTCAGACCCCGGGCGCGGCCCGCTCCACCAGGGCCGCCAGCGGAAGAGTGTGCGGCAGCGTCCCGAACGCCGCACCCCCGTCCCCGCCGAGCCGCGACGCACAGAACGCGTCCGCCACCTCCGGCGGCGCGAACTGCACCAGCAGCGCCCCCTGGAGCACCAGCGCGAACCGCTCCGCCAGCCGCCGCGCCCGCGCCTCCACCCCGTGCAGATCGGCCAACTCCGTCAGCAGCCCCTTGATCGCCCCGTCCAGCCGGTGATCCGCCCGGCGCGCCCGCCCCACCTCCCGCAGATACGCGTCCAGCGCCCCCGGCTCCCGCTGCAACGCCCGCAGCACATCGAGCGCCTGCACATTGCCCGCGCCCTCCCACACCGAGTTCAGCGGCGACTCCCGCACCAGCCGCGGCAGCCCCGACTCCTCCACGTACCCGTTGCCGCCCAGACACTCCGCCGCCTCCACCACCAGCGGCGCACAGCGCTTGGTCACCCAGTACTTCGCCGCAGGCACCGCGATCCGCAGGAACGCCCGCTCCTGCTCGCCCCCGTCGTCACAGGCCGCCGCCAGCCGCAGCCCCAGCGTCGTCGCCGCCTCCGACTCCACCGCCAGATCCGCCAGCACGTTGCGCATCAGCGGCTTGTCGAGAAGCCGCCCCCCGAACGCCTCACGGTAGGTGCAGTGATGCACCGCCTGCGCCACCGCCTGCCGCATCAGCCCCGCCGACCCCAGCACACAGTCCACCCGGGTCGCCGCCACCATGTCGATGATCGTGCGCACCCCCCGCCCCTCCTCCCCGACCCGGCGCGCCCACGTCCCGTCGAACTCCACCTCCGCCGACGCGTTCGACCGGTTGCCCAGCTTGTCCTTCAGCCGCTGGAGCCGGAACACGTTGCGGCCCCCGTCCTCCAGCGCCCGCGGCACCAGGAAGCACGTCAGACCCTCCGGAGCCTGCGCCAGCACCAGGAAACCGTCCGACATCGGCGCCGAACAGAACCACTTGTGCCCCGTCAGCGCATACGTCCCCGCCTCCGCCAGCGGCACCGCCCGCGTCGTGTTCGCCCGGACGTCGCTGCCGCCCTGCTTCTCCGTCATCCCCATCCCGAACAGCGCCCCCGCCTTCAGCCGCGCGGGCCGCAGACCACGGTCGTAGACCTGGGACGTCAGCAGGGGCTCCCACACGGCGGCCAGCTCCGGATCCGTCCGCAGCGCCGGCACCGCCGCGTGCGTCATCGACAGCGGACAGCAGGTGCCCGCCTCCACCTGCGTCCACACCACGAACGCCGCCGCCCGCCGCACATGCCCGCCCGGCCGCGTCCACGCCGCCGTCAACCCGGCGCCCACCCCCTTGCCCAGCAGCCGGTGCCACGCCGGATGGAAGTCGACCTCGTCCACCCGGTGCCCGAACCGGTCGTGCGTGCGCAGCCTCGGCGGATGCGTGTCCGCCTGCACCGCCCACTCCCGCAGCTGCTCCGACCCTGCGGCCCGCCCCAGCCCGGACAGCTCGCCGTGCGCCTCCTCCACCAGCGCGGGATCCAGATGCCGCGCCACGGCCGACACCAGGGCCCGGTCGGCGCCGTAGACGTCGTACCCGCTCAGTTCGGGGGGCTGATTGGTCACGGTGTGCGTGCTGCCTGCCATACCGCGAACCTACCCCCGGGTACGCCCCCGACGCCGACCCGGACCCGCGCGCCGCGCCCCGACCAGGCGATGTGGCCTTGCCGGAGGTGAGTGCAGACCCGAACGGCGGATACCTTTAGGGCGTGCAGCCAGCAAGTCAGACACCCGAGCAACCCGGAGGCCCCACGGGACGCCTCCACCGGGCGCGTGCCCTCTACCGGAACGTCTCCAAGCGCCGGACCGCCTGGCTGCTGTTGAAGGACACCGTCAACTCCTGCATCGAGTACCGCATCCTCGGCCTCGCCGCCGAGGCCGCGTTCTTCACCCTGCTGTCCGTGCCGCCCCTGCTGCTCAGCCTCATCGGCCTGCTCGGCTACGTCGACGACTGGACCGGCACCGACTCCATCAGCAGCCTGGAGAGCAACCTCCTCGAAGCGTCCCGCACGGTCCTCTCCGACAAGGGCGTCGCCCAGATCGCCCAGCCGATCCTCGACGACGTCATGAAGGGCGGCCGCCCCGACGTCATCTCCATAGGCTTCCTGTTCGCCCTGTGGTCCGGCTCCCGCGCCGTCAACGTCTTCATCGACACCATCACCGTCATGTACGGCCTCGACGGCGTCCGCGGGATCGTCAAGACCCGGCTGGTGGCGTTCCTGCTGTTCCTCGCCGCCCTGCTGATCGGCTCCGTCGCCCTGCCCCTCATGGTGGCCGGACCCGACGCCGTCGTCCGGATCGTGCCCTGGTCGACCACCCTCGTCCAGATCCTGTACTGGCCCGTGGTGATCGTCCTGTCCGTGGCCTTCCTGACCACGCTCTACCACGTGTCCGTGCCCGTGCGCTCCCCGTGGATCGAGGACGTCCCCGGCGCACTCGTCGCCCTCGCCATGTGGGTCCTCGGCAGCTTCCTGCTGCGCATCTACCTCACCCACACCATCGAGGGCGCCTCCATCTACGGCTCCCTCGCCGCCGCGGTCGCCGTCATGCTCTGGATCGGCGTGTCCGCCTTCGCCGTGCTGGTCGGCGCCGCCGTCAACGCCGCCATCGACCGGGTCTGGCCCGCCGCCGCGACCGCCGCCGCCCGCGCCACCAACGAACGCATCCGCGAGGAGGAGGCCGCCGAGTACGTCGCCCGCATGGCCGCCGCCCGCACCCACGACGACGACCCCGACGACCCCGACATGCCCTCCGAGTTCCCCGAACGCTGGTCCCGCTTCCTGCCCCCCGACGACGTCACCGCCCGGCTGCGCACCCACGCCAAGACCTCCCCGAAGCCGAACGGCACGACGGGCACCCACGGGGAGGAGCCGGGGGAGAACGGGAAGTGAGCGCGGGGGTCCGGTGACGCCCCGCGGTCGTGCGTGACCCCGGGTGACCCACGGCAGGGGCGGCGTAGCCTGGCCCACGTGTACCAGGAACGGCCCTCCCGGCTGGCCGGCGCGGTGGTCTGGACGAACGCTCCCGTGCCCGGAGCCGACGCGCTCCCCGTCCTGCCCGACGGCTGCATGGACCTGCTGTGGAACGACGGCCGCCTGCTGGTCGCCGGCCCCGACACCCGCGCCCACGTCCCCGGCGGACCGCCCACGGCCTGGGCCGGCGTCCGCTTCTACCCCGGCACCGCGCCCGCCCTGCTCGGCGTACCGGCCCACACGCTGCGCGACCGCCGCGTGGACCTGGCCGACCTGTGGCCCGCGGCCCGCGTACGGCGTCTGACCGCCCGCGTCGCCGCCGCCCCCGACCCCGCCACGGCCCTGGAGGACCTGGCCCTGGAGCGGGCCGCGCCGCCCGACCCCGCACTGCGCCGGCTCGTCACCGCGCTCGCCGAGGGCCGCTCCGTCGCCGCCACCGCCGACGCGCTCGGCCTCGGCGCCCGGCGGCTGCACCGCCGCTCCCTCGACGCCTTCGGCTACGGCCCCAAGACCCTCGCCCGGATCCTGCGGCTGCGGCGCGCCCTGGACCTCGCCCGCGCCGGAATGCCGTACGCGGACACCGCGGCCCGCGCCGGATACGCCGACCAGGCCCATCTCGCCCGTGACGTAAGGGAGTTCACCGGCACCACGCTGAGCGGTCTCCTGCTGCGGCAGCGCTGAGCGCCCCGGCCGCCTACCGCTCGGGCAGCGGCGCGAACAGATCGACGCCGTTGCCGTCGGGATCGTGCACGACGGCGTACCGCTGGCCCCAGAACGCGTCCCAGGGCTTCAGCTCACCGTGACAGCCGGCGCCCACCAGCTCCTCGTACACCGCGTCGACCGCGGCCGGTCCGTCGCAGCGCAGCGCGAGCGAGGCCCGGCCGCCCCCGGACGGCGCACGCCAGCCCGGATGGAAGGACCGCACGGTCTCCTCGGTGTCCAGCAGCAGCCGCAGCCCGCCCGGCAGCTCCGCCTCGGTGTGCGGCTCCCGCTCGGCACCGTCGGGGAAGGCGAACCCCAGCCGGCGGTAGAAGGCGACGGAGGCGGCCATGTCGGAGACCACCAGCCCGATGGCATCGAATCGTGTACTCATACGGCCACCGTAGGCGCGGCCGGACGGCCGGTCTTGAAGGAAACGGACAGCCCGAACGGGCCGGCGCCCCGCGTCAGCCGAAACGCACCGGCCCGTTCGGGCTGTCCACCGTGAAGGAGAACGCCGCCGGGCCCTCGCCGACGCACAGGTCCGTGCCGAGGACCGCCAGCAGCGGGCGCAGCTCCTCGGGGTCGGGCGCCGTGGCGGTCAGCTCCCGCAGCGGGGTCACCGGCAGCCCGGACGCCGACGGGTGCGGCGCCGTACCCCAGTCGATGAGGAACGGCACCAGACCCGACGGGTGCGGGCGGCCGCCGTCGGTCAGCCGCCACCGCAGCAGCGTGCCGTCGGGCCGCCGCCGGCTCATCTCCCGTACGTCACCCGGGTCGTAGCCCCGGGCCCGGGCCGCCGCGACCGTCGCGTCCAGGTCCGCCGGGCCGATCGCCCAGGTGAGGACCCGCGCCCGGTCGAGACCGTCCACGCCGAACGGGCGCGGACCCGCCGGTGCCGGCCGCTCCGGGTCGGGGCCGAGGATCTCCAGATACGCGCCACCGCCCAGCCCCACCAGATGGTTGCGGGTGCCGTGCTCCGGATGCACCCCGCCCGGCGCGGGCGCCACTCCCGTGCGCCGGGTGAACTCCGCGACCGTCGCCGCCAGTTCGGGGGTCGCGAGGACGATGTGGTCGAGACGTGCAGGAATGGTGTTCATCCCGGCCGAGCCTACGCGCCCGGCCGCCGAGAACGCCCGCGCCCGTGGAACGCCCCCGCGGGCGGCGCACCCGTGGAACGCGGCGACCCGCCCCCCGGAGCACGACGGCACCCCCGGCCACCACGACGGAAAGTTTCGCTCGACGATCTCTCTGGGACACCGCCGCCCACGGTCATAGGCTCGGTGTCATGAACGCCCGCCTGCTCGTGTACACCCGCACCACCGCCTACCGCCACGACTCCATCCCGGACGCCGTCACCGCCGTACGGGCCCTGGACGGCTTCACCGCCGACCACAGCGAGGACCCGGCGGCCCTGGAGGCCCCGCTGGACGGGTACGCGGCCGTGGTCTTCCTCTCCACCAGCGGCGAGGTCCTCACCCCCGCCGGACGCGAACGCCTCACCGCGTACGTCGGCGCGGGGGGCGGCTTCGTCGGTGTGCACGCGGCGGCCTGCACCGAGTACGACTGGCCGTACTACGGCGAACTCCTCGGCGCCCGCTTCGCCCGCCACCCCGCCCACCAGCCCGGCAAGGCCGTCGTCGAGGACCACGACCACCCCGCCACCCGGCACCTGCCCACCGTCTGGGACTTCACCGACGAGTGGTACGACTTCCGCACCAACCCCCGCGGCCGGGTCCGCGTCCTCGCCGGCGCCGACGAGTCCTCGTACGAGGGCGGCGGGATGGGCGCCGACCACCCCCTGGTCTGGTGCCGCGAGGAAGGCGCGGGCCGGGTCTTCTACACCGCCCTCGGCCATGCCTCCGAGGCCTACCGCGACCCCGACTTCCTGGCCCATCTGCGGGGCGGGATCGCCTGGGCGGCCCGGGTGGGCCGCGACGCCCAGTGACGTTTCTGCGGTGAACCGCCTCCGCCATCGGGGTGAGTGACCCCCGCGCCGGGAACGGTCCGCCCCGGCCCGCCGGAGATCCTCCTGTCCGGTGGGCAGGAACGGTCAGGAGGAGCCGGACGTTGACTTACGGGACCAAGCTGCGGGAGCGGATCGCCGCACCGGGGACCACCCCGCTGATCGGCGTGTACGACATGTACTCGGCGTCGATCGCCGCGCAGCACTACGACGGGATGTTCGTCTCCGGGTTCGGCTTCGCCGCCTCCTACTACGGACTGCCCGACATCGGCTTCATCGCCTGGCCCGACATGATGGCGTTCGTCCAGCGGCTGCGCGGCGCGTTCCCCGGCCATCATCTGCTGGTCGACATCGACGACGGCTATGTCGACCCCGAGGTCGCCTGCCATGTGGTGGAGGGACTCGAAAGGATCGGCGCCTCCGGGGTCGTCCTGGAGGACCAGAAACGGCCCCGCCGCTGCGGCCACGCCGACGGCAAACAGGTGCTGCCCCTGGAGGAGTACCTCGCCAAGCTGGAGATGGTCCTCGCCACCCGCCGTGACCTGCTCGTCGTGGCCCGCACGGACGCCACCGACGAGCACGACATCCTGCACCGCGCGGAGACCCTCGCCGCCACCGACGCGGACGTGGTCCTCGTCGACGGCGTCCGCAGCGTCGACCGGATCCGCCGCATCCGGGCCGTCACCGGCGGCAAGCCGCTGCTGTTCAACCAGATCGCGGGCGGCAAGTCCCCCCGTCTCTCCCTCGGCGAACTCGCCGCCCTCGGCGTGGACGTCGCCATCTACAGCACCCCCTGCCTGTTCGCCGCCCACGAGGCGATGCACGCCGCGCTCGCCGACCTCCGCCGCGCGGACGGCCGGCTGCCCGAGACGAGGAGCGACCCCGACGGCGTCGGCGTCGGCACGGCGACCCGCCTGCTGGAACGCAACATCGCCCGCAGCCGCACCCCACAGACGCCCACGCCCACGGCCGTCGAGCACGCCCACGCCCACGGCCACTCCGGGCCGGAGTGACGGGACACGGCGGCCGGCCGAGTCGGAGGTCTGAGCGGGGCGCTCCATGGTGGGAACGGCTGCTCCGGCCGGTGGTGCCATGACCCGAGGACCTCGCCGCCGACCTCGATCCCCCTCGGGGAGCGGGCCGGTGTCCGCCTGGTCCCCGAACCGGCGGCGGAGGGCGCGCTGTTGCGGGCCGGCGAGGCGGCCGAGGTGGAGTGGGCCCTGCGGGTGATCGTCACCGGCCGGCCCGACCCCTCCCGCGCCCGACACCGCGCCGGACACCTCTCTCAGTGCGGCGGCGGAGCCGTGCTCGCCCGTTCCACCAGCCGCGTCGACAACTCCGTCCGGGTGCCCTCCGGGCGCTCGCCGTCCATCATCCGTACCAGCAGCCGCAGCGCCGTCGCCGCCATCTCCGCCAGCGGCTGACGGACGGTGGTCAGGGCGGGGGTCGTCCAGCGGGACTCCGGCAGATCGTCGAACCCGACCACACTGATGTCGTACGGGATCCTCAACCCCCGTTCCAGCACGGCCTGGTAGACCCCGAGGGCCATCGCGTCGGAGCACACGAAGACCGCCGTCGGCGGCTCGGGCAGATCGAGGAGCTCCCGCATCCGGCGGTGCGCGGTGGACTCGTCGAAACCGCCGTTGCGCACATACTCGGCGCGCTGCGTCAGCCCCGCCGCCGCCAGCGCCGAACGGTACCCCGCGACCCGCGCGCTGCTGCACATCTTCCGGCGCGGCCCGGCGATCACGGCGATCCGCTCATGACCGAGTGCCAGCAGATGCTCGGTCGCCGTCACCCCGCCCTGCCAGTTCGCCGCGCCCACCGACACCACGTCCGACGGCGGCTCCACCGCCGGATCGATCAGCACGAACGGCGTACGGTGCTGTGCCAGCCACGCGTACTGGGAGTCCGTCAACTCGGCCAGATTGAACAGCACTCCGGCCGAACCGCGCACGGTCAGCTTGTCCAGCCAGCCCCGCTGCGGGCGGCCGGCCCGGGTCCGGGACAGCGCCGCCGAGACCACCACGTCCAGCCCCGCGTCGTGCGCGGCCTCCTCCACCCCGTGCAGCACCGCCCCCGACCAGGAACTCTCCAGCGAGTGCACGACCAGATCGACCAGCCGGGGCGGCTTCGAGGCGTCGAAGCGCGGTCTGCGCACATAGCCGAGCCGGTCCAGCGCCTCCGTGACCCGGCGTCTGGTCTCGGGTGCGACGTCCTCCCGCCCGTTGACCACCTTGGACGCGGTGGGTACGGACACCCCCGCCTCGCGGGCCACGACCGCCAGCGTCGGTCCGGCCGTCGCGCTCGCACTCGCCGTGCGCACCATGGGGAACCACCTCTCCGGCCCGCCCGAGGGCCAGCGAAAGCTCGACCAGCGCCCTTTCGGAGCCGATCCGAACAGGCGGCTCGCAGAAAGCGCTTGCTATCCTAGGCGCGGGGCGGCGAGAGGTGAAGACGCCGGAGGGCGCGGGGTCCTGGGGCCGCAACTTTCGAAAGCTGGAGACGCGCGCGGAGTCAGTCGGCCTCCGTGCACGTCAGCCGGAAGTCACGGAAGTCCGCCGTGAACGCCGCGTCGACGAGATCCCTTACGTGCACACCGGCCGGCGTGCCCGTGAAGCGCAGCCGGCCGCCGTGGTCGTCGGACAGCCGGGCGCAGTCCAGCGGCGGTCCGACCGGCGTGCGCACCGCGTCCCGCCCCTCCCACCCGTCCTGCTCCTCCCGCCCCTCCCGCCCGTCCTGTGCTTCCCGTGCGTACCAGAAACGCGCCTCCGCGCCTTCCACGGTCACCCCCAGCATGACCGGCGTGCTCACGTCGACATCTACGACCGCGACCTGCCGTGTCCCCGTCTCGTCCCGTTCCACGAGGCTCAGCACGGTCCGGCCCCCGCCCTGCCACTGCTGGCCGCGCTGCGGCTCGCCGGGCGTGCACTGCGAGGTGACCAGGTTGATGTTGGCACTCTGGTTGGTGCCCGCGGGTGTCTTGGCTGCCTCGCCCGGGTACGTCGGCCACGGCTACAGCGCCCACTGGCCGAAGGACTTGGTGAAGCTGTTCACCTGGTGCCCGGAGGTTGCCCCGGCCCTCAGGCCGGGGAGGAATCCGGCTTCCTGCGTAGCGGGGCAGGGGTAGAAGAGTCGCCGTCAGGGCGATTCGTCGTCCGCCTCAATGGCGTTGAGGGCGACCTCGATGAGGTGCAGGATCTCGGAGTTGATGGACCGCCGGTCCGCAGCGGCCTGCGCGGTCAGTCGGGCATGGAGGTCTTCGGGGATGCGCAACGCGAAACGAATCATGATGCTACGGTAGCCGCATGATGACATCATGCGCAGCAGAGGAGACCGGGCACGCCCGGTGGACCTACCGACTGCGTGTGTCGTCCACCGCCCGCACCGCCCTGGAAGCCGAGTGGGGCCGGTGCCGGTGGGTGTGGAACGAGTGCGTTGCCAAGTCCAAGTCCACGTACGCCTGGAACCGGCACCGGCCCGAGGGCGAGGACAAGAGGACGTGCGGTCCCGCGCAGCTCGACAAAATGCTGACGGAGGCCCGCACCCGTACTCCGTGGCTGCGGGCGGGCTCGTCGGTTCCGCAGCAGCAGATCATCCGCGACTTCGGCAAGTCCCGTGCGAAGGCGCACAAGGACATGGGGACCGTCTGCCCCAGCCGCAGCGGGCCGGGATGCCCAGGTGGAAGAAGAAGCGTGAGGCCGACCCGAGCCTGAACTACACGAAGAGCGGCTTCCGGCTGAAGGACGGCCTCCTGCACCTGGCGGGCAACATCGTGCTGACGGTCGTGTGGTCGCGGGACCTACCCGCCGAACCCTCCTCGGTGCGGGTGTACCGGGACAGCGTCGGCCACTGGTACGCCTCGTTCGTCGTCCCTGCCGAGATCCAGCCGTTGCCCGGGACGGGCGCGGTGATCGGTGTCGACTGGGGCGTGAAGGAGACCGCCACCACCACCTCGGACGCCCACGACCTCCCGCACGCCGAGCACGGCAAGAAAGCCCAGGCGAAGCTGTCGCGGTACGACCGGATGATGGCCCGCCGCAGACCCGCCAAGGGGCAGCCCGGCTCGAAGGGCTACCGCGAGGCCAAGAAGCTGCGCGCGAAGGCGTACAAGAAGGCTGCCCGGCAACGTGAGGACACCGGCCTCAAGTGGGCCAAGAAGGTCGTCCGCGAGCATGACGCGATCGCGGTGGAGGACTTCCGCCCGAAGTTCCTCGCCAAGTCCTCGATGGCCCGCAAGGCAGCCGACGCTGCGATCGGCGCCACCAAGAAGGCTCTGACCGAGATGGGCCGTAAGCACGGGCGGGATGTCCGACTCGTGCACCCCGCACACACCACCATGGACTGCGCGCACTGCGGAGCGAGAGCCAAGCATGCACTGCCGCTGTCGGAACGTACCTACACCTGCACCGCGTGCGCAGCCGTCTCGCCGAGAGACAAGAACTCCGCCCGTGTGATGCTCGTCCGGGCTGGTCTCAACCCGGCTGGTGTTGAGGGCGTAAGACCTCCCGGAGCGCTGCTCCAGGAGGCGGCCTGAGCCAGGAATCCCCGTCGTTCACGAGGGGGAGGATTCAACATGCCGCCCATCTGCCAGGTGGAGATCTGCCGGGTGACGGTGTCGGCGTCGTCGTAGTTGCGCTGGAGAGCCGCGTAATCGGCGAAGGATAGCTTCGAGTTGAGGTCGTTCTCGATGATCTGCTGGATCACGTCGGCGGCCTTCAGGCTGCCCGCGTCCTGGAAGTCCACCTTCCACGCGTTGCCGTCGATGGTGTACCAGTGGGCGCCCGCATGCATGGCGAGCACCTCCAGGGTGCTGAGGTCCTCACCAGCGTAGTTCGTGATGTGGATGCCGTGCTTCTTCAGCACCTTGCCCGCGGCGACAAAGTCGCCCCAGGTCGCCGGCGGCTCCAGGCCGTACTTCTTGAAGACGTCGGTGCGGTAGATGGTGAAGGCCGGTGCCGCGCTGGTGGGCACGCCGTAGACCTTGCCCTGCACCTGGGTGCTTTAGGCCGTGGCCTCAGGTCGCCTGACGATCGTCCCTCCGTGAGGGTGCGGCCCCGGACCGGGCCGGGGCCCGCGTCGGCGCCACGCGCGGGCAGGAGGGCCGGCGGCGGGCGGACAGGCCTTGCCTCCCCTGAGCCTGGACGGTGGGCCGAGACAAGCCTGCTTTCCCCGTGCCCACGCTTGCGGGTGGACGAGGCCGCGCCCTTCCTGCGTCTGCGTGGCAGGGCCGTCAGGTCTGGCCTTCCTGGCCTTCCTGGGCCGGCGCGGCGGGCCGACGAGCCTGCCTCCCCCGCCCACGCCTGCGGGTCGACGGGACAGTCCTCCCTGCGTCCACGCAGTGGGCCGACAGGTCTGGCCCCGCGCCCACGCGCGCGTGGCGCCCCGGCCTGTTGCCTTCACGCCATTGCCGCGCCCCGGTCAGGCCACCCGGGCCAGGTCCGCGCGGTGTACCTCGTGAGCCAGGGGCAGGTCGTCGGCCAGGCGCTCCAGCTCCTCCACCACGATGAGCCCCAGCCGCTCCAGCTCGTTGCCCAGGGAGCCGGCGATGTGGGGCGTCAGAAAGGCGTTGGGGAGCCGGTACAGGGGGGAGTCGGCGGGCAGTGGTTCGGGGTCGGTGACGTCCAGGACCGCATGCAGTCGGCCGGAGACGAGTTCGTCGGTGAGCGCCACATGGTCGACGAGGGCACCCCGGGAGGTGTTGATCAGCACGCCGCCGTCGTGGATCAGGGCGAGACGGGACCGGTCCAGCATGTGATGCGTCTCGGGGATGTCCGGGGCGTGCAGGCTGACGATGTCGCTGTGCCGCAGCAGGTCCTCCAGGGAGACGAGCCGGGCGCCGAGCGCGGCGGCCTCGGACACGTCCACGTACGGGTCGTGGAGGATGACCTCGAGGTCGTACGGGCGCAGTAGTTCGAGCAGCTTGCGGCCCACCCGGGAGGCACCGATGACCCCGATCCGGCGGCCGAGGTTGCCGATGACGGACATCTCGGCGGGGGTGGGCTGGGCGTGGGTGCGGCGGTAGCGCTCACGCTGGACGAAGGCGCCCTTCCCCGCGAGCAGGATCATCGCGAGCGTGTACTCGGCGACCGGTACGGCGTTGCCGGTCACCGCGCTGGAGACCGTCACCCCGCGTTCCCACAGGGCCTCGCCGATCAGCGAGCGCACGGAACCGGCGGCGTGCAGGACCGAGCGCAGCCGGGGGAGCGCGGTGAGCGCCTCCGTGTCGAGGTGGGGGCAGCCCCAGCCGGTGATCAGTACGTCCGCGCCGGCCAGCGCAGACGCGGCGGCCGGGTCGGCGAAGTCCCTTACGACGAGGGCGGGATCGATCTCGGCCGTCCGCCGCAACCGGGCCAGGAGCGGGGCGGGGAACAGCAGGGGGAGGTGCACCGGATCCATGGCGAACACGGCCCTGGGCAGCTGGGCGCTGGGCATGACTCTCCTGAGTCCGTGGGAAACGTTTTCTGGAAGCGCTTCTACGGTAGGTCCGCCCTGGAGGCATGGTCAATCGGTCGGACTGATCACTCCGCCGGAAATCCTTCGGGCTGTTTCTGCGGCAAATGGCTTTCCAGCAGGTCTTGTTGGCGGCTCGGGCGGGAGGTGTGTCGCTCGGGGGCGGGGGTGGCGAAACCTGTTTCTGGAGCGGAGGGAGGGCGGGGGGCGCGGGCGGCGCAACGCGGGCGGTCGCAGGGTGTGAGCCGGCCGGTCGCCCATTACCTTCTTCGTGGAGCGGTGTCGTCGCCGTCCTCACCCCCGGCAGCGCCACCTACGAGGACGGCACCTTCGTCGTCCAGGGCGCCGGTGTCGATCTCAACGTCAACTCACAAGGCATGACCGGGCAGTTCGTGCGCCGGACCGTCACCGGTGACAGCGAGATCACCGCCCGGCTGCTCTCCCGTGAAGGCGCGACCGCCGACCGGATCGGGCTGTTGATGACCAAGTCCCTGTCGCCCTTCGACCAGGCGGCCGGAGTGATCGTCACCGGCGGCACCGGCGCCCAGCTCATGCTGCGGCCGACGGTGGCCGGAGCCTCGGTCTTCTCCGGGACGGCCACGGTGCAGCAACTCCCCCTCCTCCTGCGGCTGCAGCGCACCGGGACCGCCTTCGCCGCCTCCGTCTCCACCGACGACGGCGCCACCTGGACCCCCCTCGCCCAGGGAACGGTCCCCACCTTCGGTGACGCCCCCTACCACGTGGGCCTGGTGGTCTGCTCCCGAGACCAGACGGCCCTCGGCACCGCACGGTTCGGCGAGGTGGTCGTCACCACGCCGTAGAAACGGGGATCCCCCACGGGTCCCCCCCACGATGGGAGCCCACACCCATGAGCCGCACATCCCCCCCACCCTCACCCCCACCACCGGCACCACGATCCGGGCGATGTGAGCCGCCGCGGTCTGCTCAGGACCGCCGGCGGTCTCACCGCGGCCCTCGCCCTCGGCGCGGGGGCCGCCTCGGCGGCCGGCCCCGCCGACGCCGCGCCCGCCGCCTTCACCCATCCGGGCATGCTGCACAACGCGGGCGACATCAACCGGGCCAGGGTCAGGGTCGCCGCCGGCACCGATCCCTGGCTGTCCGGCTGGACCAGGCTGACCGCCAACTCCCACGCCCAGTCCACCTGGACGCCCCGCGCCACCGCCACCGTCGTCCGCGGCGGCACCGGCGAGAACTACGGCCTCCTCTACAACGACATCGCCGCCGCCTACCAGAACGCCCTGCGCTGGCGCGTCGGCGGAACCGAGGCCCACGCACAGTGCGCAGTGAACATCCTCAACGCGTGGGCGACCACCCTGACCTCGGTCACCGGCAACGCCGACCGGTTCCTCGCAGCCGGCATCTACGGCTGGCAGTTCGCCAACGCCGCCGAACTCGTGCGGGACCACGACGACTTCGACCTCGCCGCGTTCCAGAGCATGATGGAATCCGTCTTCTACCCGCTCAACGACAGCTTCCTGACGCACCACAACGACGCCTGCATCACCAACTACTGGGCCAACTGGGACCTGTGCAGCATGGCCTCCGTCCTGGCCATCGGCATCCTCAACGAGGACTCCGCCAAGTACGACCAAGCCGTCACGCACTTCAGGTCGGGCGCCGGAAACGGCTCGCTCGCGCACGCCGTGCCGTACCTGTACACCGACGACGACGGCTACGCGCTCGGCCAGTGGCAGGAGTCCGGCCGCGACCAGGGACACACCGTCATGGGCATGGGGCAGATGGGCGCGATCTGCGAGATGGCCTGGAACCAGGGCGACGACCTGTACTCCTACGACAGCCGCCGCTTCCTGAAGGCCGCCCAGTACGTCGCCAAGTACAACCTCGGCGACGACGTCCCCTTCACCACCTACACCTGGGGGACCGGGCAGAACTGCGCCCAGCAGGCCCAGACCGCGATCTCCGCCTCCTCCCGGGGCCAGGTCCGCCCCGTCTGGGCGATGCTCCACTACCACTACAACCGGCGCCTGTACCTCGACGACCCCTACCTCTCCCGGATGTGCCTCTCCGTGGCCCCCGAGGGCGGCGGCGGGGACTACGGGTCCACCAGCGGCGGCTACGACCAGCTCGGTTTCGGCACCCTCATGTACGCCAAATAGCCCTGTCACAGGCTCGTGCACCGGAATACCCCGCACGGGTGTGGTGCTCTGGTGATACCGGTGCACGAGCGCTGCGAAGGGCTGGTGGGCAGATGACGGCAGACCGGACGACCCCCCCGGCGGAGGACCGGCACCACCCCGACCCGGTCGTCACCACCCCCTACGGGGCCGTCCGCGGACGTTCCGAGCAGGGCATCGCCGTGTTCCGGGGCATCCCCTACGCGGCACCCCCCTTCGGCCCCCGCCGCTTCCGGCCGCCCGAGCCGCCCGAGCCCTGGGACGGGGTCCGCGACGCCGGTGCGTTCGGACCGACGCCGCCGAAACCGCCGTACTCCGAAGCCTTCGCCCAGTACCTGTCCGACCCGGCCGTGCCCGGCGACGACTGCCTCAACCTCAACGTCTGGACGCCCCATCCCGGCCCCGGCGCCCGCCTCCCCGTCCTGGTGTGGCTGCACGGCGGCGCGCTGACCAGGGGTTCCTCCGCCGTTCCCGTGTACGACGGACGGCACTTCGCCCGTGATGGCATCGTCTTCGTCTCGGTCAACTACCGGCTCGGCGTCGAGGGCTACGGGCTGTTCCCGGACGCCCCCGCCAACCCCGGACTGCGCGACCAGCTCGCCGCCCTCCAGTGGGTCCACCGTTCCATCAGGGCCTTCGGCGGCGACCCCGACAGGGTCACCCTGGCCGGACAGTCCGCCGGCGCCATCAGCATCGGGGCGCTGATCGCCGCCCCCCAGGCACAGGGACTGTTCCGGCGGGCCGTCCTGCAGAGCGGACCACCGGAGGCCTCCGAACACGACAAGGTACGCCGCATGGTGCGCCGTATGGCCACCCGGCTGAAGGTCCCCGCCACCGCCGAGGCCTTCGCCGCCGTCGACCGAGACCTGCTGCTGCGCACCCAGGCCGACGTCGGCCGGCTCAGCAGCCCCGTCCTCGGCGGCCCCGCCTTCGGCATCGTCGTCGACGGCGACCTCGTCCCGCGCGACCCCCTCCAGGCCCTCGTCGACGGCGACGCGGCCCCCGGATGCGACCTCCTCCTCGGCTGGACCCGTGACGAGTACCGGCTCTGGCTGGTCCCCGGCGGCCTCCTGGAACGCGTCGACCGACTCGGTGCCGTCGCCCTCGCCGGTGCCATGGCCCGCTGCCACTGCGGCCACGAGGTCCCGCGCGGCTACCGCACCCTGCACCCCGAGGCCGGCACCGCCGAGATCGTCGGCCAGATGGTGACCGACCATCTGCTGCGCCGGCCGCTGCACCGCCTGGCCGACGCCCGCCCCGGAACCTCGTACGTCTACGAGTTCGCCTGGCCCTCCCTGCGCCCCGGCCTCGGCGCCTGCCACGCGCTCGAACTCGGCTTCGTCTTCGACACCGGCCACACCCCCGAGACCGCGAAACTCGCCGGTGAGGACGCCCCGCAGGACCTTGCCGACGCGATGCACTCGGCGTGGGTGCGGTTCGTGGCGACGGGCGATCCGGGGTGGGAGGCGTGGGACGAGCGGCATCCCGTACGGGTGTTCGGGGTGGGGGAGGGGGTGGATGTGGAGAAGCCTGTGACGCCGGATGCGGGAGATCGTGTACGGGCTACGGGTGACCGTGTGCAGGTGACGGGCGACCGCGTACAGCAGACGGAAGACGGGATTTCGTATGCAGGCGACGGCGGATCGCATACCGCCTACGGCCTCCGCGACCGCGAGCTGGCCCTGTGGACCACCCCCACCACCGCCACCCCCACCGCCTCCACCCCGCCCCAGCCCCCCACCTCGCCCCCTCCGGCCACCCAGCCGACCACGCCCCCGACCCCGCCCCCGCTCAACGGCGGCCGGATCATCCGCAGCACGGAACTCAGATCGGTCGTACGCCGCCTGCGCCGCCCCGGCGGAGTCCAGCGCGACTGACGCCGTCGGTCGCCCGGCGGAACCCCCCCCTCACCGAGCCGCGAGCGACCCCCCGCCCACCCCGGCCACCGAGTCCCGTACCACCACATGGGTTCCCAACAGCAGGTGCTCGCCGGGCGCGTCGGGGGCGCGGCCGAGGACCGTACGGACGGCGAGGCGGCCGAGTTCCTCGTGGGGGACGTGGACCGTGGTCAGCGCGGGGTGCAGGTCGCGGGCGAACGGGATGTCGTCGTAGCCGGCCAGGGAGACGTCGCCGGGGACGTCGAGACCGGCCTCGTGGAGGGCGGTCAGGGCACCGGCCGCGACCATGTCGGTCGCCGCGACGACCGCCGTGAAGTCCAGCCGCAGATCGAGGGCCCGGCGCAGCAGCCGGTGGCCCGCGTCCCGGGTGAAGTCGCCGTGCAGGATCAGCGCCGGGTCCGCCTCGACGCCACGGGCCCGGTGCGCCTGGAGATAGCCGCGCTCACGGCCGAGCGCGGTCGTGTGGTCGGGTTTGCCGCCGAGGAACAGCACCCGGCGGTGCCCCTGGGCCAGGATGTGCGCGACCAGGGCGAAGGCGCCGCCCTCGTTGTCGTACTCGACGACCGTCACCGGCGCGCCCGGCCCCAGCGGCGGGCGGCCGCACAGCACGAGCCGGGAGCCGGCCGACGCCAGCGAGTCGGCCATGCGGCGGGTGCGTTCGCGGTACTCCGGGGTGTCGGCGGAGCCGCCGACCAGGATCACGGCGGTGGCCCGCTGGGCCCGCATCGTCTCGACGAAGTCCAGCTCATGGCGTACGTCGCCCTCCGTGCTGCACACCAGGCACAGGTGACCGAGCCGGTGTGCCTCGCGTTCCACGCCGTGCGCCATGTGGGCGAACGACGGTCCCGTGATGTCCTCCAGCACGAACGCCAGGGTCGGCGTCCCGGCCCCCGCGACCGCCTTGGCGCGCGCGTCGGCGACGTAGTCGAGTTCGGCGACGGCCCGGAGCACCCGGGTGCGGGTCTCGGCGCTCACCGGATACACCCCACCGAGCACCCGCGACACGGTCGACGCCGACACCCCCGCCCGGGCCGCCACGTCACGGATGGTGCTGCGTGCCGTGTCCGCGCTCTTCCTCGTCATCGCGCCCCTCCCCTACGGAAACACCGGCAGCAACCGGTTTCCACCAGCGGAGGCTAGCAGTGCCGGCGGACGCGGGCGGAGAAACTAAGCCGTCGCCAGGGTCCGCGCGATCGACGCCACCGCCTCGGGGCCGACCCGGCAGCAGCCGCCGATCAGCCGCGCGCCCGCGTCCCGCCAGCCGAGGACCTGCTCGGGGGCGAAGGAGGAGCGGCCGTTCCAGGCGCGGGCCTGCGCGTCCCAGGACTCTCCGCTGTTGGGGTAGACGACGACCGGCTTGCCCGTGACCCGGGCGGCCGTCGCCACGGCGGCGTCGACGTCCTCGGGGGCGCAGCAGTTGACGCCGACCGCGATCACCTCGTCGGCCTCGGCGGCCAGGGCGAACGCCTCGTCCAGCGGCTGGCCGGCCCGCGTCCGTACACCGTCGACGGTATACGAGAGCCAGGCCGGCACTCCCAGCCCCCGCACCGCCCGCAGCAGAGCCTCGGCCTCCTCGGCGTCGGGAACGGTCTCCAGTGCCAGCACATCGGGCGCGGCGGCGGCCAGGACCTCCAGCCGGGGCCGGTGGAAGCGTTCCAGCTCGGCCACGCTCAGCCCGTAGCGGCCCCGGTACTCGGAGCCGTCGGCGAGCATCGCGCCGTACGGTCCCACCGACGCGGCCACCCACAGCGGCCGGGTGATCCCCTTGTCCCCGGCCTGACGGGCGGCCTCGCGGGCCAGCTCCACGCTCAGCGCCAGCAGCCGGGCGGACTCCTCGTGGGAGATCCCGCGCTTGGCGAAGCCCTCGAAGGTGGCCTGGTAGCTGGAGGTGATCGCCACGTTCGCGCCCGCCTCGAAGTAGGCGAGGTGCGCCTCGGTGATCGCCTCGGGCCGTTCGGCGAGCAGCCGCGCGGACCACAGCTCGTCGCTCAGGTCGTGTCCGGCGGACTCCAGCTGGTTGGACATGCCGCCGTCGAGGACGACGGTTCCTGCGGCGAGTGCCTCGGCGAGCGGGGCGCCGGCGGGGGAGGAGGTGTCGCTGGTCATGACCTGACGCTAGTCGAAGGCACCGCGGAAAGCGCCTCCCGTCCACCTCGTGAACAGAACGCCCACCAGGCGGGAAGGGCCCCGCTAGCCTGGGCGGATGCCGTCCGACACCGACCTCGTCCAGGCCGAAGCCGGTGAGCTGCTCGGCGCCGCCGCCGGGTCCGCCCGGCTCAGCCCGCTCACCCACAACCCGGTCAACGGTGTCACCCGTGGCGTCTGGACCGTCTCGACCGGGGACCGTTCGGCCGTGGTCAAGGTGCTCACCCGCGCCCGGCGGACGGCCGGAGCCTGGGCCGCCTCGGACGATCCCCGGCACTGGAACTACTGGCGCCGCGAGGCCGAGGTCTACACCTCCGGGCTCGCCGCGCACTGGCAGCCGTACGGCATCCGGGCGCCGGGACTGCTGGCCTGCGTCGAGCGGCCGGACGGCGACCTGGCGCTGTGGCTGGAGCATGTGCGGGGCGAACCCGCCACGACCTGGTCCGTCGCCCGGCACCTCGCGCACCTGCGCCGCCTCGGCCGGGCCCAGGGAGCGGCGCCACCCGTCGACGCGCCCTGGCTGACCCGGCGCTTCCTGCGCCAGTACGTGGGGCACAACACCCTCGGCCAGGAACTCCTCGACGACGACGCGGCCTGGCGGCAGCCCCTGGTCCGCGACCACTTCCCGCCCGGGTTGCGCGCGGACATGGTGCGGCTGCACCACGACCGGGAGTGGTTCTTCGACGTCATGGAGAACCTCCCGCGCGCCTTCGGGCATCTCGACATGTGGCCGGCGAACGTCCGCTCGTCGGACGGAACACCGAGCCCGGTTGCTTCGGGCGGGCCGGATTCCGTGGTGTTCGACTGGGCGTTCGCGGGCGACGGGGCGCTCGGCGAGGACCTCGGCAACTACCTCCCGGACACGGTGTTCGACCTCTTCCTGCCCGCCGACCGCCTCCCCGCGTACGCGGCGGCGGCCTACGACGCGTATCTGCACGGCCTGCGGGAGGGCGGCTGGCGCGGCGACGAGCGTCTCGTACGGCTCGCGGTGTGCGCGTCGGCCGTGAAGTACGACTGGCTCACGGCCCGGATGCTCGCCCGCGCCGGAGAGCGGCAGCTCGACTACGGTGGCGCACGCCCGGTGTCCGCGGAACTCCGCTACCGCGAGCGGGGGTTGACACTCGCGTTCCTCGGCCGGTGGGCCGCGGAGGCCCGGACCCTCGCCCCTGGGCTCGGCTTCCCCGAGGCACCCAGCGGGCGTTAGCGACGGCGGGACGCCCCGGCGCCGCTCCCTACGCCGCGTGCCGTCCGCCCCCGCCCCCGCGCCGGGGCCGCGTTCGTCTGCGGAGGGTCATCGGCATGCCGAGGCCCGCGAGCAGTCCCGCGGCGAGTACGTACGGCCACCACCCCATCCCGCTGCTCATGCCGCTGTTCGCGCTGCGGGTCTCCACCGATACCGCGTGGGAGGAGGCGGATGTGCCGGTGGCGGAGGAGGAGGAGCCCGTGGGATCGGCGGTGAGGACCACGTCGTCGCCGTCGCCGCCCCGGTAGCTGATCCGGTAGACGGCCTCGCCGAGTCGCATCTCGGCGCCCTCCCGCAGCCCGTCGAAGGTCCCGGAGACCGCACCGCGCCCCGTGTGGTCGAGGACGGTGATCTCCTTCTCCTCCTTCTCCTCCTTCTCCTCCTTCCCTTGCCCCGCCTGCGACAGATCGAGTCCCCCGCCCAGCCGAACCCGGCCGCCTACCTTCAACGGGGCGCGTCCCAGCACGAGTTGACCCTCGGCGCTCTGGACGTAGTCACCGTTCACCGTCAACCCGCCCGTGACCACGCCCCGGTTGGTGACAGCGCCCTGAACCGTGCCCTTGCCGTCGAGTGCGCTCAGCACCCGCAGTGCCGTGCCGCCCGTGTCCAGCCGGGAGGATGCCGAAGGCAGGTGTATCGCACGGCTGTTGGCGAGGCTCGCGCCGCTCCGCAGGGCGAGGGTCCCCTTGCGGACCGTCGTCGTGCCGGTGTAGGTCACGGAGGATCCGGTGAGCGTCGTGGTCGCCGCGCCGGACTGGACGAGCGCGCCGCTGCCGCCGATGCCCGCCAGGGAGACGGGGGTGGTGGTGTTCCGCACGACGAGGGTCCCGTCGTTCACGATCCGCCGCCGGGCCGTGCCGGTGAGCAGCGAACCGTCGCCGCCCGCCGCGCCCGAACCCAGCCGCAGCACCGCGCCGCGCTGCACGGTCGTGGAGCCGTCGTAGTGCTGGGCGGCCGCGAAGGTGACGTCGTTGCCCCTGGTGCCGGCGATCACGACGTCCCCGGCGCCGGGTGCGGCGAGGGTGTCGTGGTACCGGCCGCCGCCGATCGGGGCGCCGAGGGTCACGGGCCCGTTGTAGTCGAAGGTCAGCAGGGACCGGCGTCCGCCGGCTTCGTGCAGGTTGATGTAGACGGTGTCCTTGGTGCCGGGCAGGAAGATCCGGTGTGTGGTGCCGTCGCCCCACCGGACGTCCGCGCCCTCGATGTTGGTGCCTCGCTTGTTCAACTGGTGAGGTATCGCACGCCAGTTGAGGCCCGGATCGCTCAACGACGGGTGGGTGTCCCCGCCGCGGTCGCTGTAGCTGTACTGGCCGGTGAGGACCACCTTGCTGCCGGGCCGGCTGTGGACGTTGACGTCGCTGCCGTACTCCCGCTGGTAGAAGTCCTGGCGCAGGGTGATCGTCTGGTTCAGCGGGGTGTCGATGATCCAGGAGCCCTGGTTGAGGATGGCGCGGGCGGCGGGCAGCGCCACGGGGTACTCGGGGCGGCCGACGGCCATCCCGGTGCCGTTGTCGATGACCCCGGAGAAGGGGTGCGTGCCCGCCAGGTCGAGGGTGCCCCACATGCCGCGGGGCTGGGTGACCAGGCCGGAGCCGCTGATCGTGCCGATGTTGAAGGTGCGGGTGAGGGACAGCCGGAGGGTGCCGTCGACGCGGATGTTGAGCTGATTGAGCTGGTATCCGGGGGTGTCGTACGGGAAATGACCGATCAGCCCGGTGCCGCCGCCGGTGCCGTACTGGAGGGTGGTGCCGCGGTCGACCGTGATCGCGGGCGGGTCGGGGCGGGTGACCGTCGTGTACGGGTGGTTGCCGCCCTGGGTGCGTACGGTCTGCCGCTGGCGGGCCTTCGGCAGGGTGAAGTCGCTGTCCTTGGTGAGGACCAGCGTCCCGCCGCCGCGGACGGTGAGCGTTCCCTCGCCCCGCAGGAGGCCGTCGTACGTGGTCGTCCCGGAGGGCACGGTGATCACCGTGTCGCCGGCGAGGGTCACGTCCCGGTTCGCGAGCACATCGGCGGTGACGTCCCGCGCGCCGGCGGCCACGGCCGGGGGAGCGGTGGCCAGGAGGGCGGCGACGGCCGCGAGGGCGCCGGCGGCCGCTGCTGAGGTGTGGAGGGGGCTGCGCACAGGTCGGAGACGGTACGGGGTCGTCGCCGATAACAGAAATTCGCCGCGCCGCTGGAAACCTCCGGGTCTCGCCGCACTCCTCCGGAAAAGGCTTTCTATCAAGTCCCGTCAGACCCGTTGACCTGCTGGTAACACACCCTTACCTTTTCGGCGTTCGTCATTCCACATGGCGTTCGCATCCTCGAACGCATCTGCAGTCCCGAACGCATCCGCAGTCCCGAACGCACCCGCAGCTTCGAACACACCTGTAGTCCCGTGAAGGTGGTCGTTCCCCGAGAGGTATCCCCATGAGACGTGTGTACGCCACCCTGCTCGCCCTCTGTCTGGCGCTGATCGGCGCCCTCGCCACCGCCGGTCCCGCCCAGGCGGCGGCCCTGACCGTCCCCAACGGCGTCCAGTTCACCGACACTTCCGGCGCCGTCGTGCACGCCCACGGCGGCGGGGTCATCAAGGTCGGCAGCTACTACTACTGGTTCGGTGAGGACCGCAACGCGGACAACACCTTCCGGTACGTGGACGCCTACCGCTCCACCGACCTGAAGAACTGGGAGTTCAGGAACCACGTCCTGACCCAGTCCAGCGCCACCGAACTCGGCACCGCCTACATCGAGCGGCCGAAGGTCGTCTACAACGCCTCGACCGGCAAGTTCGTGATGTGGATGCACAAGGAGAACGGCACCGACTACAGCGAGGCCCGCGCGGCCGTCGCCGTCTCCGACACCGTCGACGGCACCTACACCTACCAGGGCAGCTTCCGCCCCCTCGGCTCCTACATGTCCCGGGACATCACCACCTTCGTGGACACCGACGGAACCGGTTACATGGTCTCCGCCGCGAACGAGAACTACGACCTGCACATCTACAAGCTCACGGCCGACTACACGGCGATCGACAGCCTGGTCGCCAACCCCTGGGCGGGCGGACACCGCGAGGCGCCGGCGCTGTTCAAGCGCAACGGCGTCTACTTCATGCTGACGTCGGGCGCGACCGGCTGGAGCGCCAACCAGCAGCAGTACGCCACCGCGACCAGCCTGGCCGGCCCCTGGACGTCGATGGCGAACGTCGGCGACTCCACCACCTACAACTCGCAGACCGCGTACGTCCTTCCCGTCCAGGGCACTTCGGGGACGTCGTACCTGTACATGGGCGACCGCTGGGGCAACTCCTTCGGCGGCACGGTCAACGACTCCCGTTATGTGTGGCTGCCGCTGACCTTCCCGACCTCGACGACCATGTCGATGTCCTGGTACCCGGAGGTCACCGTGGACACCGCGGCCGGGACGGTGACCGGCACCAGCGCCACCTACAACACGCTGGTCGCCCGGCACTCGTCCAAGTGCGCCGACGTGACCAGCCAGTCGCTCTGGCAGGGCGCCCAGATCAAGCAGTACACCTGCAACGGCGGCACCAACCAGAAGTACTGGTTCAAGTCCGTCGGCAGCGGCTACTACCAGCTGGTCACCCGCCAGAGCTCGCTGTGCGTCCAGGAGAACGCGAGCACCGTCACCCAGGAGAACTGCGACTCCTCGGCCACCACCCAGCAGTGGTCGGTCACCACCAGCGGCAGCTATGTGAACATCAAGTCCCGGGCGAGCGGCGAGTGCCTCGACGTCAACGGCGCGTCCACCGCCGACTCGGCCGCGATCATCACGTACACCTGCAACGGCGGTACGAACCAGCAGTGGACACAGGGCACATGACGTGACGTCAGGCGAGCAGGTCGATCGCGTCGATCGATGTGCCCGCGCTGAGGAAGGACGTCGTCCCCGAGCCGCTCGCCACGTAGATCTTCAGCTGGTTGTAGGCGCTGGTGTCCGTCAGCCAGGCGGACGCCGGCACGCTGTAGGTGAACGTGTAGTTGTTGCCCCGGTAGGAGCCCACGGTCAGCGACCGGGTGCTCGGCTGGGTGGGCGGGGAGGGGACGGCCGAGGTCCAGGCGTCGTTGACGACGATCTGCGGCCGGCCGTTGGCGTAGGCCGTCGTCACGCCGATGCGCAGGGTGTGCGCGGCGGCGGCCTGGGCCGCGGTCAGCCGGAAGTGGACGATGATGCCGCTGTTGACGTCCTTCCACAGGTAGCAGGGGAAGGCGGAGGTCTCGGTGCCGCTGCCGATGACCACATTGCCCGTCCAGGAGGCGGCCCGTACGTCGGAGGGGTGCGCGTACGTCATCAGGTCGGCGTTCTTGAACCCGGCGGGCGTGCCGTTCCAGTCCCCGATCCGCCAGATCGCGCTCGCGTTGCCCGGATCGTTGGAGGACGGGATCGCGAGCGTGTTGAGGGTGGTCGTCCCGCCGGCGGATACGGTCACCTGTGTACTGTATACAGCCAACTCGCCTTTGTAGACGGTCAGCGTGTACGTCCCCGGCAGTGCCCCGCCGATGGAGAAGTAGCCGTCCGAGGAGCGCGCCGACCCCCAGTACTGGGCGGCCGAGTTGGCGAGCCCGACCGTGTACGGGTATGCCGTGTTCCGGCCGCTGATGCCCACGCCGGCCACCCGGCCCCGGCCGCTCGCGGAGACGTACCCGGAGATACCGAGGGAGTCCGCCCAGGACGTGGTCAGGTTGGCCGGGTAGAGGGACGAGGAGGGGGCGCCGCCGTCCGTGAAGGCGATGACGTACGGGCCCTGGAGGCCGAAGCGCTGGGCCTCGGTCTGGTTCTCGCCGTAGTAGAGGATCTCGTACAGGCCGCCGCCGTCGGCGCTCTGGTGGCGCAGCAGGGACCGGTAGAAGGGTCCGCCGGACGCCTTCTCGTGGTTGCTGCGGACGATCCACAGTCCGACGGATCCGGTGGACCATCCGAGGTAGTCGTAGTCGATCACCCGCACCTTCGCGTAGTGCTTCGAGCGGGTCTGGCCGTCGGACTTCGCGAACACGTCCGAGGCCTCGATGGTGGAGGTCGTGTACGTGTACGAGTCGGGCTCGTCGTTGAGGAACAGGCCCTTCTTCACACGGACGATGTAGCGGGTGGCCGAGACCGAGGTGTCGGCCTTGTTGGTCCAGAGGTAGACGTTGTTCTCGCCGCTGCGGGCCGCGTAGTAGTGCTTGAGCGTGCCGTAGGTCACCGAGATCAGGATCGTCGAGCCGGACTGGGCGATCGTCACCGTCGAGGTGCCGAGGCCGGATTCGATGTGCGAGTTCTTGCCGTCGTAGCCCTGGTACTCGGTGCCCCTGTAGACCAGCGAGGTCAGGTCGCCGTTGGTCTTGCTGACCTTGAAGACGAGGCTCGCGCCGGTGTCGACGACGTAGTTCGAGCCGTCGTCGCTCCAGCCGAAGGCCGCCGCGGAGGCGGGGGAGGCGAGCGGGCCGGTCAGGGCGGCCGTACCGGCCGCGGCCGCGGCGGAGAGGACGAAGGTGCGGCGTCGGACCGGGTGGCTGTCGGATCCGGACATGGGGGGAGCCTCCTTCGGGAGGTGTGGGGTGTGCGGGTGTGGGAGAGAGTGACAGTTGAATCGATTTCGCGAAAGGGCTTTCACTGGCGGGAGGTTGGCAATCTTGTGAAATCGGTTCAAGGTCTAGAAAGCGCTTGCCAATGGCGGTACGGTCCAGCCGCCAGGACTGCCGCCGTGACGGAGGAGCCCCAGTGAGACGTTTCAACATCGCCGTGCCGACGGCGCTGGCACTGACCGCCGTCCTCACGGTCCTCCCCGCCACCGCGCAGGCGCACGAGCACCGCCCCGCACCCCTCGGCATCGACCACTGCACCGTCGGCGCGTGCCACTTCGACGTCCCGCCCGGCACCTACGACGTCCGGGTCGTCCTCGGCGGCGACACCGACTCCAGCACCTCCGTCAGCGGGGAGACCCGGCGGGCGCTGCTCGCCGAGACCCCGGTCCCGGCCGGCGGACGCGTCGTCCGCAGCTTCACGGTGAACGTCCGTACGCCGGAGGGCGAGCCGACCGGCGCCGAGGGAACTCCCGGACTGGACCTGGCACTCGGCGGCACCGCACCCGCCCTCGCGGACATCCGGGTCACCCCCGCCCGGCATGCCCGGCAGATCTTCCTGGTCGGCGACTCCACCGTCTGCGACCAGCCCGGCGACCCCTACACCGGCTGGGGCCAGGAGCTGCCGCAGTATCTGCGCCGTGGCGTCTCCGTCGCCAACTACGCCGATTCCGGGGAGAGTACGGTCACCTACCTGGAGAACCCCCAGCTCTGGGCCACCGTCCAGCCGCTCGTCCGCCCCGGCGACCTGGTCCTGATCCAGCTCGCGCACAACGACAAGACGACCGACGAGGTGACGTACCGCGCGAACCTGGAGACACTGGTGGCGGGGGTGCGGGAGAAGGGCGGCCGGCCCGTCCTCGTCACCCCCGTCGTGCGCCGCTGGTTCAACGCCGACGGCACGCTGAACAACGGAACGGCCCTGCTGGTCAACGGACTCGGCGTCGACCACCCGGCGGTGATCCGTTCGGTCGCCGCCGCACAGGACGTACCGCTGATCGACCTCACCGCCCTGACCAAGGCGCTGGTGGAGTCCCTGGGCGTGGAGGGCTCCAAGGCGCTGTACCTGTACAACGAGAAACGCGACAACACGCACACCTCCGTGCACGGAGCCACGGTCTACGCGGGCCTGGTCCGCGACGAGCTCGTCGCCCGGCACCTGGTGCCCCGGGGCACCGTGCGGGTGGGATGAACTCCTGGGGGCGTCCCGACCGGAACCGGGGCGCCCCCAGGGCCTGACCCGCCCCGACCCACCGCGCGCCGAGAGAGACACCGCCATGCACCTGCCGCCGCCCGACCCCGCCCTCAGCCCCCGCACCGGCTTCACCCGCGCCCACTGGGAGGCCGCCGCCGACGCGCTGCTGGCCGCGGTGGAGCCGTACGCCACCGAGGACCGCGCCCTCTACCACTTCCCCGGCGACCGGCAGAGCTGGTCGGGCCGCCTCTCCGACGGACTGGAGGGATACGCCCGCACCCTGCTCCTCGCCGCGTTCCGCCGCGACGAGACCGCCCTGCAGCGGTACGCCGACGGACTGGCGGCCGGCGTCAGCGGCGTCTGGCCCCGGATCGAGGACCGCAGCCAGCCGCTCGTCGAGGCCGCGTCCGTCGCCCTCGCGCTGCGGCTGACCCGCCCCCTCCTGTGGGACCGTCTCGACGACACCGTGCGGCAGCGCGCCGCACACTGGCTCGGTGACGCGCTGACCGCCGAACCCTGGCCCTGCAACTGGGAGTTGTTCCCCGTCACGGTCGGCGGCTTCCTCCAGGAGATCGGCCACGAGAGCGAGGCGGCCGGCAAGGCGGTGGACCGCGGGCTGGAACGGATCGAGCAGTGGTACGTCGGCGGCGGCTGGTACACGGACGGCGACGGCAGGAAGTACGACTACTACAACGGCTGGGCCATGCACCTGTATCCGGTGCTGCACGCCTGGCTCGCCGACGACAGTCGACTGCTGACGGTATACGGAAGCCGGCTCGAGACCCACCTCGCCGACTACGCCCGGCTGTTCGGCGGCGACGGCGCCCCGATGCACCAGGGCCGCTCCCTCACCTACCGCTTCGCGACCACCGCCCCGCTGTGGCTGGGCGCCCTCACCGGCCGCACCCCGCTGCCGCCCGGCGAGACCCGCCGGCTGGCCTCGGGCGCACTGAAGTACTTCCTGGAGCGGGACGCCGTGGACGAGCGCGGGCTGCTCACCCTCGGCTGGCACGGCCCCGACGCCGCCGTCCTCCAGGGCTACTCGGGCCCCGCCTCCCCCTACTGGGCGAGCAAGGGGTTCCTCGGCCTGCTGCTCCCGGCGGACCACGAGGTCTGGACGGCCACCGAGGAGCCGGGCCCGGCGGAGCGCGAGGACGCGGTGACCCCGGTCGCCGCCCCCAACTGGCTGCTCCAGTCCACGCGGGCGGACGGCGTGGTCCGGCTGCACAACCACGGCAGCGAGGACGTCCGTTACGACCCGTACTACACCCGGCTGGCGTACTCGACGGTGACGGTGCCCTCCCCCTCGTACGACAACAGTGTGATCGTCGGGGGAGACCCGGGGCGTACGGGTATCGAGCCGCTGGGCGCCGGGGACGGCTGGGTGGCCTCGCGCCACACCGCGGGCGGCGGGGCACGGGTGACGAGTGTCCTGCTGGCGCGCGGCGCGACGGAGGTGCGGGCCCATCTGGTGACGGGGGCGGCACCGGGGACGCCGGTCCGGGTCACCGGTTGGCACGCCGGGGACGGGCTGCGGGCGGACCTCGTCCCGGTCCACGGCCTCGCGGTCTCCGCCGAGGACGCCCCCACCGGCACCGCGACCCCGGCCGGCCCCGGGTCCCTCGCAGGTACCACGGGGGACGGCGGCACCCTCTTCGTCGCGCTCGCCCGGCTCACCGCCGAGCCGGAGACCGTCCCCCTGGAGGAGACGGTCTCCGTGCGGGCGGACGGGCCGGACGGGATCCGGGTGTGCTGGAGCGACGGCCCCGAGGTCCGGGTGACCCTGACGGGGGACGCCGTACGGGTCAGGGCTTGAGACGGGCGATCCGCAGGGTCGTCGTGGTCGGCGACGCCCCGGTCAGCGGCTTGGCGTAGGTCGGGGTCACCGGGGCGTACGCCCAGGTCAGCGTGGAGTCCTTGAGTACCGCGATGTCACCGCTGATCCGGGTGTTCACCACCTTGTCCGCGCTCTGGAACGCGCCGGTCCAGTCGATGAGACGCAGATGGGTGCCGGTGAAGGTGCCCGTGCAGGTGCCGGAGGCGCACTTGGCGTTCTTCAGGGACTCCCAGGACACCAGGAGCCGATCCTTGCCGTACGGGGCGACGTGGACGTTGACGTTCTCCGTGCCGGCCGCGCTGGTGAGGTAGACCGCCTTGCCGGGACCGGAGTTGCGGTTCTTCATGAAGGCCACGGCGACCTGGTGGGTGCCGGTCCTCGGCTTGACGGTCCAGCCGCGCCCGCTGGAGTCGTCCGGGTTCTTCTTCGCGGAGGCGGCCCCGCGCGAGGCGAACGCGGTGGCGTACCGGCCGGTGGAGGACTTGACCAGGTCACCCGTACGGCCCGGGAACGTGCCGCCGCAGTAGCCCGCCCAGCACTGCTCGCGCTGGACGACCGGGGCGACGTCCGGAGCGCCGATCTTCGTGGAGACGAACAGGCCCGAACGCCAGTCGTCGAAGCACAGGGAGGTGAACGCGCCGGTGGTCTCGGCGTGCAGCGCGATGCCCTCGTTGTGGCTGCACCCCCAGCCCCAGCCGCCGCTCAGCTTGGTGCCCTTGGCGCTGATGTACTGGAGCTTGTCGCCGTAGTGCCCGTCGGCGAAGCCGCCCGCGCCGTGCACGACGAAGTAGGCGCCGTACTTGGTGCCGTTCCAGGTCAGCTGGCCGTCGAGGACCGGAGAGGTGTCGTTCGACGCGGTGCCGGTGAGCTTCGTGCGGAAGGTCTGCCTGCCGCCCGTGTACCGGATGATCGCGGCCGCCGTGTCCTTCCACTTGTTGGTGTCGGCGACCCGGGTGAGCAGCGCGAAGCCGTCGTTGTGCGCGACCAGGCCACCGACCTCCTTGGCCCCCTTGACGACCGTGTCCGCGCCCGAGCGCTTCCCGGCGGCGGTCAGCGGGGTGACGTGGATGCCGTCCGCGGCGGGCCAGGCCACCCGCAGGGTGCCGTTCGGGGCCACCGCGGTTGTCGTCCGCGTCCACTCGCGCGTGTTGTTGTAACCGGCCGACAGGTAGGGGAACTTGGCGGTGAGGGCCACGGCGGTGGTGGTGGGGGCGAGGTTCGGGGCGGTGGCGGGCGCGGCCCCGGCGGTGGCGTACCACGCGCCGGCGAGCACCCCGGCGGCCGCCAGGGCGCCGATCGCGGGCTTGCGGGCCGCGCGGATGCGGCGGTGGCGCGTCGTGCGTCGAGCAGTTGTCATGGCCTGTTGTTGCCACCGGGGCGGAAAAGGGTTGCCGGGGCGGAGGAGAATTCCCGCGCCTGCCGCAGCGGGGTTCCCGCCGCCTGCCGCACCGGGTCCGCCGGGCGCGCCTCAGGAGACCCCCGCACAGCCGGTAAACGCGTTGCTGAGGAACAGGCCCTGCACAACAATCCCCGCATGACTTCTGCCATCCGCCATGTGACGATCGACTGCTCCGACGCCTACGCCGTGGCCTCCTTCTGGTCCGAGGTGCTCGGCCGGCCCCTCCACGAGGACGACAAGCCCGGTGACGACGAGGTGCTGATCCAGGGCCCGGGCCTGCTCTTCGTCACCGTGCCGGAGACCAAGACGATCAAGAACCGTGTGCACCTCGACCTGGAGCCGCAGGACCGCACCCGGGACGAGGAGGTCGAGCGGCTGCTCGCCCTCGGCGCCACGCTGGTCGCCGACCGGCGCAGGCCCGACGGCACCGGGTGGGCCCTGCTCGCGGACCCGGAGGGCAACGAGTTCTGCGTGGAGCGCAGCCGGTCGGAGCGGGCGGCCCCCGCGGCGGACTGACCGTCGGCCACGGTTCGGCCGGCGCCGAACCGTCAGGACCCTAACCTGCCCGTATGACCCCCTTCGCCGCGCTCCACCACGCCGACCCCCCGCTCCTGCTGCCCAATGCCTGGGACCACGCCTCCGCGCTGGCCCTGGCCGGACTCGGCTTCCCGGCGATCGGCACGACGAGTCTGGCCGTCGCCGCGGCCGCCGGTCTGCCCGACGGGGAGTCGGCGACCCGTGAGGAGACCCTCCGCCTCGCCCTCGTCCTCGGCTCGCAGCCGTTCCTCCTCTCCGTGGACGCGGAGGGCGGCTTCAGCGAAGACCCGGACGAGGTGGGGGAGTTCGCGCGCCGGCTCGCCGCCGTGGGAGCGGTCGGCATCAACCTGGAGGACGGCCTCGGACCCGCCGGCCGGCACGCGGCGAAGATCGCCGCCGTCAAGCGGGCCGCGCCCGGTCTCTTCGTCAACGCCCGTACGGACACCTACTGGTTGGGCCAGGGCGAGAAGGAGGCGGGTGACAGCGAGAAGTGGCGCGAGACCCTCTCCCGGCTCGACACCTACCAACAGGCCGGCGCCGACGGGGTGTTCGTCCCCGGGCTGACCGATCCGGCGCGGATCGCCGCTCTCGTCGCCCGCCTCGGCACCCCCCTCAACCTCCTCTTCTCCCCGGCCGGTCCGACCGTCCCGCAGCTCGCCGGACTCGGGGTGCGCCGGGTCAGCCTGGGCTCGCTGCTGTACCGGCGGGCACTCGGCGCCGCGCTGGAGGCGATGACCGGGATCCGCGACGGCCGTGCGCCCGAGGGGAGGACACCGTCGTACGCCGATGTCCAGGCCCTGGGCACCCCGGACCCGTCGGCCTGAGCCCGCGGGGTCAGGCCGCCCCGTCGGCCTCCCTGGGCCAGTGCGTCAGCGCCGTGTGCAGCGCGTCGATCACCTTCTCCCACGACCGCTGGACGTCCCGGGGCGCGCCGAACGATCCGCCGGCCTCCAGGGCGCAGTAGCCGTGGAAGGTGCTGCGCAGCAGCCGGACGGCGTCGGTGAGGTCGGGTTCGGCGAGGCCGTAGGCGCGGAGCATGCCGTGCGTGATCTCGGCGGTGCGGCGCATCGCGGCGGAGTCGACGGCGAGGTCCTGGTCGATACGGATCTGCGCGGCCGCGTACCGCCCGGGATGGCGGAGGGCGTACTCCCGGTAGGCCCCGGCGAACGCGGCGAGCGCGTCCTTCCCGGCGAGCCCGGCGACGGCCGGCGCGATCCGGTCGATCATCTCGCCGCCGACGAACAGCGCGAGCCGGATCCGCAGGTCCTTGAGATTCCTGACGTGGGAGTACAGGCTCGCGTCCTTGACGCCGAAGCGCCGGGCCAGCGCCGAGAGGGTGACGCCGTCGGGTCCGGCCTCGTCGGCCAGTTCGGCGGCGGCCGCGACCAGTCGGTCGGCGGTGAGGCCGGCTCGGGGCATGGGGACCGCCTTGGGTGCTCGGGCCTGGACAGTTCGGGAGAGATCCTAGAGGGGGCCGGCCCGCCGCCCCCGCAGGCAGTCGGCCTCCTGCTCAACCACCCTTTTCCATCGCCGAGTTGACTCTCGGGCAGTATGAGACGACACTCTCACGCCATGGATGCGGGTAACCGATCGGGTGATGTCGAACTCACCGATCCCAAGGCCATGCGGGCGCTCGCCCACCCGGTGCGGCTGGCCGTGCTGGAACGGCTCCAGCGGCACGGGCCGGCCACGGCCACCCAGCTCTCCCCGCACGTCGGCGCGACGCCGTCCGTGACGAGCTGGCATCTGCGCCATCTCGCCGGCTTCGGGCTGGTCCGCGACGCCGAGGCCGGCACGGACCGGCGCGAGCGGCGCTGGGAGTCGGTGGGCCGGGGCTTCCGGTTCCGGGCGCCGGAGGACGAGGAGGGGCGCTCGGCCGCCCGGGTCCTGGTCGCGGAGATGTTCGCGCGGACCGCCGGACTGCCGGTGCGCTGGCTCACCGAGACCGAACCGGACCTGGAGCCGGAGTGGGCGGCCCGGGCCGGCGGGCTGAACAGCCGGATCGTCGTCACCGCCGAGGAACTGGCCGGGCTCCAGGAGGCCGTCGAGGACCTCCTCGCGCCGTACCTCGCCCGCAAGGGGGAGCGCCGGCCGCCCGGCAGCCGGGGCGTGCGCGTCCTGACCTACACACTTCCCGAGGGCGCCGCGGAGTGAAGGCGGGCCCGGGCTCGTTGTGGCGCGACGGCCGGTTCCTGCGGTTCTGGGCCGGGCAGACCGTCTCCCAGTGCGGCGACCGGGTCTCCGACCTCGCGCTGCCGCTGGTCGCCGTGGGCACGCTGCACGCCTCCGCCGCCGAGGTGGCCTGGCTGACGGCGCTCGTCTGGGTGCCGAACCTGTGCGGGCTGTTCCTGGGCGCCTGGGTCGACCGGCACCCCGGCAAGCGCCGGCTCATGATCGGCACCGATCTGGTGCGGGCCGCCCTGCTGCTCACCCTGCCGGTCGCGGCGCTCACGGACGCGCTCACCCTGGGCCAGCTCTACGCGGTGGCGGCGCTGAGCGGGACGGCGGCGGTGGTGTTCGGGTCGGCGTACCAGAGCTTCTTCGCCCTCCTCGTGCCGCAGTCGTCGTACCTCGACGCCAACAGCAAGCTCGCCGCGAGCCGTTCGGTGTCCTTCGTGGCCGGTCCGGCACTGGGCGGCGGCCTGGTCCAGCTGGTGACCGCGCCGCTCGCCGTCGCGGCCGACAGCCTGTCCTTCCTGGCGTCGGCGCTGCTGCTGCGGCCGGTCCGCGTCGACGAACCGGAGCCCGCCGACCCCGACGGGCCGTCCCTGCCACGGCTCGCCCGGGAGGGGCTCGCCTTCGTCCTGCGTCAGCCGGTGCTGCGGGCGAGCCTCGGCTGCTCGGCGACCGTCAACTTCTTCACCTTCCTGACCGGCACCGGACTGCTGGTCCTGTTCGCCGACCGCGAGCTGGGGCTGTCCCCGGCGGCGACCGGGCTGGCGTTCGGGGCGGGGGCGCTCGGGGCGCTCCTCGGGGCGGTGACCGCGCCCGCGCTGTCCCGGCGGATCGGCCTCGGCCGCAGCATCGCGGTGGGCGCCGTCGTGTTCCCGGCGCCCCTCGCGCTGCTCTGGGCCGCCCAGGGGCCGCTCCTCGCCCGGGCCGCGGTGCTGGCGGCCGCCTGGTTCCTCTCCTGCTTCGGCGTCATGATCTTCGACGTCAACCTCAACTCGCTGGACACGGCGGTGACCCCGGACGGCCTCAGGGGCCGGGTGATCGGCGCGTACAGCACGGTCAACTACGGGGTGCGGCCCCTGGGCGCCCTGGCCGGCGGCGGACTCGCCACCGCCGTGGGCCTGCGGGCGGCCTTCACCGTGGCCGCCGTGGGCGGCGCGCTGTCGGTGCTGTGGCTGCTGCGCTCACCGATCCCGGCCATCCGCGACCTGGACGACCTCGCCCGGCCGGAGCGGCCCGCCGGGGCCCCGGAGCCCGCGCCGGTCACGCGTTCGGATTGAACCCGTTCGCCAGACCGGTGTACGCCGGCTTTGCCATACAGCTCTCGTTGTACGGCAGTGGCCGCCCCGTAGCCGCCGAACGTGCCCGGCCCCTTCCGGTCGCCGCCGACGGCCGTAAGGTTGCCGGGGAGTACGGCAGGGGGAGGGGGGACGGTTGGCGTACCGGGCGCGCGGCGGCCGCAGGCGTCGGACCGCACCCGAGAGCCGTGAGCGACCCCTGTGGCGGCAGCGGGACTTCGGGGTCTTCTGGGCCGCGCAGACCCTGTCCTTCCTCGGGGACTCCTTCGCGCTCGTCGCCCTGCCCCTGCTCGTCCTCGGAGCCACCGGCTCGCTCGCCCTGATGGGCCTGCTCACGGCGGTCGGCGGTGCCGCCTCGGTCGTCGCGGCCGTGTTCGCCGGGGCCGTGGTGGACCGGGTCGACCGGCGGCGCCTCCTCATCGGCTGCGACCTGGTGCGGATGGTGCTCTACGCGCTGATCCCGCTGGTGTGGCTCGCCGGACCGCAGCTCTGGCTGCTGTACACCGTGCTGCCGCTGTGCGAGGCCGTGGGCATGCTGTTCGCGGTCGGCTACGTCACCGCGGTCCGCGGCCTGGTCGGCACCGCGCAGCTCACGGAGGCCAACGGCCGCCTGGGCGCGACCGCCGCCACGGCCGGTGTCCTCGGCCCGCTGTGCGCCGGCGTCCTCGCGGGCCGGGCCGGACCGGCCGCCGCGATCGGCGTCGACGCGGCCAGCTTCGGCGTCTCGGCCGTCTGTCTGGCCGTCGTACGGATCCGGCCGCGGCCGGCGGACGAGGAGCCGGCCGAACGGGCCGGGCTGTGGCGGGACCTGCGGACCGGGGTGGCGTTCCTGTACGGCCATCCGGTGCTGCGGGCGCTGACCGCCCTCCTCTTCGTCTTCAGCTTCCTCACCCTCGGCCTCAACGACCTGCTGGTCTACCACCTCAAGCACGACCTCGGCCACGACGACGGCACCGTCGGCACCGTCCTGGCGGTCGGCGCGCTCGGCACGGTCACCGGGTCGCTGCTGGTGGCGCGGGTGCGCCGCAGGCTGGGCTTCGGCCGGACCTGGACGGCGGCGGTCGCCGTGAGCGGCGCCGCCGTCGCGGGCCTCGGCCGGGCTGAGGACGTGCCCGTCGTCGGCGCCCTCGCCGCCGTCTTCCTGGCCTGCGTCGCCGTCGCCGGCACCTGCTCGATGTCCCTGCGCCAGGAGGTCACCCCCGAACCCCTGCTGGGCCGGGTCACCTCCGCCTTCTGGACCCTCCAGTACGCGGCGGCCCCCGTCGGCGCGGCCGTCCTGACGTGGACGGCGGAACACCACGGCACGGCCCCCGTGGCCCTGGCGGCGGGCGCGGCCTGCGTCCTGCTCGCCGGGGTCGCCCTGCTGACGCCGGTGCGGGGGGCCGGGCGGCGGTGAGCGGTCGCCGCCCACGCGGCCGTTCACCCCGACCGTTTCCGGGCGGGCAGTCCCGTCGCGGGGAGCAGCGCCAGCGCGAGCAGCGCGGCGGCCACCAGACAGGCCGTGCGGAAGCCCGCCGGATCCAGGCCCGCCGAGCCCAGCACCACCGACACCAGCGCGGTGCCGGCCGACGAGCTCACCTGCGCGTTGATGCTCAGCGCCGTGGTCGCCGCGGCCAGCCGCTCCTTCGGCAGGTCGCGGCTCGCCGTCGTCATCGTCGGCATCAGCACCATCCCGGCGCCCACCCCCAGCAGCACCGAGGCGGCGACCGACCGCCAGGCGGGCACCTCCGGCGTCCCGAGGGCCAGGCCCGTGAGCGCCATGCCGAGGGCGCCCACCGCGATCCCGGCCCGGATCAGCCGCCGCGGGGACACCTTGTCGATGTTCCGCGCCGCGACCTGCATGGTCGTCCCGACCGCGAGTCCGACCGGCACCCCCAGCAGCCCCGTCGCCGTCGGGCTCCAGCCGCGCACCTGCTGCCAGTACATCGGACCGAGCAGCATCGACCCGAAGTAGCCGCAGCCGAACAGCGCCAGGGTGGCGATGCCCGCGCCGAACGCGCGGTCCGTCAGCAGCCGCAGCTCCAGCAGCGGGTGCCGTACCGACAGCGCGCGCCCCACGAAGCCGGCGGTCAGGGCCGCGCCGGTCAGGGTGGGCACCAGCGCGGCCGGTGCGGCGAAGTCGCCGCGCTCGGCGCCGTGCGCCAGCCCGAACAGCAGCAGCGCGAGCCCCGGGGAGAGCATCAGCAGACCGGGCACGTCGAGCCGGGGCGCCGGTGCCGTGCCACGGGGCGGGTCCGGGCGCAGCAGCTTCGCCGCGAGCACCGACGCCACCGCTCCGACGGGCAGGTTGACCAGGAAGAGCCAGCGCCAGGTCAGTGTGTCGAGCAGCCAGCCGCCGAGCACCGGCCCGGCCACCGGGCCGACCAGGACCGGCAGTCCGAGCAGGGCCATCGTGCGGCCGTACCGCTCCCGGTCGGCGGCCCCCATCGCCATCGCCATGCCGACGGGCATCAACAGGCCGCCGCCGAGCCCCTGCAGCGCCCGGAACACGATCAGGCTCACGATGTCCCAGGCGCACGCCGCGAGCAGCGACCCGAGGGTGAACAGGACGAGCGCGACGAGATACGTGCGCCGGGTGCCGAGCCGCGCCATCGCCCAGGCGGCGGTCGGCACGACGGCGGCCAGCGCCAGCGTGTACGCGGTGACCGTCCACTGGGCCGTCTCCAGCGGGGCGTGGAACGCCTCCGACAGGCTGCGCAGCGCGACATTGACGATGGTGACGTCCAGCACCGACATCAGCGAGCCGATGACGACGACGAGGAGGGTGCGGTTCAGGACGGCGGCGGCCTCGGCCCCCGGCGCCGTGTCCACGGACCGTGCCGTGGTCATGGCGGCCGCCCTCAGCCCTGGTAGGGGTGGGCCCGGCGGGCCGCCCGCAAGGCCCGTCCCCACCAGGCGAGCTGGCCGAGCATGCCCTTGGCCGCACCCTCGCAGACGGCGGCGTCCCGCGGGCGGCCGTCCTCCCCGAGCCCGGACCACGGGCCGTGCAGACTGACCGCGTCGCGTACGGTCGTGGCGTGCAACTCCGCGAAGACCAGCCGGAGTTGCTCCACCGCGCGCACGCCGCCCGCGAGTCCGCCGTACGACACGAACCCGACCGGCTTGGCCTGCCACTGCGTGTGGTGCCAGTCGATGACGTTCTTCAGCGCGGCCGGGAAGCTGTGGTTGTACTCGGGCGTGACCACCACGAAGGCGTCGGCGGCGGCCAGCCGCGGCGACACGTCCGCGAGGGCGGCCACGGCCGCGGGGCTCGGGGCCGTCCCCCAGCCCGGCATGACCAGGGGCAGGTCGATGTCCGCGAGGTCGACGACGTCCAGGTCCAGGCCGTCGTGGGCGGCCGCGGCGCCGAGGAACCACTCGGCCACCCTTCGGCCCTGACGGCCCTCGCGGACACTGCCGACGACGACGGCGACCCGTAAGGGGGTCTCCTCCTGGGCGGCGGCTGCGGTGGTGGCGGCGGGAGTGACGGCGGTGTCGACGGGCATGGGTGTCCCCCTTGTTCTCCTCGGCCCCCTCGGGGGCGGGACGGCCGTTCCCTACGGCCTGACACCCAGAAAGTACAACGAGCGTTGTAGAAATTACAACGCTCGTTGTTATTCGTCGGCGCGTGCGTGAGGATGGGGGCAGGTGAGGACGGGAGGAGACGCGGTGGGCGGTACCAACGACGCGTGGATGGAGGCGGCGCGACGGGACTACTCGCCCCGGAAACTGGAGAAATGGGTCGCCATGGCGGGCGCCGCCTGCACGGTCTTCGGGCGGGAGGGGTACGCGCGCGCCTCGGTCGACGCGCTCGCCGCCGAGGCCGGGGTGTCGACGCGCACCCTCTACAACCACTTCCCCGGCGGCAAGGCACAGCTGTTCCGCACGGTCGTCACCTGGACGTCCGGCGAGGTCAAGGACGCCCAGATCGCCCGGCTGCACGCCGTACTGGCCCCCGGACGGCCGCCCCGCCCCGAGGACCTCGAGCGCGATCTCGTCGCGCTCGCCCGGAGTTTCGTCGGGCTCATGGACGACTACCCGAACCACTTCGCGCTGGTCCGGCACATCCACGCCGAGGCCGACCATGTGCCGCCCGAGGTGCTCCAGGCCTGGCGGGACGCCGGCCCGGGCCCGGCCGGCGAGGCCCTCGCCGAGGCGTTCGCGGGCCTCGCCGAGGCCGGTCTGCTCGACCTGCGCGGCGACGCCCCCCTCGCCGCCGCGCACTTCATGGCCCTGATCTCGCACACCCTCACCCAGCGGTCCCACTACGGGGTGCTCCCCGTGCCCCAGGAGGAGACGGAACGCCTGGTCGTCGGGGGAGTCGCCGTGTTCGTCCGGGCGTACCGGACGCCGTGACGCCGGGTGTCAGCCGTTCACCCCGGTGTACTTCCCGAGGCTCCACCGCCACAGCAGCCGTGAGCCCAGATACGCCAGGACGCCCAGGACGGGGGAGGCCGCGGCCAGCCAGTAGGGGACGCCGGTGTCATGCCCGTGGCCGGTGAGGACCGCGGCCGGGAAGTAGGCGACGAACGCGAGCGGAAGGCCGTACGTCAGCAGACCGCCGACCGCCCGCGGCAGCACGTTCAGCGGGTAGCTGCCGAAGGTGCCGAGGAGTTCCTCCAGCCAGCCGCTCCAGTAGTCGGCGGCCGGGAAGCGCAGCGCCGCGCAGGCCACCGCCGTGAACAGCGCGGCCTCCAGCAGCATCCCGCCCACGACCGCGGCGACCAGGTACGAGATCCGGCCCGCCGTCCAGTCCAGCTGACTGCGGCCGAGCGCGCCCACCATCAGGCCCGTCGCCACCGTCAGATCGCCGATGGCGTTGGTCGGGAAGTAGGCGAGCTGGACCTGGCGGTGCACCGGCATGGGGCGCAGCAGATAGACGTCGATCTTCCCTTCCTGGATCTGCCGGCCGATGAAGTGCACCCGGCCCAGCAGCAGCACCATCAGACCGTGGGCGAGCATCCGGATCGCCGGGATCAGCAGCACCTCCGAACTGTCCCAGCCGCCCATCCCGGTGAACCGGGTCAGCAGCACGGTCGCGAACACGATCACCGACACCTGCCAGATCGCGCCGATCGCGATGTTCAGCAGGAACTCGGAGCGGTACTCCATCGAGGAACGGATGTTGAGCAGCGTGATGCGCCACACGATGCGCAGGGACTTCAGCGACATCTCAGCCTCCCTGCGAGATCACACGGCGCGCGGCCTGCCGCCACACCCAGCGGGTGAACAGCGCCAGCACGACCACCCAGCCGGCCTGCACGGCCAACTGGACCACGGCGTCGGACAGATCGATCCGCCCGATGTAGATCGACAGCGGCACGCTCAGCGTCGCCTGGAACGGCAGGAAGCCGCTCAGCGTGAGGAACCAGTCCGGGAAGAACCACAACGGCGCGTACACCCCGGACAGCAGGTTCTGCGCGAAGATCAGGATCAGCATCGCGGAGTTGTTGCGGATGGTGAAGAAGCAGAGCTGGTCCAGGATCAGCATCACGTAGTACAGCACCAGCTGGCCGAGCAGCAGACTGACCGCGAACACCCCCGCCACGGCGGCCGACCGGGGCGGGTCGACCACCCCGGCCGCCAGGCACACCGTGTACCCGGCCAGCGCCCACGCGAAGCCGTACAGCTGCTCGCCGAGGGCGCGCAGGGCGTAGTAGCGCTGCGGCGGCAGCGGACGCAGGTACCAGTAGACGATGGTGCCGTAGTGCATGTGCTGGATCACGCTGTCCCGGCCGGCGTACTGGTCCAGCTGCCGGATACGGGACGCGAGCACGGCGAGGACGGCGTACGTGACCGCCTGCCCCTCGTCGAGTCCCGCGGTGGTGCCGGTGCGGGAGTACAGGCCGTGCCACAGGGAGGCCACCAGCACCACCTGCACGGTCAGCCGGAGCAGGACCGCCGTCATCCGGGGCGGTGCGTGCAGCTCTCCCAGCGGGGTGACCCGGGCGGCACGCCAGGCGGGCACGGTCGTCGTCACGCCGCCTCCGCGTGGATGTAGGCGGCCCGCATCACGTCCTCGAGATCGGCCTCGTCCAGCGCGATGTCCGTCACCTCGTACCGCTCGATGACCGACTTCAGCGCCTGGTGCACGGTCGGCGCGGCGGACCCGTCCGGACCGAACACCACCCGTGCCCCCTCGCGCCGGACCACCGCGATGCCCGGCAGCGGCAGGACCTCGGCGTGCGGGTCGGTGAGCGTGGCCCGCACCTGCCAGGTGGAGCCGAACCTGCGGCGGATGTCGTCGAGGGTGCCGTCCAGCACGAGCCGGCCGTGGTTGACCAGCACCACCCGCTCGGCGAGCCGCTCGACCTCCGTCATGTCGTGCGTGGTCAACAGGACGGTACGGCCCCGCTCTTCGACCTGGTACCGCAGGAACTCGCGGACCTGCTCCTTGACCACCACGTCCATGCCGATGGTCGGTTCGTCGAGGAACACGACCGGCGGGTCGTGCAGCAGCGCCGCCGCCAGATCGCAGCGCACCCGCTGACCGAGGGAGAGGTGCCGGACCCGGGTGTCCCAGAAGGAGGACAGCGCGAGGAGGTCGTCGAACTCCGCGAGCCGGGCGCTGTGCTCGGCCCTCGGCACCTCGTAGATGTCCCGGAGGATGGTGAAGGACTCGCGTACCGGCAGGTCCCACCACAGCTGGGTGCGCTGTCCGAACACCGCCCCGATGTTGCGGGCGTTGCGCTCGCGGTCCTGGTACGGCACCACCCCCGCGACCCGGGCCTCGCCGGAGCTGGGGGTGAGGATGCCGGTGAGCATCTTGATGGTGGTGGACTTGCCGGCGCCGTTCGGGCCGAGCAGGGCGAGGAGTTCGCCCGAGTCCACGTCGAAGGTGATGTCACTGACCGCGTGTTTGGCCACCCGCTCCGGGTTGACCAGGGACCGCAGGGCTCCGGCGAACCCGGGGCGGCGGACAGTGGTGTGGAAGGTGCGGGACAGACCGCGCACCTGGATGGTGCCGCTCACTCGTTCAACCTCCAGTGAAGCGCGGCCGGCCGGCGGGAGGCCGGCACGGCCGCGGGAGAGGTCCATACATTCTCGGAATGTCGATCAAATGGTCAATCGATTAATCGACGGGAGTCCGACCGGGGCCTGACCCGGGGCTGACCGGAGTGCGGTCATCCGGTGGCCGTGAACACGAACGAGAACGTGGCCCGCTCCGCGTGCAGGACGTACCGCGGCAGCGGGCCGGGGCCGCAGGACTGGGAGCCGAGGCCGTGCTGGCCGTGGTCGAGGTTGACCCAGACCGTGTCGCCGGGGGTGAGATCGGTGCGGTGCCGGGCGGCGTCCAGCTGCTCGCTCGTCCAGCGGCGGGCGGTGAACCAGAACTCCGGGTCGCCCTCGATGCGCAGTCCGCCGAGCTCCGCCCAGCGGACGTCGGCGCGGGCGCCGTTCTCCTGCGGACGCACGTACGGCGTCTGCATACGATCCACCGTCGACTGCCAACGGCCCACCGCCGACGCCGTCCTGCTGTCCGGATACGCCTCACCGGGCCCGCCGCCGAACCAGGTCACCGCGTCGGCCTCGGCCAGTCCGAAGCGCACGCCGAGCCGGGGCAGGGGTACGGTCCAGTCGCCCTCGGGGGTGACGGAGACGGTCAGCTGGAGACGGTCGCCGTCCGACCGCCAGGTGTATACCGTCGACAGTCCCACCTCGCGGGCCGCCGGCGCCACCCGCGTCCGTACCGTCAGCGTGTCGTCGCCGAGTTCCACCGCGTCCGGGCGGTGCCGCATCCGGTGCAGGCCCAGCTCGCGCCAGAGCGTGCTGGAGCGGACCTTGGACTGCCAGTCCGTGCCGTCGTCGTTGTCGGTGGTCGCCCGCCACACGTCCAGGCGCAGACCGGTCACCGCCACGGGACCGATGGCGCGCAGGGCGCCCGTGCGAGCGTCGAATGCGGCCGGACCGAGAGTGATCCGTCCGCCCTCCGCCACCGGGCGGGCGGTCGCGGCGACCGAGGGGACGGGCCGGGCCGCGAGGGGCAGTCGGCCCCAGGCCACCACATGCCCGGCACCGGCCCAGGCGGTGTCCTCGGCGAGCACGGCGCGCACCGTCCAGCCGGTCTCCGCGCCCGCCGGGACGTCCGGCGGGGGCTGCGGCAGCTTCACCTCCGCCGACTCGCCCGCCGCGAGCGCGGGCACCGGCAGGCTCCCCGACGCGACGGTCTCGCCGTCGGCCTCGAAGGACCAGGTGAAGGCCAGCGCCGACAGACCGGCGAAGTCCTGCTTGTTGGTGACGCGGACCGTGCCGTCGCCGCAGCCCTCGACGGCGACCGGCTCGATCACCTTCTTGAACTCGGTGAGGCCGGGGGAGGGGGTGCGGTCGGGCAGGAGCAGGCCGTCGCAGACGAAGTTCCCGTCGTGCAGCTCCTCGCCGAAGTCACCGCCGTACGCGTAGCCGAACGTGGGGTGCTCGATGCCGTGGTCGATCCACTCCCAGACGAAGCCGCCCTGCACGCGGTCGTGCGCCTCGAAGATCCGCTGGTAGTCGGCGAGTCCGCCCGGCCCGTTGCCCATCGCGTGCGCGTACTCGCACAGCAGGAAGGGCAGTCCGCGCCGCTTGCCGGTGCCGCCGTCCAGGTCCCGGCCGATCCGGTCGACCTCCTCGTGGGAGGCGTACATCCGGGAGTACATGTCGGTGTCGCGGCAGTTCCGGTCGCCCTCGTAGTGGACGAGGCGGGAGGTGTCGCGGGCGTGGATCCACTCGGCCATCGCGGTCAGACCGCGACCGGTGCCGGCCTCGTTGCCGAGGGACCAGATCACCACCGACGGATGGTTCTTGTCGCGCTCGACCATACGGGCGGCGCGGTCCAGGAGGGCCGGGGTCCAGCGGTCGTCGTCGACGGGGTTGTCCCGCCAGTCCTGCTCGACGAAGCCGTGGGTCTCCAGGTCGCACTCGTCGATCACCCACAGCCCGTACGTGTCGCACAGGTCGAGGAAGGCGGGGTGGGGCGGGTAGTGGGAGGTGCGGACCGCGTTGACGTTGTGCCGCTTCATCAGCAGCACGTCCTCGCGCATGGTCTCCAGGTCCAGGGCGCGGCCCCGGCGCGGGTGCCACTCGTGCCGGTTGACGCCCTTGAAGAGGACCGGCCTGCCGTTGACCTTGATCAGTCCGTCGGCCAGTTCCACCGTCCGGAAGCCGATCCGCAGCTGCACCCGTTCGCCCTCGGTCGTCAGGACGCCGTCGTACAGCCGGGGCGTCTCCGCCGTCCACGGTTCGACCGCCACGGCGACCGGCTCCCCGGTCGCGACATCGATGTCGAGAGCGGGCACGGCCACCCGCCCGTCGACGTCGGAGTCGACGCGCAGGGTGCCCTCACCCGTGACGTGGTCGTAGGAGGCGTGCACGAAGAAGTCGCGCACGGCGCCCGCCGGCCGGTGCAGCAGGGTCACATCACGGAAGATGCCCGGGAGCCACCACTGGTCCTGGTCCTCGAGGTAGGAGCCCGCCGACCACTGGTGGACCCGTACCGCCAGCACATTGTCGGCGGTCTTCAGCAGATCGCCGACCGCGAACTCGTGGGCCAGCCGCGAGCCCTTGAACTCGCCGAGCTCGGTCCCGTTCAGCCACACCCGGGCGCAGGACTCCACCCCGTCGAACCTCAGGACCGCGCCGCCGTCCGACAGCGCGGGCCAGTCCGCCGGCAGGTCGAAGACCCGCAGATGGTCGCCGGTCGGGTTCTCGGTCGGCACCCGGGGCGGGTCCACCGGGAACGGATAGAGATGGTTGGTGTAGATCGGCGCCCCGAAGGCGCCCTCGCCCTGAAGGACCCAGTGGCCGGGGACCGCGACCTCGGCCCAGTCCCCGGCGTCGTATCCCTCCGCGGCGAACGAGTCGTCCTCGGCGTCCGCCGTCGGCGACAGCCGGAAGCGCCACCTCCCGTTCAGGGAGAGATACTTCGCGTCCGAGGACGTGTACCAGGCGCGGGGCGCGAGCGCCCCGCTGCCCGGCGACACGTCCTCGACGTAGCTGCTGGTGGTGCGGAAGGACATCGGTCTCCTAGGTCAGCCCTTGATACCGGTCTGGGCGATCCCCTGCACCAGCCAGCGCTGGAGGAAGAGGAACACGAGCAGCAGGGGCAGGATGGAAATGGCCGTGGCCATGAAGATCAGGTGGTAGTTGACCGTCTGGTTCGTCATGTACGACGACAGCGCGACCTGCACCGTCCAGGCACTCGGGTCCTGGCCGATGACCAGCGGCCACAGGAAGGAGTTCCATCCGTTGATGAAGGTGATCGTGGCGATCGCGGCGAAGAAGTTCAGCGAGTTCGGCACGACGACACGCCAGTAGGCGCCCCAGTAGCCGAGCCCGTCCACCCGCGCCGCCTCCTCCAGCTCCTTGGGGAACCCCAGGAAGTACTGCCGGAAGAGGAAGCAGGTGAAACCACTGAAGAGGCCCGGGATGATGAGACCTCGGTAACTGTCCACCCAGCCGAGCGACGACACCAGCACGAAATTCGGCACGAAGGTCACGGCCGTCGGCACCATCAGGGTGACCAGCACGGCGTAGAAGACCTTGTTGGCGTGCCGGTACGGGATGCGGGCGAGGCCGTAGCCGGCGAGCGAGCACAGCAGGAGGATGCCCGAGGTGTGCAGGACGGCGACGACCACGGAGTTCCACATGGCGTGGGCGAAGTCCACCGTGGTGTCGTCGAACGGCTCGGTGAGGTTGCCCCACTGGATGTCGGTGGGGAACCACTTCCACTCCTCGCCCGTGATCTCCTGGTCCGTCATCAGCGCGTTGCGGACGATCAGGTAGAAGGGGATGAGGAAGAGCAGCCCGGCGATGCCGGTCGCCACGTACAGACCGGTGTTGCCGAGGACCCCGCCACCGCGCCTGGCCTTGACCGGCGCGGTGTCCTTCTTGAAGTCGGGTGCTGTGGTGGTCACTTGGACTCCTCACCCCGTCCGAAGCCCATGAACTTCCCTTGCAGCAGCGTGACGAGGCAGATCAGCAGGGTCAGCACGACGGCGCCCGCGCTGCCCGCGCCGTAGTTCTGGTTCTCGCCCAGCGCCATCTTGTACAGCTCGACCAGCGGCGGCTGGCCCCAGGTGGTCTTGGAGAGCAGGTTGTAGAACTCGTCGAAGGCCTGGTAGGCGGCGACGAGCAGGAGCAGGATCACCGCGGTGGAGGTGGCCCGCAGCTGGGGCAGCGTGATGTACCGGAAGGTCTGCCAGCCCGGCTTGGCGCCGTCGATGGCGGCGGCCTCGTACAGCTCCTGCGGGATGTTCTGGAGCGCCGCGAGGAACAGGATCATGTAGAAGCCGGACTGGAGCCACAGCCGGACGGTCACGATGACCAGCCAGTACCAGGGCGGATCGGGGTTGGCGAGCCAGGCGACGTTCTCGACGCCGAACCAGTCGAGGACGGTGTTGGCCAGGCCGAAGCGGACGCCGTTGAAGATGGACATCTTCCAGATCAGCGCGGCGGCGACATAGCTGCACGCGGTCGGCAGGAAGAACACCGACCGGAAGAACGCCCGCATGAACCGCAGCCGGTTGACCAGCAGCGCCAGGCCCAGCGAGAGGGCCCAGGTGGCGGGCACGATGAACGCGGCGAACACGGTGAAGGTGACGAGGGAGTTGCGGAAGTCCGTGTCGGTCAGGATCTGCTTGTAGTTGGCGAAACCGACGAACTCGCTCGGGGTGACCGTGAAGCGTGCCTCGAAGAAGCTGAGGTACATGCTCCAGACGATCGGCACGAAGACGAAGATCACCAGGCCGATGAGGAACGGCCCGGTGAAGAGCCAGAAGTTGAAGGTGCTGCTCGCCCGCAGGCCCCGCCGCGGCCGGGTCCTGGGGACCTCGGCCGGGGCGGGCTGGGCGACCTGCTGTGGGGTGGCGGTCGACATGGCGTGATCCGTCCTGCGGGCCTAGCCGAACAGCTTCGTCAGCTCGGCGTCGACCTTCTTCTGGGCGGCGTCGAGCTGGGCCTTCGGATCGCCGTTCTTACGGACGGAGTTGGCCATGACGTCGTTGACCGCGGAGATCATCGCCTGGGTCCAGCCGATGTTGTCGAAGTGGCCGAACTCGTTGAAGAGCTTCACGCCCTCGGCCGGGAGACCGGACTTCAGCTTGGTGGCGGACTGGGCGATCGAGGTGCGCGGCGGGATGTGGAAGCCGTACGAGGTGGCGAAGTCCTCCTGGTACTTCTTCTGCTCGATCCACAGCCACTTGACGTACTCCTTGGCCGCCTCGACGTTGTCGCCCTTGGCGTTGACGAACATCGACCAGCCGCCGTTGGTGACCGACTGCCTGCCCGCCGAACCGACCTTCGGGAAGGGGAAGATGCCGATGTCGTCGCCGAGCGCCTGCTGCATGGTCGGCATGGCCCACATGCCGCACCACTGGATCGCGGTCAGGCCCTGGGTGAAGGCCGACGGGTCCCACCAGTCGGCGGGGGCGTCGAGGAGCAGGTTGCCGCTGGTGAACAGGCCACGCAGCTGCTTGAGACCCTCCGCGACCGCGTCGGTGTTGAAGGCGACCTTGTTGTCGTCGGTGAGGGTGTCCGCGCCGGCCGACCAGATCAGCGGGCTCTGCACCGGGGTGATGTCGTTGCCGAGGAAGGCGCCCTTGACCTTGCTGGTCTTGAGCTTGGCAGCGGCCTCGATCAGCTCCTCCAGGGTCTGCGGCACCTCGATCTTCGCCTTCTCGAACAGCGAGGGCCGGTAGAAGAAGAACTGCGGGTCGTCGATCATCCGGACGCCGTAGATCTTCCCGTCGACCGTGTGCGACTTGATGTCGGCCGGGTTGAAGTCGTCCTTGACCGGCTCGATGATGTCGGTCAGGTCCGCCACCTGACCGCTCTTGACGAGCTGGATCTGCGGGTGGAACTCGAAGACGTCGGGCGCGTTCTTGGTGAGCAGCGCGGGGAACAGCTTCTGCTCGAACTGGGAGCCGGTGATCCACTGGGTGGTGACGTTCGCGCCCTTGTAGGCCTTGGCGTACCGCTTGACGGCCTGCTCGACGCCGGCCTCGCCGTACGCGTGGAAGTACTGCACGAGGTTCTTGCCCGAACCGCTGCTCCCGCCGCGACCGTTGTTGCCACCGCACGCGGCCAGGGTGCCGGCCGCGGCCATGCCCGCAGCGGCCCGGAAGAGGGAACGACGGGACCAGTTGTTGCTCATTGCCGACATGCTGACGTCCTTGTCTCGAAGTACGGCTACGGCTCGGTGGATCTGCGTCAGGTGGCTCAATTCCTGTCGCGGAGCGGGACGTTAACCTTCGGCTAAGGCTTCGGCAAGGGGTTGGACGAAGTCTGTTCGAAGCGTTGTGATCGGTTCGGGATGACGAACGGACACCCTCCCGGGCGCGCCGGAGGACAGGGTGTAGGGCACCTGCGCATGGGTAACGCGGGCGCGGGGAAGGGGGGTTGAGGGCCGCCGGTGTCAGGGGCCGGCGGCCCTCGGCTCACGAGGCGGGCGCGGTACGGCTCCTGGCCGGCAGGGGGCGCTTGGCGCTCCGCTGCCCGACGCGCTGCAGCGCCCCTTCGAGCGCGAACGTCGCCGCTCCCAGGCAGACGGGGTCGGTGGGGATCGCGGAGAGGACGATCCGGCTGGCGGCCAGCGGCCGTTTCAGCGCGTGCCGGGCGACGGCCTCGCGCACCTCCTCCAGCAGGGGTTCGCCGAGCCGGGCCGCGACCCAGCTGCTCAGCACCACCACCTCGGGATTGAGCACGTTGACCAGGACCGCGACGGCGGCGCCCAGGTAACGGGCCGTGTCCCGGACGACCTTGACGGCCACCTCGTCCCCCGCGGTGACCCCGGCCGCCAGCGCGTCGATGGTGGCGGTCTGGTCCCCCGGGTGCAACAGGGGGCTCCGCGGGCCGATCTCGCGCAGATTCTGCATGATCCCGAGCGCGCCGACGTACGTCTCCACACAGCCGTGATTGCCGCAACGGCACAGCCGGCCGTCGAGCACCAGGGTGGTGTGCCCCCACTCGCCCGCGCTGTTGCTCACCCCCCGGTGCAGCCCGCCGCCCAGGACGAGACCCGCGCCCACGCCCGTGCCGAGGTTCACCACGACCGCGTCGCCATGGCCGCGCGCCGCCCCGAACCACAGCTCGGCGACCGCGCTGGCCCGCAGCGGATTGTCCAGGTACAGGGGATACGCGATGTGTTCGGAGAGCAGGTCGAGCAACGGCACCTCGTGCCAGTCCCAGTTGGGCGCGTACTCGGCGATACCGGTGTCCCGGTCCACCTGACCCGGCACGCTCACCCCGACCCCGAGCACCCGCGCCGCGTCCACCCCGGCCTGCGCGACCACCGAGCCGACGGCCGCCGCGACATGCCCGACCACCTGCTCCGGGCGGCTCTCGCCGGGGCGCATGTTCTCCTCGGCGCGGGCCAGCACGTTCAGCGCCAGGTCGAACAGCTCGACATGGACGTACGTCTCCGCGATGTCGACACCGATCAACGCGCCCCCCGACGCGTTGACGGCCACGAGGCCCCGGGGGCGGCCACCCGCCGAGTCCTCGAACCCGACCTCCGTGATCATGCGGAGGTCGAGCAGCTCGCCGACCAGCGTGGCGACCGTGGCGAGGGAGAGCCCGGTCGCGGCCGCCAGCTCCTGCCGGGAGGTGGGCGAGGAGGCGATGATCTGGCGCAGCACCTCGTAGCGGTTCGCGGTGCGGATGTCCCGTGATGTGCCGCGCTTCATCGAGCTCCCTTCGCCGCCCCGGCACCGAGGCCGGTAGCGGCGACGGCACCGGCGCGGCGACAGGCTATGGCGTGCCACGACGTTCGACAAGGGGTTAGGAAAGGGGCTTTATAAAGTCCGGCGCGCCCCGGTGCGCGAGTGGCGGATTCAGATCCCCAGGACGTCCCGCACGAAGGCGTTGGTGAACTTCCCGGCGGGGTCCAGCTCCCGCACCAGCGCCGCGAACTCCTCGATCCGGGGATAGCGGGCGCGCAGCGCGGGGGCCGGGATCTCGAACACCTTTCCCCAGTGCGGCCGTGGGGAGAACGGCTCGAGTGCGGCCTCCACCTCCCTCACGACCGGCAGTACGGCCGGCGTGTCGGCGATCCAGGTGAAGTGCACCGCGACCGTGTCCCGGCCGTACGCCGGGCTGAGCCACTGGTCGTCGGCGGACACCGTCCGCACCTCGCAGGTCTGCAGGACACGGGCGACCGTCTCCCGGATCCCGTCGATCGCATACAGCATTCCGTCGGCCGCCGACCGCGGCAGCAGATACTCGCTCTGCAGCTCCTCCCCGCTGCTCGGCGTGAACTCCGCCCGGAAGTGCGGCAGCCGCTCGTGCCACGGCCCCGGCACCCCGAACTGCTCGGTGCAGTTGACCGCGGGCATCCCCGGCACCGGATGCAGGGCCTCGGTGGCGGGCGCGGCCCACGGGAACGCGGTGAGCGGTTCGTCGGTGCGCCGTTTCAGCCACACCTGCCGGAAGCCGGGAGCACGCCAGTCGGTGAACAGGCTCACGCTGTACGCGGCCCCCGCCACCGTCTCGAAGTCCAGCCCGTCCAGGGGCAGCTCGGTGAACAGGCGCTGCTCCACCTCGTAGCCCGGCTCCAGGTCCAGGGTGAGGGCGGTGACCACGCCGAGCGCGCCCAGGGAGGTCACGGCCCCGCCGAACCGCGCGTCCCCGCGTCCGATCACCACGGTCGAGCCGTCGGCCGTGACGATCTCCACCTCGCGCACCGCCGAGGCCAGGGAGCCGTTGCGGACCCCCGAGCCATGGGTGCCGGTGGCCACCGAGCCGGCCACGGAGATGTGCGGGAGGGAGGCCATGTTCGGCAGGGCGAGCCCGTGCTCGTGCACCCGCCGGGCCAGGGCCGCGTACCGCACCCCGCCGCCGACCCGCACCGTACGGGCCGCCGTGTCCACGTCGATCTCGGCCGGCAGCGCGTCCAGCGACAGCAGCACCCCGTCGGCGCCCGGCTCGGCGATCCGGTTGAAGGAGTGCCCGCTGCCGAGCACCCGCACCCGCCCGCCGCCCGCCACGAGGGCGCGCAGCGCGTCCGCGGACTCCGGCCGGTGCAGCTCGCCGGCGGCGAAGACGATGTTGCCCGCCCAGTTCCGCCACGACCGGCTCCCCGCCGCCGCGCCGCGCCCCGGCCCGTCCTGTCCCGCCCCGTCCTGTCCCGCCCCGTCCGTCACGGTCCCGCCCATGCGACTGCCCGCCCTTTCGAGGTGATCGAGAACCCGGAATACCCAGGTCGAACCTACCTTGCCCGCAACACGGGACCCCCGCCCCCGCCTCCGCGCCGCCGGGGGCATACCGTGAGGAGTCGTACGCCTGAGCCGGGAGGAGAGACGGATGGGCAGCCGTACCGCGCTGGTCGAGGATCTGATGGAGCGGTTTCCGCATGTGCCGCGGGAGGCCGTCTTCAAGGAGGACCTGCTGCGCGGGGGAGTGGCCTTCGACCCCTCCGCCCTCAGCGACAACGAATCGGGCGAGGTCAAGCCGAAGTCGTACTTCATCTTCTCCTTCGACCACGGCACCCTGCCCGAGCTGGGCGAGGCCGCGCTGCGCCGGCCGCCCGAGGAGATCATCCTGACGGGCGGCCCGTACGACCTGCGGCGCACGGTCGTGTCCGTACGGGTGAACCCGGCCTCGCCCTACCGGGTGGCGGCCGACGACGAGGGCCTGCTCGGGCTCTACCTGGACGGCAAGCGGATCGCGGACGTCGGCGTGCCGCCCATGCCCGAGTACTACCGGCACAAGCTGTCCAACGGGAAGTCGGTGATGGAGGTCGCCCCCACCATCCAGTGGGGTTATCTCATCTATCTGACGGTCTTCCGGGTCTGCCAGTACTTCGGCGCCAAGGAGGAGTGCCAGTACTGCGACATCAACCACAACTGGCGACAGCACAAGGCCGCCGGTCGACCGTATACAGGAGTCAAGGACGTCGAGGAGGTGCTGGAGGCCCTCGAGATCATCGACAAGTACGACACCGCGAAGGCGTCCACCGCCTACACCCTCACCGGCGGGGCCATCACCAAGACGGTCTCCGGGCGCGACGAGGCCGACTTCTACGGCCACTACGCCAAGGCGATCGAGGAGCGCTTCCCGGGCCGCTGGATCGGCAAGGTCGTCGCCCAGGCGCTGCCGCGCGACGACGTGCAGCGGTTCAAGGACTACGGCGTGCAGATCTACCACCCCAACTACGAGGTGTGGGACGAGTACCTCTTCAAGATGTACTGCCCCGGCAAGGAGCGTTACGTCGGCCGCGACGAGTGGCACCGGCGGATCCTCGACTCCGCCGAGGTGTTCGGGGCGCGCAACGTCATCCCCAACTTCGTGGCGGGCGTGGAGATGGCCGAGCCGTTCGGCTTCACCACCGTCGACGAGGCGATCGCGTCGACCACCGAGGGGCTGCGCTTCTTCATGTCACAGGGCATCACCCCGCGCTTCACCACCTGGTGCCCGGAGCCGACCACCCCGCTCGGCAAGGCCAACCCGCAGGGCGCGCCGCTGGAGTACCACATCCGTCTGCTGGAGGCCTACCGGGCCACGATGGACGAGTTCGGGCTCTCCTCGCCCCCCGGCTACGGCCTGCCCGGACCGGGTCGCGCGGTGTTCTCCGTGAGTTCCTTCATGGACAGTCTTCCGGCGCAGGAGGAGACGGCCGTATAGTCCCGGCACCGCCGTCGAGCACGGGCCGGGCCCGGAGTTGAACACATCGGGGTCCGCGTCCGTACTCCAGGGCGGAGAAGGGGGCGCGGCCGCCTGACAGGACGTCCTTACATGACATCTGAACAGGGCGCTTGTCAGTTGTGTGAGAAACGTGAAATCCTCGGTGCCTGCCGCGAGGTTCCCCCCAACTCCATTGCCGTCATGGTGAGTTGACCTCGCATTTGGATGCAGGAGTCACATGCCCGACCTGCCGACCCCGAAGGACGCCGCGGAGGCCGCGCTGTTCTCCGAGTGCTGGGACGCCGTCCTGTCGTACGCGGACCTGTGCACGTCCGGCTCGACCGCGGCCAACCAGCTGGCCCGCGAGGCGTTCGCGCTCGGCATACACGAGGCCCGCGCCGCCGACGACGGTACCGCACGAGGTGCCGGCCGCCGCTCGTCCCGGCTGCCCCGGATCCCCCTGCTGCTGACCGCCGTACGCAACACGGCGGCCGCCTGGGAGGCCGAGGGACAGGGCCACAAACTCGATCCCGACCTGCGGCTGTGGCTCAACTCGGACAAGGCCTGGCGCTACGCCGGCCCGCCGCTGAGCCGCCCGATCGCCCTGCGCGGACTGCGCGACATGGGCGAGTCGGACGCCACCCTGCTGTGGCTGGCGGAGGTGGAGGCGCTCCCGCTGCGCTCCGTCGTCCGCCGCCAGGGCCTCGACCCGGACGCCTCCGTCGAGGAACTCAACGCGGTCCGCGGCCTGTTCCGCGACCGCTGCCACCGCAACCACCTCGACACGCCGATGAGCGCGGAGTGCCGCTCCTACGTCCGGCTGCTCGACGCCGTCACCCGCTCGCCCGGCGCCGACACCCCCGACGACCTCTCCCGCCACCTCGCCACCTGTGTGGAGTGCGCCGAGGCCGCCGCCTGTCTGCGGCTGCACGGCGGCGGACTGCCCGCCGCGCTCGCCGGCGGCGTCATCGGCTGGGGCGGTCTCGCCTACCTGGAGCGCCGCCGCCGCGCCGCCGAGGTCCGCCTCGGCGCCGGCCGGGCCGACGGGCCGGACCCGGAGGGCCAGGCGGAGCGCACCGCGGCCCACAAGGCCCGTCTGCGGCGCCACGGGCTGCTCGCCGCCGCCGTCCTCGTCTCGGGGCTGGCCCTCGCCGCGTCACTGATGCCGTTCGGCGGCGACAGCGGCACCGACGCGCAGACCGTCCCCACGGACCCCACCCCCGTGGCCGGCCCCGGCTCCACCGTGCCGACCTCCGGCGCGCCCGTGACCTCCGCGCGCCCGTCGGTCGCGTCCCCGACGCCGTCCGCCGGCGACACGCCGGGCACCGCCGCGAACGGCGACGAGAACCCCGACCCCGAACCGCAGGGCACCTCCTCGGCCACCGCCGGGACCGGCGGCGGCGAGACCGGCGAGGCGGCCGTCTGCGAGGTCCACTACGAGCTCGTCAACCAGTGGCCCGACGGCTTCCAGGCCAGTGTCACGTTCACCTCGCCCACGGCCCTGGACTCCTGGCGGGTCGCCTGGTCCTTCACGGACGGGCAGCACGTCGACCAGATGTGGGACGCGAGCGTCGCCCAGCAGGGCACGCGGGTCACCGCGACCGCCGCCGACTACAACCGCTCCGTCACCGCGGGCGCCACCGTGACCTTCGGTTTCCTCGCCTCCTGGCAGGACACCAACACGGCACCGTCCGGCTTCACGCTCAACGGCCAGGAGTGCACGGGCTCCTGAGCGCCCGTCCGCGAGAAAACACGTGGCGTTCCCCGTCAGGCTCCCCTAGCCTGACGGGGTCGTACGAGAGACGTACGGGAACCAGAGGAACGGGGAGGTGCGACCGATGACTGTCACCGGCACCGGGGCCGCTCGACGCGGCCAGACGATCGTCCACCTCACCCCCGCGGTCTCCGGCTGACCGACCGAACCTCTCCGCGCGCCCGTGCGCGCCGCCGGGGCCGCCCTGTGAAGGGTTTCCCTTGCCTCTCCCTGTCTCTCCCCGCTCCGACTACGCCGATGCTTCGGCACACCCTCTCGTCGCCCTCGGCTGGGACGAGGGCTGGGCCGCCGCGTTCGCGCCCCACGCCGGGCTCGGGCTGCTGCCCGGCCGGGTCGTCCGGGTCGACCGCGGCCTGTGCGACGTCGTCACGGCGGCCGGCACGGTCCGGGCCGACACCGAGTTCGTCGTCCCCCACGACCCGATGAAGGTCGTCTGCACCGGCGACTGGGTCGCCCTCGACCCCGAGGGCGCCGATCCGCGGTACGTCCGCACCCTGCTGCCCCGCCGTACCGCCTTCGTCCGCTCCACCTCCTCCAAGCGGTCCGAGGGACAGATCCTCGCCGCCAACGTCGACCACGCCGTCGTCGCGATCTCCCTGGCCGTCGACCTCGACCTCGGCCGGATCGAACGCTTCCTGGCGCTCGCCTGGGAGTCCGGCGCCCAGCCCGTCGTCGTCCTCACCAAGGCCGACCTGGTGCCCGACCCGGTCGTCCTGGCGCATCTCGTCCAGGACGTGGAGACCAGCGCCCCCGGGGTGCCGGTGCTGCCCGTCCGCGCCCGCGACGGCGAAGGCGTCGAGGAGCTCGCCGCGCGCCTCGGACGGGGCACGTCCGTGCTGCTCGGCGCGTCCGGCGCCGGCAAGTCCACCCTCGCGAACGCGCTCGCCGGCGCCGAGGTGATGGCCGTCCAGGCCACCCGTGACGTCGACAGCAAGGGCCGCCACACCACGACCACCCGCAATCTGCTGCCGCTGCCCGGCGGCGGTGTGCTCATCGACACCCCCGGACTGCGCGGGGTCGGCCTGTGGGACGCGGGCGGCGGGGTCGGGCAGGTCTTCGCGGAGATCGAGGACCTGGCCCGCGACTGCCGGTTCCACGACTGCGCGCACGACGCCGAACCGGGGTGCGCGGTGCGCGCCGCCGTCGACGACGGGGCGCTCGCCCCGCGGCGGCTGGACAGCTACCGCAAGCTCGTCCGGGAGAACCAGCGGATCGTCGCCAAGTCCGACGCCCGGGTCCGCGCCGGCATCCGCCAGGACTGGAAGCGCAAGAAGGCGGAGGGCCGCGCGGCCGGCGACGCCAAGCGGGGCCGCGGACCCTGGCAGCCCGCACCGCCCCGGTGACACGTACCCGCCTCCGACCACCGCGTCCGATTTCCGCCAGCGCCTTCCCCGTCCCGGGCGAAGACTGGAGGGCATGAAGGGTCAGGACACCAGGTACGACACCAGGTACGACGCCGGGTACGACACCCGGTACGAGGCGGTGCGCAGCCGGGACGCGCGGTTCGACGGGGAGTTCTTCTTCGCCGTCGAGACCACCGGCATCTACTGCCGGCCCAGCTGCCCCGCCGTCACCCCGAAGCGGCACAACGTGCGCTTCTTCACCACGGCCGCCGCCGCGCAGGGCTCCGGTTTCCGGGCCTGCCGGCGGTGCCGCCCGGACGCCGTGCCGGGCTCCGCCGACTGGAACGTGCGCGCCGATGTCGTGGGCCGGGCGATGCGGCTGATCGGCGACGGCGTCGTCGACCGGGAGGGCGTCGCCGGGCTCGCCGTACGGCTCGGCTACAGCGCCCGGCAGGTGCAGCGGCAGCTCACCGCCGAGGTCGGCGCGGGCCCCGTCGCCCTCGCCCGCGCCCAGCGCGCCCACACCGCGCGCACGCTGCTCCAGACCACCGCTCTGCCGGTCACGGAGATCGCCTTCGCGTCCGGGTTCGCGAGCGTGCGCCAGTTCAACGACACGATCCGCGCCGTGTACGCGGCGACCCCGACCGAGCTGCGCGCCGCCGCGGCCCGCACCGCCCGCCGCACCGGCACCCCGTCCGCCGGGATCCCGCTGCGGCTCGCCCACCGGGGCCCCTACCGGGCGGGCCCGGTCTTCGACCTGCTGGAGCGGGAGGCCGTGGCCGGGGTGGAGGAGGTCCGCGGACCGGTCGGCGGCCGGACGTACCGCCGTACGCTCCGCCTCCCGCACGGCACCGGGATCGTCGCCGTCGACGAGCGGCCCGGCGACACGGGCCGCGCGAGCGCCCTCCACCCCGGTGGCTGGCTCGACGCCCGGCTGCACCTCACCGACCCGCGCGACCTCACCACCGCCGTCCAGCGGCTGCGCCGGCTGTTCGACCTCGACGCCGACCCGTACGCCGTCGACGAGCGCCTCGGCGCCGACCCCCGGCTCGCCCCGCTGGTCGCCGCCCGGCCGGGGCTGCGGGCCCCCGGGACCGCCGACCCCGAGGAGTACGCCGTACGGGCCCTGGTCGGCCGTACGGCGGCCGAACGGCTGGTCCGCGCCCACGGCAAGGCCCTCGACGCGCCCTGCGGCACCCTCACCCACCTCTTCCCGGAACCGGCCGCCCTCACGGAGGCCGTCGGACCGCTCGCCGTCGCCCTCGCCGACGGCCGGGTCCGCCTCGACCCCGGCGCCGACCGGGACGACGCCGAGGCCGCCCTGCTCGCCGTACCCGGGCTGGACGCCCGTACCGTGGCGGCCATCAGGGCCCGCGCCCTCGGCGACCCCGATGTCGCGCCGCCCGGCGCCGACGCACCCGACAGCTGGCGTCCCTGGCGGACGTACGCCCTTCACCATCTGCGCGCAGCGGAGGAGACCCCATGACGACCGGCATCGCGCCCGTGTACTGGACCAGCGTCGGCGGCCCGCTCGGCCCCCTGCTGCTGACCGCCGCCCCCGACGGGGCCCTGACCTCGCTCTCCGTCGAGGGTCAGAAGGGCGGACGTACCGTCCAGGACGGCTGGCGGCACGACCCGGGCCCCTTCCGCGCCGCCGGGGAGCAGCTCGCCGCCTACTTCGCCGGAGAGCTGAAGGAGTTCCGCCTGGAGCTGCGCGCCGAGGGCACGGAGTTCCGCGAGCGCGTCTGGGCGGCCCTCGACACCGTCCCCTACGGGGCGACCACGACGTACGGCGAGATCGCCGCCCGGATCGGGGCCTCCCGGATGGCCGTGCGGGCCGTCGGCGGGGCGATCGGCGCCAACCCGCTGCTGATCCTGCGGCCCTGCCACCGGGTGATCGGCGCGGACGGCTCCCTCACGGGGTACGCGGGCGGTCTCGAGCGCAAGATCCGGCTGCTGGGGCTGGAGGGCGTGCGCTGCTGAAGGAGCCGCGTGCGGTCCTGAAAAAAACCGGGGGCGGGTCCGCCCGGAAAGGGCCTTCGACGGCCTTCCGAGGGGTGTCCGGGCGCGGATCGGCGGACCTCGAAGGAGCGCGTCCGCCCCTGCCCCCGGGGCCCGGCACAGGTCGGCCCATGACCTCACCGCATACCGTCTGAGCTGGCCTTTTGCTCCTCCCGCGCCTAGGTTTCCCCTGTCGGGAACAAGCCCGGGGGGAAGGAAACCGATGGACCGTCACATCCGCACGGTGGACGATGTACTGGAGCTTCTGGACGGCCTGTTCGCACCCGGGGCCGACCGCTGGACGGCCGACGGGGCGTCCTGGTGGGACGGCTTCTACACCGACCGGTCCAGGCCCGTGCCGTTCTTCGCCGCGAAGCCGGACGAGAACCTCGTCTCCTACCTCGACCGCGGCCTGATCGCCCCCGGCCGCGCCCTCGACCTGGGCTGCGGGCCGGGCCGCAACGCCCTGCACCTCGCCGCCCGGGGCTTCCAGGTGGACGCGGTCGACCTCTCGCCGACGGCCGTCGCCTGGGCCGAGGAGCGGGCCCGTGCGGCGGGGGCCGACATCCGGTTCCACTGCCGAGACGCCTTCGACCCCGGCGCCACCGTCCTCGACGGGCCGTACGACCTCGTCCACGACTCCGGCTGCTTCCACCATCTGCCGCCGCACCGCCGCGTCAGCCATCTCGCCCTCCTCGACCGCGTCCTGGCCCCCGGCGGCCATCTCTCCCTCACCTGCTTCGCCGCCGGACGGATGGGCTCGGAACTCCCCGACGAGGCCTTCTACCGGCGCTCCCGGCTGGAGGGCGGCCTCGCCTACACCCCCGAGTCCCTGCGCGGGATCTTCCGGGATCTCACCGAGGTGGAACTGCGGGGCATGCGGGAGCAGGGGCCCGAGTCGCCCCTGTTCGGCGAGTCCTTCCTCTGGACGGCGCTGTTCCGGCGCGACGGGTAGGGGCCACCGGCGCTCCGACCGGGACGGCTCCGCCGCCGCGGATCACCCCCACAGCACCGCCCCCAGCCACGCCCCCGTGATCAGCAGGCAGGTGAACAGCTCCGCGAGCACACTGGACCCGCCCGAGCGCATCGCCGTGCGCAGAGCCGCGCGGGCCTCGCCGTGCCGGCCGAGCCGGAGCCGTTCACACAGGTAGATGCCGCCCATGAAGCCGGGGATGGCGCCCAGCACGGGCACCAGGAAGAAGCCGAGCAGCGCGCCGACCCCGGCGTACACCGCCATCCGGGGCGTCGCGCCGCTCTCCCGCAGCCGGCGCGGCGGCAGGGCCCAGCGCACCACCTGGCTCAGGAACAGCACGACGGTGGCGCCCACGAGCACCCACCAGGCGACCGGCTGCGGATCCTTCAGCGCCCACCACAGGACCGCGGACCACACGAACCACGAGCCCGGCACCCCCGGCACCAGCACTCCGCACAGGCCGAGCAGGATCACCAGGCCGACCAGCAGGAGTTCCCACGGTCCCATCTGCCCACTGTGCCGGAATCGCGGGGAAACCGCAGGTCAAGAGGGCGCTCCGGGGGCAGGGGTCACCGTTCGCGGGTCACCCAGCCGCGCTCGTGGGCGACCCAGCCGAGCTGGAGCCGGGTCGACACGCCCGTCAGCTCCATCAGCCCCTTCACCCGGCGCTGCACGGTCCGCAGGCCCAGGTCGAGCTGCTTGGCCACGCTCGCGTCGGTCAGCCCCGCCAGCAGCAGGGAGAGGATCTCCAGGTCGGTGGCGTCGGGGCCGGCCGGGGCCTGCTCGACGACGCCGTCCGCGGCGAGCCGCAGCGGCAGGGCGTCCCGCCACACCGACTCGAACAGACCGGCGAGGAGTTCGAGGAGTCCGCTTGCGTGCACCACCAGCGCGGCGGGCTCCGCGGAGCGGCCGGTGAGGGGGACCAGGGCCAGCGAGCGGTCGGCCACGACCAGTTTCGTCGGCACCCGGTCCACCACCCGCACCTGCTCCTCGCGGCCGAGGGCGGCGGTCAGCTCGGTCATGCCGTTCGGCTGGTGGAGGGCCTCCCGCTCCAGGACGACGCGGTAGCGCACACCGCGCTCGGCCGCCCGCTCCTCCGCGTCGTTCTCCACCCCGGTCACGGCCACCGGGGTGCCGGTGACCAGGGCGCACACCTCGTCGCTCGCGCGGAGCTGGAGCTGGAGGAAGCGCTGGGACACCGCCGCGGCGCCCGTCACCACCTCGACCAGGTCGTGCACGCAGGGTTCGGCGGCCGCCGCGCGGTACTCCTCGGCGAGCAGCGCGGCCGCCAGCTCCGCCGGCTCCGCCCGCTCCAGCTCGTGCCGGTGCCGGGTGAGCAGCGCGCCCAGCGCGACGCCGGGCGGCGCGGCGACCCAGCGGCCGGGGCGGCCCGAGGACCGCGCCGCGAGTCCGTGCCGCTCCAGCCGGCGCAGGGCGCGCTCGGTGTCGTACTCGCCGAGGGCCAGCCGGCGCGCCAGATCGGGGACGTCGGCGGCGCCCACCGACACCAGTGCCCGGTACGCAGACTCGTGCGTCTCGTCGAGCCCCATCGCTCCCAGCATCGGGTGCGGTCCCTTCTCGGTCGTTCAAGGGGTGGCGGGAAGCGGTCACGGCGCAAACCCGCCGCGGCGCATCGTCGCCGTACCGCAGGTCACTCTGCCAAGGTGTGGCCACGGCGGGAAGACATCGATCATCCACAGCGCAGGTCCAGGTGCACGGTGCACACTGCGGCACCGAGAACGTGGTCCGGGCTCATGAAGCGCAGGGGCGCACAGGGGATCTGAGCCGGGGTCACTCCCGAGGTCGCCGGGCGGTTCTCCCGTGGGGGGTGGGACCACCCGGCGACCGTCGCCCGCACCCGCCCGCACGGGCCCGCACTGACATTCGACGGTGACGCATTTTCCGGATGCCCCGTTTTCATCCGGGCCGTGCGGTGGACAATTGGGGGCATGAGTCAGCAGGGGGGAAGGCCCACCGGTTCCGAGGACGACTGGTGGGGGCAGCTGTACGACGACTTCACCGCGGACACGGGCCCCGCGCCCTCCGCCGACTCCCTGGACGACCGTTTCGCCTCGGCGGCGGGAACGGTGCGGTCCACGGGTCCGGCGGACCAGGTCCCACCCCAACGCACGCCACCGGCGCGGGCGGTGGCGGACGCCCAGACCGACTGGTGGCTGGCCCCGGACGCGGCTACGGCTCCCACCTCGTCGTCCTCCGGATCGGCGCCGTCGCCGTCGCCGTCCACGGGATCTACGCCGTCGCCGTCCGCCGGAGCGCCGTCGCCGTCCACCGGATCCGTGTCGCCGACCGCCGGTGCTGTGGCACCCTCGGCGCCGCCGCCTCTCGCCGACGCCAAGCCGGCCCCGTTCGCCGATGCCGGGCTGCCGTCGTCGGCCGATGCCGGGCTGCCGTCGTCGGCCGATGCCGGGCTGCCGCCATCCGGTGACGCCGTGCCGAGCCCGGCCGCCGGATCCGTGCCGAGCCCGGCCGCCCGGCCGGCCTCACGCCCCACGCCGCCTCCGCCGGACGCACCCCCCGTCCCCACGACCCTTCCGGCGGGGCCGCCGCCTCCCGGCTTCACCCAGCCCGCACCCGCCGCGCCGTCGGCCGGTACGCCGGGCGCCCCGCCCCTGCCGCCGTCCGCGCCTCCCTCCGTCGGCATCCCCGCCATCTCCACCCCGGCCATCTCCACCCCCACCACTTCCACCAGTGGTCCCGTCGCGCCCTTCGGGTCCGCCTCGCCGGCCGGCGCCCCGACCCCCACCGCCCTCGACGTGCCCCTGCTGCCCGACGAGCACACGGTGTACGTCGGGTCGCGGCCGCCCACCTACGACGCCGAGCCCACCGCGCTGCCGGCCGCCGATCCGGACGCGCTGGACGATCTGGTGGCCGACACCGTGCTGGAGGGGGCCTTCTACGGGAGCTGCGCGCTCAGGGCGGCGTCGGTGCGCGGGGACTCCGCGCGGTACCGGGGCGAGCCGCGCCGGGACGCGCTGCTCGTCGCCCGGTTCGGCACCGGCGAGCACGCGCTGGTGCTGGTCGCGATGGCGACCGGCGCGCGGGCCGCACCGGGCGCGCACCGGGCGGCCGCCGAGGCCTGCCGGTGGATCGGCCGGGCCGTGGGCCGCAGCCATGTCCGGCTGGCACAGGACATGAGGGCCGCCCGGCGCGGCGACCTGAAGTCCGGCCTGCACCGCCTCACCGACCGCAGCCTCGGCCGGCTCCGGGCCGGCGCCGCCGAACAGGGCCTGGAGCCCGAGGCTTACACGGCCACCCTGCGCTGTCTGCTGCTGCCCGCCGACCCCGAGTGCCGTACCCGGGTCTTCTTCGGGGTGGGCGACGGCGGTCTGTTCCGGCTGCGCGGCGGGGAGTGGCAGGACCTGGAGCCGGGCGTCGGCGAGGTCGCCGGGGAGCCCGTCGTCGGGTTCGGCGCGCTGCCCGCGGAGACCCCCGAGGGCGACCGGCTCACCATGGACCTCGGCATCCCGACCCCGCCGAGCCCCTACGGCCCGCCCCCCGAGCCGCCCCGCGACCCCTTCCGCTTCCGCGCCTCCGTAGCCCGACCGGGTGACACCCTGCTGATGTGCACGAGCGGCCTCGCCGACCCGCTGCGCGGCGAGCCCGAACTCCTCGCCCACCTCACGGAACGCTGGTCGCAGCAGCCCCCGCCCGGCCTCGCCCAGTTCCTCGCCGACACCCAGGTCCGGGTCAAGGGCTACGCGGACGACCGTACGGCGGCGGCCGTCTGGGAGGCGTGAGCGCCGCGGCCCGGCCACTGTGGAGGGAGGTACCCGAGGTTCCGAGAAGGGGTGCGTCCGGCCATGGCCAAGCAGAACGTCGCCGAGCAGTTCGTGGACATCCTCGCCCGCGCCGGGGTCAGACGCCTGTACGGCGTGGTCGGGGACAGCCTCAACCCGGTGGTGGACGCGGTGCGCCGCAACTCCGCCGTCGAGTGGGTCCAGGTGCGCCACGAGGAGACCGCCGCCTTCGCCGCGGGGGCCGAGGCGCAGATCACCGGCCGGCTGGCGGCCTGCGCGGGCTCCTGCGGCCCCGGCAACCTGCACCTCATCAACGGTCTCTACGACGCCCACCGCTCGATGGCCCCGGTCCTCGCCCTCGCCTCGCACATCCCCTCCGCCGAGATCGGGCTCGGATACTTCCAGGAGACCCACCCCGACCAGCTGTTCCGCGAGTGCAGCCACTACAGCGAACTGATCTCCAGCCCGAAGCAGATGCCCCGGCTGCTGCACACCGCCATCCAGAACGCGGTCCGCCGCGGCGGCGTGAGCGTGGTCTCCCTGCCCGGGGACGTCGCCTCCGAGCCCGCCCCGGAGAAGGCCGCCGCGACCGCCCTCGTCACCAGCCGGCCCACGGTCCGCCCCGGGGACGCCGAGATCGACGCCCTGGTCCGGATGATCGACGAGGCGGGCCGGGTCACCCTGTTCTGCGGCAGCGGCACGGCCGGCGCGCACGCGGAGGTCATGGAGCTCGCGGGGAAGATCAAGTCCCCGGTCGGTCACGCCCTGCGCGGCAAGGAGCACATCCAGTACGACAACCCGTACGACGTCGGGATGAGCGGTCTCCTCGGCTACGGCGCCGCCTACGAGGCCACCCACGAGTGCGAGCTGCTGATCCTGCTCGGCACCGACTTCCCGTACAACGCCTTCCTCCCCGACGACGTCCGGATCGCCCAGGTCGACGTCCGCCCCGAACACCTCGGCCGGCGCTCCAGGCTGGACCTCGCCGTGTGGGGCGACGTGGGCGAGACACTGCGCTGTCTCATCCCGCGGGTGCGGCCCAAGGACGACCGGCGGTTCCTCGACCGCATGCTGAAGAAGCACGCGGACGCGCTGGAGGGGGTGGTGAAGGCGTACACCCGGAAGGTGGAGAAGCACGTTCCGCTGCACCCCGAGTACGTCGCGTCCGTCCTCGACGAACTCGCCGACGACGACGCCGTGTTCACCGTCGACACCGGTATGTGCAATGTCTGGGCGGCCCGCTATCTCACCCCCAACGGAAGCCGTCGGGTGATCGGTTCGTTCTCCCACGGCTCGATGGCGAACGCGCTGCCCATGGCGATCGGGGCGCAGTTCACCGACCGCCGCCGCCAGGTCGTCTCGATGTCGGGCGACGGCGGATTCACCATGCTGATGGGCGACTTCCTCACACTGGTGCAGTACGACCTGCCGGTGAAGGTCGTGCTGTTCAACAACTCCTCTTTGAGCATGGTCGAGTTGGAGATGCTGGTCGCCGGACTGCCCTCGTACGGCACCACCAACAAGAACCCCGACTTCGCCCTGGTCGCCCGGGCCTGCGGTGCCTACGGCGTCCGCGTGGAGAAGCCCAAACAGCTCGCCGGTGCCCTCAGGGACGCCTTCCGGCACAAGGGGCCGGCCCTCGTCGACATCGTCACGGACCCCAACGCGCTGTCCATCCCGCCGAAGATCAGCGCCGAGATGGTGACCGGGTTCGCCCTCTCCGCCTCGAAGATCGTCCTGGACGGCGGGGTCGGCCGGATGCTCCAGATGGCCCGCTCCAACCTCCGCAACGTACCCCGTCCCTGAGACACCGTCCCGCCGTCAGGGCCGGTACGGCTGCCAGCGGCGCGCCGACGTGTCGTACACGTACCGCGCCAGGCCGTCCACGGCGCTGGTGCGGAAGGGGCGGCCGTGGTCGTCGATCCGTACCGTGCCGGTGCGGCCCTGGGAGGACCAGTCGAGTTCGAGGTACCAGGCGCAGCCGCAGGCCGTGGTGCGGGCCGTGACCAGCAGCACCTCCGGGTCCTCGGCGGACACCCGGTAGGGGAGCCGGACCGCGGGGATCGGGGTGCCGGCGTCGTTTCCGGCCACGGAACGGGCGAGGGGCCGGTCCCGGTCGAGATCGACGGCGAAGTAGCGCCGGCTGAGCGCTCCGCCGCAGCCCCGGTCCATCGTGTACACGGTTCCCGGCGCGGGTGCGGCGCGGCCCACGACGCGCACGCGCAGCGCGGTCAGGACGACGGCCGTGGAGCTGTGGCCCTGCACCGCGATCTCCACGTTGGTCTCCCGGCCGTGCACCGCGCCCTGGGCCGACGCCCAGGTCTCCGCGTCCTGCTCCGACGGAGGCGGCGGCACCCGGGCCGGCGGTGCGTCGATGACGTAGTCGTGACCGCAGCCCTGTGCCCAGACCTGGGAGTCGACGGTCCAGGCGAACGGCGTCCCGGCGACCGGAGCAGCGACCGACGCGCTCGGGGAAGGGGAGGGGGAGGGGGAAGAGGGCGTAGGTGAGGGAGAGGAAGAGGGTGCCGTCGTGGGCGCCGTAGAGGGTGACGGGAGGACGGACGGGGAGGATGACAGGGAGGCTGACGGGGACGGGACGGCGGGCCGGACCAGGGCATCGGAGGTCGCCCGCCGGCCGTCCGGCCAGGCGGACAGCGCGCCCAGCGAGACGAGCACGGCACAGGCGCCCCCCACCAGAACCGCCGTACGGGACCGCCGATACCACCGAGCCGACCCCACGGGCCCACCACTCGACGCGGCCCCGCCTCCTCCCGTCCCTGACGCACCCGCCTCCGCGTCCGCCTCCGCCTCCGCACCCGCCTCCGCGTCCGCCCCAACGCCCGTCCCAGCACCCCCGGCTACTGCCCCCCGCCCCCGCTGCGTCCGTGCTGCCGCGGCGCTGAGCCAGCGGCGGTGGAGGTCGAGGCGTTCCTCGGGAGTCGCTCCGCAGAATTCAGCGAGGCGTTCCAGTGGGGCGAAGTCCTGGGGTACCGCCTCGCCCGTGCAATAGCGGTGCAGCGTGGAGGTGTTCATGCCCACCCGGCGTGCGAGGGAGCCGTAACTGCGTCCCGTCCGTGCCTTCAGTTCCGTCAGCAGTGCCGCGAACTCCGCGACGTCCCCACCGCTCGACACCCTGCCCCCGGCCTCGTCCCGGCCCGGGCGGTCGTCCCAGGCACCCATGTAACTGCACGTCAGACAGGCTGGGATGGTTCCACCCCGGCCGATCGGGCGCAGGGCGTTGTCCCGGGCCGCCGCCCCGGCCGATGCTCTGGGTGACCGCAACGGCACCCATCCATCCAGCACCACCACCACTTCACGGGGGACACCCATGTCCACGCTCATGCCCATGCCCACCCGAGCCGGCGCCCTCACCGCGCTCGCCGCCGCCGGACTCGCCCTGGCCACCGTGCTCTCCGCGCCGGCGGCCGCCGTCCCGCGGGTGCCCGGCTTCCTCGCCGCGAAGGAACTTCCGCCGCGCCAGGGCAGCACCTGGACGGCCGGCCGGGTCACCGCCGGGGTCCCGGAGGAGGTGGCGCTCGACCGCTGCCTCGGCCGGGCGCTCGGCGGCGGGCGGGGCACCACCTGGTACCGGGCGTTCCGCACCGACCTGGACACCTCGGCCCGTCAGGTCACCGTCGAACTGTCCGGCACGGCCGCGGCGAAGAGCCAGGTCGCACGGCTGGACAAGGACATCAGGTCCTGCCCGGTCCGGATCGAGCGGGCCGACCCGCAGACCGAGGCCCGGCTCAAGGACTACGGGAAACTGGACGTCGAGGAGGGCGCCCGGGTCTACGGGCTGCACACCGAGTCGTCCTGGGGCGCGACGGACATCCGGCTCGTCTCGGTCGGCCGGGACGGCAGGACCGTGACCGTGGTCGACTGGGGACAGCTCGGCGACTTCGGGGACGCTCCGGTGAAGGCCTTCAAGAAGACGACCGTCACGGCCGTCAAGAAGCTCCACTGAGCGACGTATTCCGGCCAACTTCGGCGGGGGTGGTCCCGGGGGCCCCTGGGGGGAGGGCCCGCAGGCCGCGCGGGCGTACGCCCTTCAGGGGCGGGCCCGTGCCGCCGTACCGTGTCACCCCCGTACGGAAACCGGGTCCGTACGGTGGCGAAACCGGCCTCCTGCCCGGTGATCCGGCCGGACCGCGCACCGGGGGGCGCGGTCCGGCCGTCCCCTTGTGCGCCCCCTCGAACATGGCCGAACACCCGGGCGTGGACGATTCGACATGACTGGCGCCGTGCCGACCGGGCATGGATCCCCGTGAACGTGTTCGAGCAGGAGGGGAACCGACATCGGCACGCGGGCGGGGGTCATGGTGAGGCAGGCACGGGGCAGCGGTCGGACGGCGATCGCGGGCACCTCGGCGGCAGAGCGGGACACGGGGATCGCGGAAGGGGACGACACCGTAGACGCGCAGCTCCATCGCAGACTCGGCCGGGCCGACCTGCGGGCGGTGCCCGAGGCACGCCGCGCGGTGCGGGAGCTGTTGCGGGGCTGGGGCAAGCCGGGCCGCTCGGAGACGGCGGAGCTGCTGACCAGCGAACTCGTCACGAACGCACTGGTGCACACCGACGACGAGGCGGTCCTGACGGCCACCGTGTCACCGGTCGGCCTGCGGGTGGAGGTGCGGGACTCCGTGCCGGGCCGCCCCCGGCCCACCGTGCCGGTCGCCGACGACGGCACGCACGGCCGGGGCCTGGTCCTGGTGCAGTCCCTCGCGGACTCCTGGGGGGTCCGGGCGCAGGGCGCCGGGAAGGTCGTCTGGTTCGAACTGGCCGCCGGGGCGGCCTGAGACCCGGACGGGGCACGGGAAGGGGGCGCGACCGTGGCGGTCGCGCCCCCTTCCCATGGTGTCACCGGCCGGCCGTCAGCCGGACCGGACGATCAGCCGAACTGCTGCTCCAGGTCCTTGAGCTTGCGCTCCAGGGAGTCCAGGCGCGGCAGGGCCATGGTGTCGTCCTCCGCCGTGAGGTCGACGGAGTACGCGTCGGAGGACTGGCGCACCGGCTGGAGGGAGGGCCGCTGGCGGACCGGCAGCTGCTCCGGCGCTCCGGATATGCCGCTCTCCGCGGAGAGCCGCTCGGCCGAGGCCGTGGCGGTCGCCGGCTCCAGGGCCGCGGCCTGGCCGGGCTCCAGCTGACGGCCACCGCCGCCACCGCCGCCACCCCGCCCGGGCCAGCGGCCGTGGCCGCGGCTGATCGCCTTCAGCTGGGCCCGCTCCAGGCGCTGCTCCTCGCGACGGCGCAGCTTGGTCTCTTCCTTGCGGGCCTTGTCGTCGCGGACCTCCTCGACGGCCTCGTCCAGGCTGCGCACGTTCTCGAGGAGCATGAGCGACCAGGCCTTGTAGGTCTCACGGGGGGCCCGCACCCAGCGCACCACACGGATCTGCGGCAGCGGACGGGGCACCAGGCCCTGCTCGCGCAGCGCGGCGCGGCGGGTCTGCTTCAGCGCCCGGTCGAACAGCACGGCCGCGGACAGCGACATGCCGGCGAAGAAGTGCGGGGCGCCCGCGTGGCTCAGACCCCTGGGCGCGTGCACCCAGTTGAACCAGGCGGCAGCGCCGGCGAACGTCCACACGAGTATCCGGGAGCCGAGCGCCGCGTCACCGTGGGAGGCCTCGCGGACCGCGAGGACGGAGCAGAACATCGCCGCGCCGTCCAGGCCGAACGGCACCAGGTACTCCCAGCCGCCGGACAGTCCGAGGTTCTGCTCGCCGAAGCCGACCAGGCCGTGGAAGGAGAGCGCCGCGGCGACGGCCGCACAGCAGAACAGCAGGACGTAGGAGGCGGTGCCGTATATGGCCTCCTTGCGCCTGCGGCGCTCCTCGCTGCGCTCCCAGGAGTCGTCCGTCGTCTTGGCATGCTCCCCGGACCGCTTGCTCCGCGCGAGCACCGCCACCGCCGCCAGCATGCCCAGGAGCAGTACGGCGCCCGGAAGCAGCCAGTTCAGCGATATGTCGGTCAGTCTCATCTGGGGTCCCTTGCATTGGGATAGGGCGTAACGCCCGCCATAGTGGCCCACTCCCGCCATCCCTCAGGGGGTTTCGGGGCAAGAGGCCGCCAAGGAGGTGCAAGGGGATGCCCAGGGCGACGTTCTAGCTCGAACTGCCGCTTGAGGGGCGGGAGTTGAGTTCGAACAAGACTACCCGTACGGGTGGTTCCACGGAAAGTTCCCGCGGCAGGTGAGGAAATTGTGAATCAGCTGTAACCATCGGGCAGTCTCGTCCGGGTGATCTTACGTCAAGCCCGTGGCGGCCGTTCCCCCGGGGGTGCCTGAGGGTTCCTCAGCCCGCGGCGGCCGCGGTGAGCCTGCCGATCCGGTCCGCGTCGCAGGTGCGCGGACAGGTGGCGCAGGTGTCCTCGGGGCGCACCGTGTAGAACATGCAGCAGCTCGCCCGGTCCCGGGTGGGCAGCGACTCCCCGTCCGGACCGGTCAGTTCGCGGAAGGCCGCGGAGCCGACGTACGGCTTGGTGGCGCCCGGCAGCAGCAGCTCCAGCTCGTGCCGCGCCCGCTGCTGCTCGCCGTCGCCGAACAGATGGGCGACGTACCAGAGGCCCTCGACGATCTCGTCCGTCACCATGCCCCACAGCGCCCGCCCGCGCCGCCGGGTCCGCGGTCCGAATCCGGCGAGCACCGGCTCGTGGTGCTCGGCCACCGCCGCCCGCACCTCGGCCCGCAGTGCCTCCTCGTCCGGCACCACCCGCGCGCCGGGCAGGGCCGCCGCCGGGTCCCCCGGCAGGCAGGCGAACGACGACGGCGGGCGTACGGCCATCCGCATGCCGTCGCCGGTGCGGTCGTACGAGACGTGCGTCACGGGGTGACGGGGCACCCGGCGGTGCAGGAACCAGGGCACGGTGATCAGCAGACAGGCCGGCCAGGCGTACCGGTGCAGTCCGAAGCTCGCCGTCACGTCCGGGCGGGCCCGCTGCCCGTAGTCCCGCACCACCTGGGCGTCGTCCCAGGCCAGGAAGGCGTCCAGGGCGGCACCGCCCGCGGCGAGGTCCGCCGCCGCGACCCAGCCGCCACCCCGGGGCGCCGCCGCGCCGGGGTCGAGCTCGGTGACGGTCAGACCCGGATAGGCCTCGGTGAGACGGGCGTACGACTCCGCTGTGACCGACGGGGCTGAGGGCATGCCGGGGACCACCGTTCCGGAAGGCGGGATGGGCAAAAGCAGGGGCTTTTGAAGGTAAGCCTAACCTTATCCAGTGTCCTCGGGATTTGAACTGACGGCCAGTACGCCTAAGGTGCTTGACGGGCGAGTAACAACCCGCCGTAATGACCCCAAGTACCGACACGTCCGCCAGGAGGACCCGTGAAGCAGGGCACGCAGGGCTCCGCCGGGACGGGCATCGGGCAGGACGACCCGGCCCGCGCCCGGGTACAGGCCCAGCAGCGGGCGGTCCCCTCCCAGGAACTGGACGGGGAGCGCTGCGGGCCGCGGGGCGCCGCACGCGGGGAGCACACGCACAGCGAGCCGCCGATCCCGCAGCCCCGGCCGGTCGTCCAGCGGGCCTCCGTGCGCGGGCAGATCCTGGACGCGCTGCGCACCGCGCTGGTCTCCGGGGAACTCCGGCCGGGCGAGGTGTACTCGGCGCCGGTCCTCGGCGACCGCTTCGGGGTCTCGGCGACCCCGGTGCGCGAGGCGATGCAGCAGCTCGCCATGGAGGGCACCGTCGAGGTCGTGCCCAACCGGGGGTTCCGCGTCGTCGAGCGCGGCGCACGGGAACTCGCCGAGCTCGCCGAGGTGCGGGCCCTGATCGAGGTGCCGGTGATGCGGCGGCTGGCCCGTACCGTGCCGGCCGAGCGGTGGGCGGAGCTCAGGCCCCTCGCCGAGGCGACGGTCCGTGCCGCGGGCTCCGGCTGCCGGGCGACGTACGCCGAGGCGGACCGGGTCTTCCACCGGGCGCTGCTCGCCCCCGCCGGGAACGAGCAGCTCGTCGCCATCGCGGAGGATCTCCACCGCCGCGCCCAGTGGCCGCTGGTCGGCGGGCCGGGGCCGCGCGTGCGGGCCGAGCTGCTGGCCGACGCGGCGGAGCATCTTGTGCTGCTCGACGCGTTGTGTGCGGGGGAGTCGGACGCCGTTCAGGTGCTGGTCCGGAACCATTTCGCGGGCGTCGGCTGAGGAGGCCGCGCCCGAGGCCGTGGGTCCGTGCGGGTCCGCTGTGGCTTGTCGCGCAGTTCCCCGCGCCCCTTCAGGCACCCCTGCGGGGCGCCCTCGGGGCGTCCCTGAGCTACGCCGTCGCCGCCGGTGGCGGTGCCAACTGGGACGCCAGCCACGTCGGTACGCCGCCCAGCAGGCGGAACAGGCGCCGTGCCTCCTCCCTGAGCCGGGAGGCCTCCGGGTCGGTCTCCGTGTCCGCGAGAGACACGAGCGCCGGGGCCGTCCCCACCAGGTAGCCCAACTCCTCCCGGATCCGCAGGGATTCGGCGAAGCCGTGCCGCGCCTCGGTCAGCTCCCCGTCCCGCATGGCCAGTCCGGCCAGGTGCCGCCAGGTGAACGACAGCAGCAGCTCGTCGGAGTGCGCGGCCGCCGCCGTGTGCGCCCGCCGGTACGCGGCCCGCGCCGCCTGTGGGGACCGCGAGATGTTCTCCGCGAGCAGCCCGCGCCGGAAGTCCAGCAGCGCCCGCCCCACCGCGTCCGGCGGGATCAGCGCCGCCGCCCGGCCGAGCGCGGCCCGCGCCTCGTCCACCCGGTCGCGCACCGCGTGCAGGGTGGCGGCGTACGCGAGATAGCCCCGCTCGCAGGCGGCCGCGCCCCGCTCCTCGTCGTCGTGCGCCAGCGCCTCCGCCGTACGCAGCGCGTCCTCGGCGTCCTGCCAGCCCTGTTCGGTGTACAGACACCGCTCGACGAGCAGCGCCGCCCGCTGGATCGCGCCCGGCGCGGTGTCCGCCGGCAGCAGGGCCGCGGCGTCGACCCAGCAGGCCCGCGAGCGCAACCGCCACACGGCGATCTGGACGGGATCGTCATCTGCGGTCGTTCCGGTACCAGACATGGCGGAGTACGCCACGTTGCCCTCCCCGAGCGCGCCGTCGAGCCTTGAGTGAGTGTCGGCATCTCAGCACGAATCCCGGCACCGGGCCAGGGGGCGGGTGAAGGATTTCACAAAGTCGTGGGACTGTCCGCCCCCCGAGGTTTCGACGGGCGGCGGCCCGTGCTCAGCTCATCCGCAGTGCCAGGAAGAAATCCAGCTTGTCCTCCAGCCGCGACAGATCACGGCTCGTCAACTGCTCGATCCGGCCGACCCGGTAGCGCAGCGTGTTGACGTGCAGATGCAGCCGGGACGCACACCGCGTCCAGGAGCCGTCGCACTCCAGGAACGCCTCCAGCGTCGGGATCAGCTCGGCCCGGTGGCGCCGGTCGTACTCGCGCAGCGGGTCCAGCAGCCGGGCCGTGAACGCCCGGCGCACGTCGTCCGGGACGAACGGCAGCAGCAGCACGTGCGAGGCCAGCTCCTGGTGCCCGGCCGCGCAGACCCGGCCGGGCCGGGCCGCCGCCACCCGCCGCGCGTGCCGCGCCTCCTCCAGCGCCCCGCGCAGCCCCTCCGCCGAGTGCACGGCCGCGCTCACCCCGAGCGTCAGGCGCCCGTCACCGTCCAGCCCCGCCGACAGCGGCTCCCGTACGGCCGCCAGCAGCACCTCGGCGAGCACCCCCGCCTCGGAGCCGTCGTGCTCGCTGGAGACCGCCGGCAGCGGCACCAGGGCGACGGCCTCGTCACCGGTGTGGGCGACGGCGATCCGGTCGGACGGCTCGGTCCCGGTGGCCAGCGGGTCCACCAGGATCTCCTCCAGCAGCGACTGGGTCACCGGACCCGGCTGCGGGCCCTCGCCGCCGGGACGGTCCCACTCCACGCGCGCCACGACCACCTGCCAGTGCGGCGCGGCCCCGAGGCCCGGCAGCAGCACCGGCGCGGCCACCCGCAGCCGTGCCGCGATCTCCGCCGGGGCCGCGCCGGCCTGCACCAGCTCCAGCACCTCCTGCGCCAGCCGCCGGCGCACCGTGCGCGCCGCGTCCCGCCGGTCCCGCTCGACCGCGATCAGCTGGGTGACGCCGTACAGCAGGTCCAGCCGCTCCTCCTGCCAGTCCCCGGCGTCCGCCTCCACGGCCAGCAGCCAGTCCGACAGCACGCTCTCGCGCACCTCCCGCCCGCCCTGCGCGCCGCGGCCGCCGCCGCTGCGGATCGGGAACAGCGAGTACGTCGTGGCGCCCACCGTCGTCCGGTGCGGTCCGCGCCGGCCGCCGCGGACGGCCGCGAGCTGCTCCCCGGCCAGCCGGGCGCACACCTCGGCCGGCAGTGCCGGGCCCGCCGTCTTCGGGCCCGCGATCAGCCGCCCGGTGGGGGACAGCACCCAGGCCCGCAGGTCCAGGTCGGAGCCGAGCAGGTCCAGGACCACGTCCGGGCCGCCGCCCGCCGGACCGGAGGTCATCATCCGCCGGTGCCGGTCCACCACCGCCGCGAGGTCCCCGGCACGCTCCCCGCTGACCTGCCGTACGACATGCTCGGTGATCGTCGCGAAGGCCACCGACTCGTGCACCGCGAACACCGGCAGCCGGTGGCGGGCGCAGGCCTCGACCAGATCGTCCGGCACGTACCCCAGCTCGGCCGTGCCCGCCGCCAGCCCGGCCACCTGGGCCTGCACCAGGATCCGTACGAACGACTCGGAGTCGGCCGGCCCCCGGCGCCAGGCCAGGCCCGTCAGCACCAGCTCGCCGCCGGAGAGATACCGGCTCGGGTCCCGCAGGTCGGTGGTCATCACCCCGCGCACCGCGCGGTCGAGCTCGTCCTCGCCGCCGAGCAGCCGCAGCCCCAGCGCATCGGTGTCCAGAAGTGCGCGCAGCCGCATCTCGTCGCCGCCGTTCCTTGTCTTGAGGTCTGTGTCGAGGTCTCGAGGACTGTCTCGAAAACTACGATGAAAAGTGAAGGGATCAGTGGGGCGGGGGCCCGGTGGTGTTTCCCGCAGGGAACCCAGCGGATACGGAGAGGTTTCCGATGGCCTCCGTTCATACGAATCTACAAGATGCCTGTCGCGACCAGCCAACTCCTTCATGGTTTCCGTGACTGACACGGTCGGAGTACGGCGCTGTGTACTGAGCCCACTGCGCGTGAACAGCACATGAACGAGCCGGGCCCGCCGCACACGATCTGGCTCGATCCGTACGACCCACGAGACGAAGAAGAGAGCCGGTCATGGACTTCCTTCGCCCCGCAAGCTGGGAGGAGGCGCTCGCCGCGAAGGCCGAGCACCCCAGCGCGGTACCGATCGCCGGGGGCACCGATGTGATGGTCGAGATCAACTTCGACCACCGGCGGCCCGAGTACCTCCTGGACCTCACTCGCGTCGCCGACCTCTCCGCATGGGAGACCGGCGCGGACACCGTGCGGCTGGGCGCCTCCGTGCCGTACACGCAGATCATGGAGAACCTGCGGGCCGAGCTGCCCGGCCTGGCCCTCGCCTCGCACACCGTGGCCTCCCCGCAGATCCGCAACCGCGGCGGCGTCGGCGGCAACCTCGGCACCGCCTCCCCGGCCGGGGACGCCCACCCCGCCCTGCTGGCGGCCGGCGCCGAGGTCGAGGCCGAGTCGGTGCGCGGCAGCCGCCGTATCCCCATCGACGACTTCTACACCGGCGTCAAGCGCAACGCGCTCGCCCCCGACGAGCTGATCCGCGCCGTCCACATCAAGAAGGCCGACGGCCCGCAGCAGTACTCCAAGGTCGGCACCCGCAACGCCATGGTCATCGCGGTCTGCGCCTTCGGCCTCGCCCTGCACCCCGAGACCCGCACGGTCCGCACCGGCATCGGATCCGCCGCCCCCACCCCCGTCCGGGCGAAGGTCGCCGAGGACTTCCTGAACGCGGCACTGGAGGAAGGCGGCTTCTGGGACAACGGGAAGATCATCACCCCGTCGGTCGCCAAGGAGTTCGCCACGCTCTGCGCCGCCGCCTGCAACCCCATCGACGACGTCCGCGGCACCGCGAGCTACCGCCGGCACGCGGTCGGCGTCATGGCCCGCCGCACCCTGACCTGGACCTGGGAGTCGTACCGCGGCACCCGCCGCACCTCGGAAGGAGCCGCGTGATGCGCGTCAACCTCACCGTCAACGGACGCCCCCAGGAGGCCGACGACGTCTGGGAGGGCGAGAGCCTGCTCTACGTCCTGCGCGAGCGCCTCGGCCTGCCCGGCTCCAAGAACGCCTGCGAACAGGGCGAATGCGGCTCCTGTACGGTCCGCCTGGACGGGGTGCCGGTCTGCGCCTGCCTGGTCGCGGCCGGCCAGGCCGAGGGCCGCGAGGTCGTCACCGTCGAGGGCCTCGCCGAGTACGCCCGGCAGCGCTCGTCCGGCGACGCGGCCGGCACCCCGGACCTCGCCCCGATCCAGCAGGCGTTCATCGACGCCGGCGCCGTCCAGTGCGGCTTCTGCACCCCCGGTCTGCTGGTCGCCGCCGACGAGATGCTGGAGCACAACCCGGACCCGAGCGACGCGGACATCCGCGAGGCCCTCTCGGGCAACCTGTGCCGCTGCACCGGCTACGAGAAGATCATGGACGCGGTCCGCCTCGCGGCCGCCCGGCAGTCAGAGGCGGTCTGAGCCCCATGCCGACCAACGGAGTTCCCACGAAGATCACCCAGGGCTCGCGGACCAAGGGCGGCATCGGCGAGTCGACGCTCCGCCCGGACGGCACCCTCAAGGTCACCGGCGAGTTCGCCTACTCCTCCGACCTGTGGCACGAGGACATGCTCTGGGGCCAGATCCTGCGCTCCACCGTCGCCCACGCCGAGATCGTCTCCCTCGACACGAGCGAGGCCCTCGCCACACCCGGCGTGTACGCCGTGATGACGTACGACGACCTGCCCACCGAGGTGAAGAACTACGGCCTGGAGATCCAGGACACCCCCGTCCTGGCCCACGGCAAGGTACGCCACCACGGCGAGCCCGTCGCGATCGTCGCCGCTGACCACCCGGAGACCGCCCGCCGCGCCGCCGCCAGGATCAGGGTCGAGTACCGCGAGCTGCCCGTCATCACCGACGAGGCCTCCGCGACCGCCCCCGACGCGGTCCTCGTCCACGAGCACCGCACCGACCTCCCCCAGTCTCAACTTCGTTCGACCGGGGGGACCCCCATCATCGGCCATGTGTCGCACCCGAACATCGTCCACCGCCAGCCGATCGTGCGCGGCGACGCGGCGGCCGCCGCCGCGCGGGCCGATGTGATCGTCCGGGGCGAGTACACCTTCGGCATGCAGGACCAGGCCTTCCTCGGCCCCGAGTCCGGCCTCGCCGTCCCCGAGGAGGACGGCGGCGTCCACCTCTACATCGCCACCCAGTGGCTCCACTCCGACCTGCGCCAGATCGCCCCCGTCCTCGGCCTCCCGCCGGAGAAGGTGCGGATGACGCTGGCCGGCGTCGGCGGCGCCTTCGGCGGCCGCGAGGACCTGTCGATGCAGATCCACGCCTGTCTGCTGGCCCTGCGCACCGGCAAACCCGTCAAGATCGTCTACAACCGTTTCGAGTCCTTCTTCGGACACGTCCACCGCCACCCCGCCAAGCTCGCCTACGAGCACGGCGCGACCCGTGACGGCAGGCTCACCCACGTCAGGTGCCGGATCGTCCTGGACGGCGGCGCGTACGCCTCAGCCAGCCCGGCCGTGGTCGGCAACGCCGCCTCCCTCGGCATCGGACCGTACGTCGTCGACGACGTCGACATCGAGGCGATCGCCCTCTACACCAACAACCCGCCCTGCGGCGCGATGCGCGGCTTCGGCGCGGTCCAGGCCTGCTTCGCCTACGAGGCGCAGATGGACAAGGTGGCCGCGGAACTCGGCCTGGACCCGGTGGAGTTCCGGCAGCGCAACGCCATGGAACAGGGCACGCTCCTGCCGACCGGCCAGCGGGTCGACTCCCCGGCACCCGTCGCCGAACTCCTGCGCCGCGTCAAGGCGATGCCGATGCCACCGGAGCGCCAGTGGGAGTCCAGCGAGGGCGCGGACGTACGGCAGCTTCCCGGCGGTCTGTCCAACACCACCCACGGCGAGGGCGTGGTCCGGGGCGTCGGCTACGCGGTCGGCATCAAGAACGTCGGCTTCTCCGAGGGCTTCGACGACTACTCCACCGCCCGCGTCCGGCTGGAGGCCGTGGCCGGCGAGCCCGTCGTCACCGTGCACACGGCGATGGCGGAGGTCGGCCAGGGTGGCGTCACCGTCCACGCCCAGATCGCCCGCACCGAGCTGGGCGTCGCCCAGGTCACCATCCACCCGGCCAACACGGAGGTGGGCAGCGCCGGTTCCACCTCGGCCTCCCGGCAGACGTACGTCACCGGCGGCGCCGTGAAGAACGCCTGCGAGCTGGTCCGCGAACGGGTCCTGGACATCGGGCGCCGCAAGTACGGCACCCATCACCCGGCCTGGGCCACCGCCGAACTGCTCCTGGAGGGCGGCAAGGTCGTCACCGACGGCGGCGAGGTACTCGCCGATCTGGCGGACGTCCTCGGCGAGGAGGCCGTGGAGGTCGAGGAGGAGTGGCGCCACCGGCCCACCGAGCCCTTCGACCTGCGCACCGGACAGGGCAACGGCCATGTCCAGTACAGCTTCGCCGCGCACCGGGCGGTCGTCGAGGTCGACACCGAGCTGGGCCTGGTCAAGGTGATCGAGCTGGCCTGCGCCCAGGACGTCGGCAAGGCGCTCAACCCGCTCTCCGTGCTCGGCCAGATCCAGGGCGGCACCACCCAGGGCCTGGGTGTCGCCGTCATGGAGGAGATCATCGTCGACCCGAGGACCGCGAAGGTGAAGAACCCCTCCTTCACCGACTACCTCATCCCCACCATCCTCGACACGCCGACCATTCCGGTCGACGTCCTCGAACTCGCCGACGACCACGCCCCGTACGGCCTGCGCGGCATCGGCGAGGCCCCCACCCTGTCCTCCACCCCGGCGGTGCTCGCGGCCGTGCGCGCCGCGACGGGCCTGGAGCTGAACAGGACGCCGGTCCGCCCGGAACACCTCACCGGCACGGCGTAGGCGCCACCCCCCATTCGTCTCGGGCCGTCCCCCGGGTCGCACCGTCCCAACCCCTTCTGAACCCGGGAGACGGCACATGGCCCAGCAGTCCCTGGAGCCCAGGACCACGGCCGACGACACGGGTGACGGCACCCGCGTCCCGGCCGGCCGGTCCTGGCTCGACCGCTGCTTCCACATCTCGCACCGGGGATCCACCCTCGGCCGCGAGATCCGCGGCGGCGTCACCACCTTCATGGCGATGGCGTACATCCTGCTCCTCAACCCCGTGATCCTGTCCGGCAAGGACGCGGCCGGGGACACCCTCGCCCGCCCCGCGCTGATCACCGCGACCGCGTTCGCCGCGGCCCTCACCACCCTGCTGATGGGCCTCGTCGGCAAGGTGCCCCTCGCGCTCGCCGCCGGACTGTCGGTCTCCGGCGTGCTGTCCTCGCAGGTCGCCCCGGAGATGACCTGGCCGCAGGCGATGGGCATGTGCGTGCTGTACGGCGTGGTCATCATGCTGCTCGTCGTCACCGGCCTGCGCGAGCGGGTCATGGACGCGATCCCGCTCGCCCTCAAGCACGCCATCACCATGGGCATCGGCCTGTTCATCGCCCTGATCGGCTTCTCCAAGGCGGGTTTCGTCCACCAGGGCCGGGCGACCCCGCTCACCCTCGGCCCGGCGGGCGAACTGACCGGCTGGCCGGTGCTGCTGTTCGCCGGCACCCTGCTGCTGATCTTCATGCTCCAGGTCCGGAACATCCCCGGCGCGATCCTCATCGGCATCGTCGGCGGCACGGCCGTCGCCGTGCTCCTCGACGCGACCGGCGTCGTCGCCCCGCGGCAGTGGGCGGCGGGCGCCCCCGCCCTGCACGGCGGCGCCGTCTCGATGCCCGACTTCTCGCTCCTCGGGCAGGTCGAGTTCGGCGGCTGGCGCGAGGCCGGCGCGCTGACCGTCGGCATGATCGTGTTCACCCTGGTCCTCGCGGGCTTCTTCGACGCGATGGCCACCGTCATCGGCGTCGGCACGGAGGCCGGACTGGCCGACGCCGAGGGCCGGATGCCGGGCCTGTCGAGGGCGCTGCTCGTCGACGGCGCCGGCGGCGCGATCGGCGGGGTGGCGGGCGGCTCGGGGCAGACCGTGTTCATCGAGTCGGCGACCGGCGTCGGCGAGGGCGCCCGCACGGGCCTCGCCTCGGTCGTCACCGGCCTGTTCTTCGCGGCCTGCCTCTTCCTCACCCCGCTGACGGCGATCGTCCCGCAGGAGGTCGCCTCCGCCGCGCTCGTGGTCATCGGCGCGATGATGCTGAGGAACGCCCGCCACGTCGACTGGGCCGACCGGGCCACGGCGATCCCGGTGTTCCTCACCGTCGTCCTGATGCCGTTCACGTACTCGATCACCGCGGGCGTGGCCGCCGGCGTCGTCTCCCACACGGCCGTGAAGGCGGCTCAGGGCAGGGCGCGGGAGATCGGTGCGTTTCTGTGGGGCCTCACAGGCATCTTCCTGCTCTATTTCGCCCTCCATCCCTTTGAGGACTGGCTGGGCGTGCGCTAGCCGGCCGTCGCCGCACCCTCCCCACCCCGACCGCCAAGGAGACAGGACATGCTGGACATCGCCGAGGAACTCGACCGGTGGGTCGAGGAGGGACGTGACTTCGCCGTCGCCACCGTGGTGGCCGTCGGCGGCAGCGCGCCCCGCAGGCCCGGCGCCGCCCTCGCGGTGGACACCGACGGCACGGCGATCGGCTCCGTCTCCGGGGGCTGTGTGGAGGGCGCGGTGTACGACCTGTGCCGCGAGGCCCTCACCGACGGCCGGACGGTCCTCGAACGCTTCGGCTACAGCGACGACGACGCCTTCGCCGTGGGCCTCACCTGCGGCGGCGTCATCGACGTCCTGGTCACCCCGGTGCGGGCCGGCGACCCGGTCCGCGCGGTGGCCGCGGCCGCGCTCGCCGTCGCCGCGGCCGGCGGCACGGCGGCGCTGGCCCGGATCGTCAACGGCCCGGCGGACCTCGTGGGCCGCGCGCTCCTCGTCCACCCCGACGGACGCTACGAGGGCGGGCACGACGGCGGTCTCGGCGGCCGTCCCGAACTGGACCGCACGGTGGCCGCCGAGGCAGGCGCCCTCCTCGACGCCGGCCGTACCGGCACCGTGGAGATCGGCGCCCAGGGCTCCCGCTGCGGCGTCCCCCTCACCGTCCTCGTGGAGTCCTCGGTGCCGCCGCCCCGGATGATCGTGTTCGGCGCGATCGACTTCGCCTCGGCGCTCGTCCGGGTCGGCAAGTTCCTCGGCCACCACGTCACGGTGTGCGACGCCCGCCCCGTCTTCGCCACCCGGGCCCGCTTCCCCGAGGCCGACGAGATCGTCGTCGACTGGCCGCACCGGTATCTGGAGCGCACGGAGGTGGACGCCAGGACGGTCCTGTGCGTGCTGACCCACGACGCCAAGTTCGACGTCCCCCTGCTCCGGCTGGCCCTGCGGCTGCCCGTGGCCTACGTCGGCGCGATGGGCTCCCGCCGCACCCACCTCGACCGCAACGAACGCCTGCGCGACGTGGGCGTCACGGAACTGGAGCTGGCCCGGCTCCGCTCACCCATCGGCCTCGACCTGGGCGCCCGCACCCCCGAGGAGACGGCCCTGTCGATCGCCGCCGAGATCGTCGCCGCCCGCCGCGGCGGCACCGGAGTCCCCCTCACCGGCGCCCACACCCCCATCCACCACGACCACCCCACCCGCCGGACGGCCCACATCAGCTCGGTGGCCTGACCGCCTCGGCCCTCCACGCGCGGCTCCTCAAGCGCGGCCTTTCGCGCCGGTCCTTCGTGCGCGGCCCTTCGTGCCAGGCCCTTCTGCTCGGCCCCTTGTGCTTGGCCGCTCATGCCCGGCCCTTCACGCGTGGCTCCTCAGGGGTGGCTCCTCACGCGTGGCCCTGCACACGCGGTCCCATCCGCTCGGCCCTGCCGACTCGGCGCTGCACGGGCGGTGCTGCACGCGGGGCCTTCCCATGCGCCCCCTGACCCCCGGCCCTGCGCGCGCTGTGCTGTGCGGGTGGCTCTTTCGGGTCGGCCCTGCGTACCCGGTCTTTGGCGTGTGGCCGTGCGTGCGTGGCCTTTCAGTCCCGGTCTTGCGCGCGCTGTGCTGTGCGCGCTGGCCCATTCCGGTCGGCCCTCCACCCCCGCTCCCTCACACGCGGCCCTGCAAGCGTGGCCCTCCATCCCCGGTCCCTCCATCCCCGGTCCCTCCATCCCCGGTTCCTCCACCTCCGGTCCCTCCGCCTCCGGTCTCACGCCTGCCCCATCAAGCCCGCCGCAGCAGCCCGTCCACCGCTCGGCCGAACATGCGGTGGCCCGCCGTCCGTAGCAGTGGGTCGAAAAGGGAGGGCAGGGAGCGGACGGTGAGGTCCTCGCGCCAGAGGACGCGGGTCGGGCCGTCCGGGGTCGGTCGTACCTCGATCTCGGCCCAGCCCCGGACCACCCGGCCGCGTTTGACGAGCCGGCACCGGCCCGGCCCGTCGACGGACGGCGGGTGCCACTCGGTGACCTCCATCCGGTCGTCGAAGGACAGCGGGCCGAGACCGGTGCGGGCCACGATCACCGTGCCCTCGCCGGTTGGTGGGGGAGTGGCCACGGTGACGCGGGTGAGCGGGACCACCTCGCCGTGCCGCCGCCACTCGGTGAGCCGGCGCCAGGCCTCCGCGACGGGGAGCGGCGTGGTGCGTTCGAGCTGGAAGAGGGTCACCCGACGATCGTAGGCAGTCCGCGCCGCCCCCTGTCGGGCCGTACGCCCGTACGGCACCATGAGGGCCGACCTCGCACGCACCCCGCACCACCACCCCCGGCACGGGAGGACGTCACGTGGACCGCACAGGGCTCGGCGCACTGGACGACTTGCAGCGGGACCCCTACCCGCTCTACGGACGGGCCCGGGCGGCCGAGGGCCTGCTCCACGTGCCCGAGCTGGACGCCTGGCTGGTCGCCCGCGATCACGACGTACGCGAAGTGCTGCGCAGGCCCGAGGACTTCTCGTCGGCGGGGGCGCTGCGCCCCGACGTGATGCCCTCGCCGGCCGCGCTCGCGGTGCTCGGCACCGGTTTCGGCGGCCGGCCGGTGGTCGTCGGCACCGACGGCGAGGAGCACCAGCGGCTGCGCGCGCCCCTCGTCCGCGGTCTGTCCCCCGCACGGGTCGCCGCCGTCCTGCCGTACGCCGCGGAGCGCGCCGCCGCCCTGGTCGAGGAGTTCGCCGGGGCCGGGCGGGTGGAGCTGATGGCCGCGTTCGCGCGCCGGCTGCCCGGTGAGGTCGTGGGGCGGATCGTCGGGCTCGACCCGGCCGATGTGCCGGCCGTCGTGCACGGCGGTCACCGGGCGGAGGAGCTGCTGTTCCGGCCCCTGACGGAGAAGGAGCAGATCGCCGCCGCCGAGGACACGGTCGCCGGGCAGCGCGTCCTGGACCGGTGCGCCCGGGAGCGGCACGCCGATCCCCGTCCCGACCTGTGCTCGGAGATCGTCGCGTCGGTGGCAGCCGCACCGGGCGAACTCACCCTGGACGAACGGCACGAGGTGGTCTCCCACCTCCAGAACCTGGTGATCGCCGGCCACTTGACCACCACCGCGCTGATCGGGACCGGCGTGCTGCACCTGCTGCGGCACCCCGCCCAGTGGGACCTGCTGTGCGCGGAGCCGGAGCGGATCCCCGCGGCCGTCGAGGAGGCCGCCCGCTACGACACCGCGCTCCAGGGCTTCCGCCGGGTCACCACCCGCCCGCTCACTCTCGCCGGCACCGAACTTCCCGCCGGGGCCTCCCTGTTCGTCGCCTTCGGCGCGACGGGCCGGGACGGGGCGCGGCATCCGCGGCCGGACGCGTTCGACATCACCCGCCCGCCCGGCCGCCACCTCGCCTTCGGTCACGGCCCGCACACCTGCCCCGGCGCCCAGCTGGCCCGTGAACAACTCCGCCTGACGCTGACCGAGTTGACGCGTCGACTGCCGGGCCTGCGGCTCGACCCGGACCGCCCCGTCGTCATGCGTCCGACGCTGATCCACCGCTCCCCGCAGGAGCTGCACCTGATCTGGTGAGGGTCAGCGGTAGACCTTCCCCGGCTCGGCCTTGCCCGGAGCCAGCAGCTGGGGCACGGTGACGAACACGAAACCCCGTTCCTTCAGGGCGTCGATGATGCCGGGCACGGCCGGGACGGTCCCGTCGTAGAGGTCGTGCAGCAGGATGATGCCGTCCCGGTCGGCCTGGGCGAGGACGCGCTCGGTGATGAGCGCGGAGTCCGTCGTCCGGTAGTCCTTGGCGGTCACCGTCCACAGGACCTCGGCGAGGCCCTCCTCGCGGCTGATCTCGTGCACGGTCTCGTTCGTGCGGCCCTGCGGCGGGCGCATGAGCGTGGGCCGGCGGCCGGTGAGGCGCTCTATCGCGTCGTCGGGGCGCCGGAGTTCCTCGCGTATCTCGTCCGGCTCGATCTGCGTGAGTATCTTGTGGTCCCAGGTGTGGCTGGCCACCTCGTGCCCCTCGGCGGCCATGCGCCGTACGAGGTCCGGGTACTTCTCGATGTGCCGCTTCCCCAGGAGGAAGAAGGTCGCGTGGACCTGTTTCTCCTCGAGGATGTCGAGCAGCCGGGCCGAATGCTCGCTGGGGCCCGCGTCGAAGGTGAGCGCGATGCACTTCACCTCGCGGCAGTCGACGGCACCCAGCCGGGCCGCCGCCTGCTCGGTGGCCGCCGGGCGGGCGCGGGCGGCGCTGGGGGCGGTGGTCTCCAAGCCGCCGCAGCCGGTGAGCGTGACCGCCAGGCAGGCGGCCGCCGCCGAGACGGCGACGGCACGCAACCCGGCCCCCGTTTTCTTCATCTTCCTGGTCAGAGAAGGCATGCCGAGACTATACATAGGGTGTATACACTCTATGTATAGTCTCGGTGTCATGCCGTGCGGGCGACCCTCACTGGGCGTAGAAGGTGGCGTCCCCCTTGTCCGTCGTGGTGCTCGGGGTCTGCACGTACAGCAGGTAGTTGTAGTGCCGGATGTAGCGGCCCGCGTAGTTGGAGGACTCGTACGAGACTCCCGCGGAGTCGGCGAGCCCGGACCGCTGGTAGAAGCTGGCGTCGGAGGCGAAGGCCGAGGTGCCGTCGTTCTTCTCCACCCACACCTCGAAGTTCTTGTGCCGCAGGTAGTAGCCGGGGAAGTTGGCGGACTCCAGCGACACCGTGCCGGTGCCGGCCAGCCCCGTCACGACCCGGAACTGCGAGTCCGCGAGCGGGCTGACGTTCGCCTCGATCTTCCCCCGGTACTCCCAGTGCCGGATGAAACGGTCCGGGTAGTTGTAGGAGGAGAACCGCTGCGGGGTGACCCCGTCGGCCACCGGGATGCCGAAGTCCGGCGTGCCGTCGGCCTTCCAGTACACCTTCTGCACCCGGGTCCGCCGGTTGGGGTCGTTCAGCGGGTCACCGGAGATGTCCTTGTAGCTGCGGTCGTGGTAGACGAGGATGTCCGACTTGCCGTCCTCGGACACGGTGAAGGAGTTGTGCCCCGGCCCGTACTGCGAGGTCGCCGCGCTCGACGCGAACACCGGCGACGATCCCTTCGTCCAGGACGCCGCGCTGGTCAGGTCCGCCGTCGCGGACGCGGTCAGCATCCCCAGGCAGTAGTTGGCGTCCGTGGCGCTCGCCGAGTAGGTCAGGAACACCTTGTCGCCGTGCTGGATCAGCGCCGGCCCCTCATTGACCTTGTAGCCCACCGTCTCCCAGGACAGCGTCGGCTGCGAGATCTCCGTCGGAGTCCCGGAGATCGTCCAGGGGTTGGACATCTTCGCGATGAACAGGCTGGTGTTGTTGTCCTCGGACGGGTTGTGCTGTGCCCAGGCGAGATAGCGGACGCCGTTGACCACGAACGTGGTGGCGTCCAGGGAGAAGCTCTCCCAGGTGGTCGTGATCTGGCCCTTCTCGGTCCAGGTCGCGGTCAGCGGATTGGCACCGGTGCCTTCGAGGACGTACATCCGGATCGCCCACACGTCGGAGGTCGACCCGGCCGCGAAGTACACGTACCACTTGCCGTCGATGAAGTGGATCTCCGGCGCCCAGATGTGCGCGCCCATGATCCCGCTGGAGTGCTTGGTCCAGATGGTGACCTCGGAGGCCGTCGACAGGCCCTGGATGGTCGTCGCCCGGCGCAGCACGATCCGGTCGTACTCCGGGACGGTGGCGGTGAAGTAGTAGTAGCCGTCGGTGTGCTTGAAGATGTGCGGGTCGGCGCGCTGGGCGGCGATCGGGTTGGTGTAGGTCACGGCGGGGGATTCCGGTACGGCGGCCTGGGCGGGGGAGCCCACGCCGGTGAGGACGGCCGCGAGGGCGACGAGGACGGCCAGGAGCAGCCGTACGGCGTTGCGTCTCAAGGGAGTTCTCCTGAGGGAGGGGGTTGCGGGGATCAGGTGGTGGGCACGAGGCGCCACTGCTGGCAGGTGTTGTCCAGCCAGGTCCACTGGCGTACGTCGGTGCCGTTCGCGGTACCGCAGTTCGCGACGTCGGCGACCTTGCCGGTGGACTCGTTGACGATCCGGACGTAGTCACCGGTGGCGGTGAACACCAGCCGGAAGCGCTGGCACTTGTTGTTCAGCCACGACCACTGCCGGATGTCGGTGCCGTCCGCGCTCGCGCAGTCGGCGATGTCGGCGACCTTGCCGGTGGCCACGTTGACCAGCCGGTTGGTGTCGTCGCCCAGGTCCTCGATCTTCCATTTCTGGTTGGTCCCGCCGTTGCAGGTCCACTGGAAGATGTTCGTGCCGTCGGCCGTGCCACCGCCGTCGACGTCCAGGCACTTGCCGCTGTTGCGGTTGACCAGGGTGTACGCGGTCGGGGTCGTCGCCGTCTCGCCGGACGGGCCGGGCAGCGAGGTGCCGAGGGCGACCGGGGTGCCGAAGTTCGGGGTGCCGTCGGCGTTCCAGGTGAACTTCTGCGCCCGGGTCGTGCGCCCGTTGCCGCAGCCGCCGCTGCTGGAGGAGTTGGCGTGGTAGACGATCCAGTTCTCGGTGCCGTCCGGCGAGCTGAAGAAGCCGTTGTGCCCGGGGCCGTACACCCCGTTGGCATCACTGCGCTGGAAGACCGGCGACTGCGTCTTCGTCCACGAGGACGGACTGAGCGGATCGGAGCCGGTCAGCTCCAGCAGCCCCAGCTTGTAGTCGGCCGTGGTGCAGTAGCTCGCCGAGAACGTCAGGAACGTCCGGCCGTCGTGATAGAGCGGCTCGGGGCCCTCGTTCACCGCCGCGCCCGAGGTCTCCCAGCTCAGCGTGGGGCTGGAGATGATCGTGAAGCTGTCGCTGGAGAGCGTGTACGGGTTGCTCATCGGCGCGATGACCAGGCTCTGCTTGCTGCCGTTGATGAACCCGCTGCCGACCAGGTACAGCTTGCTGTTCGCCTGGAGCACGGTGGCGTCGATCAGCCAGCCGCCCGGTGTGAGGTTGGAGCCGGTGAGCGACCCCTTGTAGGTGTACGGGCCCAGCGGATCGGTGCCGGCGCTCTCCAGGACATGGGTGCGCTGGGAGTCGCAGCAGGAGACACCGCTCGGCCCGGCCGAGTAGTAGAGGTACCAGTGGCCGTTGAACTGGTGGAGCTCAGGTGCCCAGATGTTGGTGTTGCGGGTGGACGTGGTGTCCGACCACACCTGCACATTGGGCGCGGTGGCCAGGCCGGCCAGGGTCGGCGACTTGCGGATGCCGAGGATGCCGGTGAACGTCGTGGTGATCAGGTAGTAGTTGCCGTCGTAGTACTCCAGCCAGGGGTCGGCCCCCTTGGACGACTTCAGCGGGTTGGTGTACGGGCGGCCGTCCGCCGCGGACACCGGCTGGGTCGCCGCCACCAGGGCCACCAGCAGCGTCAGCACGCAGACGAGCAGGGATCTGCGGCGGCGCTTCGCGGGCGAACCGGGGCGTCGACGAAACATCCGAGGCATACAGGACCGTCCCTTGTCCGTAATTTCGAACGTAGTTCGTAACTTCGGCCCAGAACATAAGGGGGCCGCATGTCCGCGTCAATGCTTTCGGCGGTGCGGGGTGGAGTCCGCTCGTTCGAAGGGGGCTTTTTCCGAGGCGCGTGTACGGTGCACGCTCTGTGAAATGCATGGGAAAGCTGGAGTCCGGCGTTTCGGCCCGGCTGGCCGGAACCCGATGTTTTTCCGCCCCTTGCTTACCCGTACGGGTGACAGCCCAGGTCTCGGCTTGGATCCGGAGCCGCCGCCTCCGATAACCTGAGGCGGTTCGCGTATGCCGGAGGAAATGGCCCCGGCGGCCGGTTCCGGAAATAGTGAGACGCGAACAATTGAAGAGGAAAGAACAGAAAGGGTGCGCGTCATGCCGCCTGTGGTTCCCCCATTCCTGATCGGACTCATCGCCGCACCTCTCGCCAAAAGAGTCGTCAAACCCCTGATGCGCGGACTGGTGAAGACCTCCGTCGGACTCGTCCTCGAAGTCAGGCGCGCCGCCCACGAGGCCAGTGAGGGACTCCAGGACCTCGCCGCCGAGGTCACCGCCGAGGTCGTGGCCGCGCAGATGGCGGGCGGTGACGGCACCCGCGGGACCGAACCGGCCCCCACGGACACGAAGGCCCCCGCGTCCGACGGGCACCACAAGGCCCCGGCCAAGCGCCCGCCCGCGGTCGCCACCGGCAAGGCGCACTGAAACACCCACGCCGTACCCGTTCCACGGAAAGACCACGGGGATCCGCTGACGATGACCATGCTGGTGACAATGTGCTCCGCCGTTCCCGGGCGGCAGCGCTGGAAGATTCCCGAAATGGCGGGGAAAAGACATCTCGCGAGCGTATTCGCCGACGTGCTGGAGAAAACTCCCGGCATCAGAACGGCGCGCGTCAGCGAGGTCACCGGAGGCGTTCTGGTCCTCCATGACCCGGCCCTGGGAACCGCCGAGATCGGCGCCGCCCTCAGGAATTCCCTGACGGCCGTTCTCCGCTGTGCCCGCCCCCGGTCCGAGGGGAAATCGGCACCGGTGACCCGGACGGCGGAATCGGCCGCGGCACCCACCCGGAACGGCCCGGGCCGCACGCTCGCGCTCGCCGGCGGCGCCACCGTGGCCGCGCTCGCCCTCGGCCCCGGCAAGCTGCTGCGCAGACCCCTCGCCGTCCTCGGCGCCGTCGTCACCGCCACCGCCCTCGTCGTCCGCCGGGCCGTCACCACCGCGGCCACCGGCGCCGCCCCGCCCGCCGACGCGACCTCACCCCCGCGCCCCGCCTCGTCCCTGCGCACCCTCCTCGACATCGTCGGACCGCACCGGCCCCGGCTCTGTCTCGCCTCCGCCCTGTCGGCGCTGTGCCAGCTCACCGAGGTCGCCCTCGGCCTCTTCCTCGGCTGGATCGCGCTCGTCCTCATCAAGGGCCAGGCGGCCCCCCTGCTCGCCCTCGGACTGACCACCGCCTCCGCCCAGTTGTGGTTCCTCGCCGGGGCGGCCGCCGTGGCCTGCGCCGCCGTCGCCGCGCTCTCCTACGCGGCGGGCGTCGCATGGCGCAAGCTCGGCCAGTCCGTACAGCAGGACTGGCGGGGCGCCACCTACACCCAGGTGCAGCGACTCGAACTGCGCCACCTGGAGGGCGAACGCACCACCCGGGTCGCGGGCGTCCTCACCGAGGAGGTCGCCCAGCTCGGCGCGTTCTTCGCCACCTCCGCCAACGACGTGGTCCAACTCGCCACCAGCTTCCTGGTCCTGGTCCCCGCGTTCCTCCTCCTCGCACCCCAGATCGCCTGGATCGCCTTCCTGCCGATGCCGGTCGTGGCCTGGCTGTCGTTCCACTACCACGACCGCGTCGCCGCCGACTACGCCGTCTCCAGCGAGCACCGGGCCACCCTCCACAGCCGGCTCGTCAACAGCCTGGAGGCCGGCGCCACCGTCAAGAGCTTCTGCACCGAGGAGTACGAGGCCGCCCGCGTCCACGACCTCGGCGAGGTGTGCCGCGAGAGCCACGGGCGCACCGACCGCTCCACGGTCCGCCACGCCGAGACCGTCCGCGCCGTCACCACCGCCTCCATGACCGGCACCCTCCTCCTCGGCGGCCGCTCCGTCCTCAACGGCACCCTCCCCTTCGAGGTGTTCAGCCCCCTCATCGGACTGCCCCAGCAGGTCCTGCTCCGGCTCACCCGGCTCGGCGGCATCGTCGACCAGTACCAGCGCACCCTCGCCGCCCACGACCGCGTACGGCACCTGCACACCCTGCCCACCGAACCCGCGGGACCCGACCACCCCGTCGACCGCGACGACGTCAAGGGCGCCGTCACCCTCGACCGCGTCACCTTCGCCTACCCCGGCCGCCCGCCCGTCCTGAAGGACCTCTCCCTGCGCATCGCACCGGGCCGCGTCACCGGCATCGTCGGCCCCACCGGCTCCGGCAAGACCACCATCGCCAGACTCCTCATGCGCTTCCAGGACACCGACTCCGGCCGGGTCCTCCTCGACGGCCGCGACGTACGCGACCTGTCCCGGCACGGACTGCGCAGCTCCGTCGGCTTCGTCGCCCAGGACCCGTTCCTCTTCGACGGGAGCGTCGCCGACAACATCCGCTACGGCAGCTTCGACGCCACCGACGCCCAGCTGGAGCGGGCCGCCCGCATGGCCGAGGCCCACCCCTTCATCGAGGCCCTGCCCGACGGCTACGACACCCTCATCGGGGAACGCGGCGCGGCCCTGTCCGGCGGCCAGCGGCAGCGCCTCGCGCTGGCCCGCGCCATCCTCAAGGACCCGCCCGTCGTCGTCCTCGACGAGGCCACCTCCGCCGTGGACAACGAGACCGAGGCCGCGATCCAGCGCACCCTGCGCGCCTTCGCCGAGAACCGCACCCTGATCATCATCGCCCACCGGTTGTCGACCATCCGCGACGCCCACTGGATCCACGTCCTCGACCGGGGCGGCCTGGTCGCCGAACAGGGCACCCACACCGAACTCCTCGCCCGGAACGGCCTCTACGCCTCCCTGTGGCACCTTCAGGCGGGGGAGAAGGCGGCGTGACCCTGCGGGGCACCGGCCGACGCGGTCCCTGAGACGACGTACGACGTACGACGCAGGGCCGAGAGGGCCGACAAGGCGAACAGGTCCCCGGGCCGGACGTCATCGGTCCGGCGCCCGAGGCCGGTCGGCCGGGCCGGGGCCCTGGGCCGGCAGTCCACGCCGGGCCTGCGGTCCACCGGGCGGCGCCGCCCGCCGGCGCCCGGACACGGACGGCACGGCGCGGCGGGATCGGCTCGATCGGGGCAGGCCCACCGCTCCCCCCCCGCACCCGCACCGCCCCCACGGATGAAGCCGCCCTCCGGGCCCCGACCGCCGCGCCCCCGCACCACCTCCCCCTCCCGAACACCACCCCGCCCCCACCGCCGCCCCGTCTCTCCCCCGTCCCCGGCAGCCACAGCTCCCCCACGGCACCCCTGGAGGTACCCCCATGTCTGCTCGCGATGACGTCGCCCTGCCCCTGACGGCGGCTCAGCGCGAACTGTGGCTCGCCGAACAGCGCACCGACGGGGTCATCCCGGCGTACCGCATCGGCGAGTACCTCGACATCGCCGGGCCCCTGGACACCGACCTCCTGCGCACCGCGCTGTGCCGGGTCGTCGCCGAGAACGAGGCCCTGCACGTGGGGTTCGCCGACACCGACGACGGCCCCCGCCAGCTCCGGCGCGATCCCGGGGAGTGGGCACCCCTCCTGCTCGACCTCAGCGGCCACGACACCCCGCGCGCCGCCGCCGCGGACTGGATGACCGCCGACCGGCTGCGCCCCCTCGACCTCACCCGCGACCGCCTCTTCAGCCAGGCCCTCATCAAGATCGCCGACGACCACCATCTCTGGTACCACAGCTACCACCACCTGGTCGCCGACGGCCTCGGCTACGCCCTCGTCGCCCGCCGCGTCGCCGCCGTCCACACCGCCCTGGCCGAGGGGCGTACGCCGGACCCGACGCCGTTCCCCTCCCTGCGCGCCGTCGTCGACGCCGACGCCGCCCACCGCACCTCCCCCCGCCACGAGGAGGACCGCGCGTACTGGACCGGGCGCCTCGCCGACCTCCCCGAACCCGCCCGCATCGGCCGCTCCGCCGGCCGGCTCACCGCAGGCCCCCGGCACACCCCGCTGCCCGCCGACCGCGTACGCCCCGCCCTGCACACCCTCGCCGCGCGCGCCGGGACCCGCTGGTCCCGTGTGCTGATCGCCGCCACCGCGCTGTACGTCCACCGCCGCACCGGCGCCCAGGACCTCCTCCTCGGCCTCCCCGTCACCGGCCGCGACCGCACCGACCCGGTGTGCTCGGCGACCCCGGCCGCGATGTCCAACATGGTGCCGCTGCGGCTGACCGTACGCCCCGGCACGCCCTGGTCCGCGCTCGTCGCGCAGGCGGACGCCGAGGTGCGGGCCGCGCTCCGGCACCAGCGCCACCGGGGCGAGGACATGCACCGTGACCTCGGCCTGTCCGGCGACTCCGGCTCGGTGTACTCCGCCGTCGTCAACATCATGTCCTTCGAGAGCGGCCTCGGCTTCGCCGGAGTGCCCGCCACCGCGCACAGCCTCGCCGAGGGCCCCGCCACCGAACTCGCCGTCTGGGCGCTGGACCGCCATGACGGCACCGGCCCGCACCTGGCGCTCCAGGCGGCCGCCGACGCCTGGGACGAGGACGAGCGACAGGCCCACCGCGAAGGCCTCACCACCCTCCTGGAGAGCCTCGCCCGCACCGACGACGACCGCCCCGTCGGCCGCGTCCCCCTCCCGAGGCCCGACGCGCGGCCCGGGGCGCCCGCGGCCCCCGCCGCCCATCTCGCCGACCTCTTCGAGGAGCAGGCCCGCCGCACCCCGGACGCCGTCGCCGTCGTCGCACCCGACGCCACCCTCACCTACGCGGCCCTCGACGCCCGCGCGAACCGGATCGCCGGCCTCCTCACCGCGCACGGCGCCGCCCCCGAGCGCCTCGTCGCCCTCGCGCTGCCGCGCTCCGCCGCCCTGGTCACGGCCGTGCTCGCGGTCCTCAAGACCGGCGCGGCCTACGTCCCCCTCGACCCGGACCACCCCCGCGCCCGCCTGGCCGCCCTCCTCGACGACACCCGCCCCGTCGTCACCCTCACCGACACGGCCACCCGGCCCCGGCTGCCCCGGCACACCGACGTCGTCCTGCTCCACGCCCTCGACGCCGCCGCCCTCCCGGCCACCGCCCCGTCCGCGCCGCGCGACCCCCGCCATCCGGCGTACGTCATCCACACCTCGGGCTCCACCGGCCGCCCCAAGGGTGTCCTCACCCCGCACGCGGCCGTCACCAACCTGATCCACCATCAGCTCCGCACGCTCCACCGGGCACCCCGGACGCGGGTGGCCCTCACCACCTCCCTCTCCTTCGACGCCTCCTGGGACCAGCTCGGCTGTCTCTTCGGCGGCCACGAGCTGCACGTCCTCGACCACGCCACCTGGACCGACCCGGACGCCTTCCTCGCCCACCTCGCCCGCCACCGCCTCGACCTCGTCAACGCCACCCCCTCCTATCTGCGGGTCCTCCTCGACCACGGCCTCCTCGCCCCCGGCCGTCCCCGGCCCTCCGTGATCGTCGCGGGCGGGGAGGCCGTGCCCGAGGACCTGTGGCGGGAGCTGCGCGCCGCCGACGGCGTACGCGTCCACAACTTCTACGGCCCCACCGAATGCACCGTCGACGCGCTCACCGCGGACCTCGACGCCACCGAGCGCCCCGCGATCGGACACCCCGTCACCGGCATCCGCGCCCACATCCTCGACAGCGCCCTGCAACCGGTGCCCGACGGAGCCCCCGGCGAGCTGTACCTCGCGGGCGGCGGCCTGGCCCGCGGCTACCTCGGCCGCCCCGCCCTGACCGCCGAACGGTTCACCGCCGACCCCTACGGCCCGCCCGGCACCCGCATGTACCGCACCGGCGACCTCGTCCGCCGCACCCGAGAGGGCGGCGTCGCCTACCTCGGCCGGGCCGACGACCAGGTCAAGATCCGCGGCTTCCGCGTCGAACCCGCCGAGATCGAGGCCCAGTTGGGCACCCACCCGGCGGTGGCGCGCAGCACGGTCCTCGCCCGCGCCGACGACGGCCACCCGACCCGCCTCGTCGCCTACGTCGTCCCCGCCCCCGGCACCGAACCCCGCCCGGAGGACCTGCGCGCCCATCTGCGCGACCGGCTCCCCGACCACATGGTCCCGGCCGCCTTCGTCACCCTCGACGCGCTCCCCCTCACCCCGTCCGGGAAACTCGACCGGCGGGCCCTCCCCGCCCCCGCCCCCACCACCCCGCCGGGCCGCCGCGCCCCGCGCACCCCCCGCGAGGAACTCCTCTGCGGCCTCTTCGCCGACGTCCTCGGCGTGCCCCGGGTCGCCGCCGACGACGACTTCTTCGCCCTCGGCGGGCACTCCCTGCTCGCCCTGCGCCTCCTCGCCCGCATCCGCACCGGCCTCGGCGCCGCCCCGCGCCTCGGCGACCTCTTCGACGCCCCCACACCCGCCGGGATCGCCGCAGCCCTGGACGCCGCGACCCCGGACACCGCCCGGCCCGCGCTGCGCCCGCACCCGCGCCCCGACGCCGTCCCCCTGTCCTCCGCCCAGCGCAGGCTCTGGTTCCTCCAGCGCGTCGAGGGCACCGGCGCGACCTACCACATCCCGCTCGCCCTGCGCCTGTCCGGAACCCTCGACCGCGCGGCCCTGGAAGCGGCCCTGCGGGACGTCGTCGCCCGCCACGAGAGCCTGCGCACAGTCTTCCCCGACGAGCGCGGGGTGCCCGTCCAGCGGATCCTGCCCCCGGAACAGGCCGCACCCCGGCTGCCGGTCACCGACACCACCGAGGCCGCCCTGCCCGACCGGCTCACCGCCGCCGCCCGCCGCCCCTTCGACCTCGCGGCCGAACCCCCCGTCCACGCCGAGCTGTTCGCGCTCACGCCCGACGAGCACGTGCTGCTGCTGGTGGTCCACCACATCGTCGGCGACGGCTGGTCCCTCGGCCCGCTGGCCGCCGACGTCACCCGCGCCTACGCGGCCCGCCACCGGGGCGAGGCGCCCCGGTGGCGGCCGCTGCCCGTGCAGTACGCCGACTACACCCTCTGGCAGGACCGGCTCCTCGGCGAGAGCACCGACCCCGACAGCCTGTCCGCCCGCCAACTCGCCTTCTGGGCCGGGCACCTGTCCGGGCTGCCGGAACGCCTCGACCTGCCCTTCGACCGCCCGCGCCCGGCCGCCACCACCCACCGCGGCGCCCAGCTGCCCCTGCACCTCGACGCCGCACTGCACCGCCGCCTGAGCGACCTGGCCCGCGCCCACGGCGCCAGCCTCTTCATGGTCCTCCAGGCCGGCCTCGCCGCCCTCCTCGGCAAGCTCGGCGCCGGCACCGACATCCCGCTGGGCGCCCCGGTGGCCGGCCGCACCGACGAGGCGGCCGACGACCTGGTCGGCTTCTTCGTCAACACCCTCGTCCTGCGCACCGACCTGACCGGCGACCCCTCCTTCACCGAACTCCTCGACCGCGTCCGCCGCGGCGCCCTCGCCGCCTACGCCCACCAGGACCTGCCCTTCGAGCACCTGGTGGAGGAGCTCAACCCGACCCGCTCCCTCGCCCATCACCCCCTCTTCCAGACGATGCTCGCCCTCCAGAACGCCCCCCTCGGCGAGTTCGACCTGCCCGGTCTGCACGTCACCACGGGCCTGGTCCCCACCGGCACCGCCAAGTGCGACCTCACCTTCAACCTCGCCGAACGCACCGCCCCCGACGGCACCCCGGCCGGCCTCACCGGCACGGTGGAGTACAGCACCGACCTCTTCGACGCCGGAACGGTCCGGACGATCATCGCGCGCTGGGCCCGCCTCCTGGACACGGCCGCCACCGACCCGGCCCGCCGTCTGAGCCGCATCGACGTCCTCGCCGACACCGAGCGCGCGTCCCTGCTGCCGACGGCCGTGCCCGTGCCGGTGACGGACACCCTGGTGGGGTTGTTCGAGGCGCGGGTGCGGGAGACGCCGGATGCGGTGGCCGTCGTGTGGGGTGAGGTCCGTCTGTCGTACGGGGAGTTGAATCGGCGGGCGAACCGTCTGGCGCACGCGTTGGTGGGGCGGGGTGTGGGTGCGGAGGATGTCGTCGCGTTGGCGTTGCCGCGGTCGGCGGAGCTGGTGGTGGCGGTGCTCGCGGTGCTGAAGGCAGGGGCCGCCTATCTGCCGCTGGACCCTGATTACCCGGCCGCGCGGCGGGAGTTCATGGTCGGGGATGCCCGGCCGGTGCTGGTGGTCGACGACCTGGCGGCTTTCGACACGGGCGGTCTCCCGGAGACGAACCCGAAGGTCGGCCCGGCTCCGGAACACCCCGCGTATGTGATCTACACGTCGGGTTCGACGGGGCGGCCGAAGGGTGTGGTGGTTCCGCACACGAATGTGGTGCGGCTGTTCGGGGCGACGAGGCAGTGGTTCGAGTTCGGTCCCGGCGATGTGTGGACGCTGTTCCATTCCTACGCGTTCGACTTCTCGGTGTGGGAGCTGTGGGGTCCGCTGCTGCACGGCGGCCGGC
>NZ_JBEXXK010000028.1:0-147493 GCF_040630405.1 Streptomyces sp. NPDC005811
ATCCCCCCTTTTTTTTTTTTTTTGGGCCCCCCCCCCCCTTCTTTTTGTTGGGGGGGGGGGGGGGGCTGGGGGGGGGGGGGGGCGGGCCCCCCCCCCCCCCCGGCCGCCCCCCTCCGCGTCACCTCATGAACCGCCCCCCAACAGCCCCGCTGCCCGCGCCCAGCGGTACTTCGCACCCAGCACGGCAACCGGTTTCTCGGTCGTGTACGGGTACGCCACCACCCCCCGCTCGAACAGGTACTGGCAGGCCTCCTCGACCTCGACGTCACCGGCGAGCGACGCGACGACGGGCTTTTGTATACCGCGTGCACGGAACTCGGCGACCACCCGCGCGGTGAGTTCCGCGAACACCATCGGCGGGGTGACGATCGTGTGCCAGTAGCCGAGGACGAGCGCGTGGATGCGCGGGTCCTCGAGCCCCAGCCGGATCGTCGCCTCGTACGTCGACGGCGGCTCGCCCCCGGTGATGTCGACCGGGTTGCCCGCGGCGCCGAACGGCGGGATGAACTCCCGGAACGCCGCGTCCAGGTCCGGCGGGATCTCCATCAGGGTCAGCCCGTTGTCGGTGACCGCGTCGGACAGCAGCACCCCGCTGCCGCCGGCCCCGGTGATGATCACCACGTTGTCGCCCTGCGGGGCCGGCAGCACCGGCAGCGCCCGCGCGTACTCCAGCATGTCGTTCAGACCCGGCGCACGGATCACGCCCGCCTGCCGCAGGATGTCGTCGTACACGGCGTCGTCGCCGGCGAGCGCCCCGGTGTGCGAGCCGGCCGCCTTCGCCCCCGCCGCCGTACGCCCCGCCTTCAGGACGACGACCGGTTTCCTCGGCACGGTCGCCCGCGCCGCCTCGACGAACGCGCGCCCGTCCTTGAGGTCCTCCAGATGCATCGCGATGCACTGGGTGTGCGGGTCCTCGCCGAACCAGGTCAGCAGGTCGTCCTCGTCCAGGTCCGACTTGTTGCCGAGCCCCACGATCGCCGACACACCCGTCTTCGTGGTGCGGGCGAACCCGAGGATCGCCATCCCGATGCCGCCCGACTGCGAGGTCAGCGCCACCCCGCCCTTCACGTCGTACGGCGTGCAGAACGTGGCGCACAGATCGTGCCAGGTCGAGTAGTAGCCGTAGATGTTGGGCCCCAGCAGACGGACGCCGTGCCGCTCGGCGATCGCCACGATCTCCGCCTGGAGTTCGTGTTCACCGGTCTCGGCGAAACCGGAGGGGATGAGCACGGCGTTGGGGATCCCCTTGCGTCCCACCTCCTCCAGGGCCGAGGCCACGAACTTGGCGGGGATCGCGAAGACCGCCACATCCACCTCACCGGGAACGTCCGTGACACTCTTGTACGCCTTGCGGCCCAGGATGTCATCGGCCCGGGGGTTCACCGGATGGATGTCGCCGGCGAAGCCGCCGTCGACGAGGTTGCGCATCACCGAGTTGCCGATCTTGCCCTGCTCGTTGGAGGCACCGATGACGGCGACGGAGCGGGGCTGCATCAGCCGGCGCATCGTCGACAGGATCTCGTCGCGTGCATACCGTCGACGGGCTACCGGCTGCGACCGACTGAGGATCACTCGGATGTCGGCGGCGACCGCCCCCTCCGGCGTCGCGATCACCGGATTGAGGTCGACCTCCGCGATCTCCGGGAAGTCGGCGACCAGTTGCGACACCCGCCGGATCTGCTCGGCGACCGCCCACCGGTCCACCCCGGCCTGCCCCCGCACCCCGCGCAGGATCTCCGCCGACCGGATGGAGTCCAGCATCGACAGCGCCTCGTCGGCGTCCACCGGCGCCAGCCGGAAGGTGACGTCCTTGAGCACCTCGACCAGCACCCCGCCGAGCCCGAACGCCACCACCTTCCCGAACGTCGGATCGGTGACCGCCCCGACGATGACCTCCTGGCCCTTCGGCAGCAGCTCCTGGATCTGCACGCCCTCGATCCGGGCTCCGGCGTCGTAGGCCCGCGCGTTCTCCACGATCCGGTGGAACGCGGCCCGCACCTCCGCCGCGCCCTCGACGCCCACGACGACCCCGCCGGCGTCGGTCTTGTGCAGGATGTCCGGCGAGACGATCTTCATCACCACCGGCCCGCCGAACCGCGCCGCGTACGCCACGGCCTCCTCGACGTCCGTCGCCAGCTCCTCGCCCGGTACGGCGATCCCGTACGCGTCGGCGAGCACCTTGCCCTCCGGCGCGGTGAGCGCGGTGCGCCCCTGCTCCCGCACGGCGTCGAGCAGCGCGCGCACCCGCGCGATCCGGTCCTCGGCCATCACGTCAGATCACCCCGTTCGACTTGAGCAGCGACAACTCCTCGTCACCGAGGCCGAGTTCGCCGACGTAGATCTCCTCGTTGTGCTCGCCGAGCAGCGGGGAGGAGGTCACTTCGACGGGGGAGTCGGACAGCTTCAGCGGGCTGCCGACGGTCGTGAACTCGCCGCGCTGCGGGTGCGGGACGCGGACCACCATCTCGTTGGCGACCAGCGACTCGTCCTCGATGATCTCCCGGGTGGACAGGATCGGCCCGCACGGGATGTTGTGGGCGTTGAGCCGCTCCAGCACCTCCCACTTGGGCAGTGTCGAGGACCACTCCTCGATCAGCTGGAACATCTTGTTCAGCTTGGGCAGCCGGGCCTCGGGCGTCGCCCACTCGGGGTCGTCGGCCAGTTCGGGCCGGCCGATCAGCTCGGTGACCGGCTTCCAGCCGACGGGCTGCACGATCACGTACACGTAGTCGTTGGGGCCGCCCGGCGCGCACTTGACCGCCCAGCCGGGCTGTCCGCCGCCGGAGGCGTTGCCGGAGCGGGGCACCTCGTCGCCGAAGTCGTCGTTGGGGTACTCGGCGAGCGGCCCGTGCGCGAGACGCTGCTGGTCGCGCAGCTTCACCCGGCACAGGTTGAGCACGGCGTGCTGCATGGCGACATTGACCCGCTGGCCGCGTCCGGTCCGCTCGCGCTGGAAGAGTGCCGCCAGTATCCCGGCCACTGTATGCACTCCGGTGCCCGAGTCGCCGATCTGCGCCCCCGTCGCCAGCGGTGGCCCGTCCTCGAATCCGGTGGTCGCCATCGACCCGCCCATGGCCTGGGCGACGACCTCGTACGCCTTGAAGTCGGTGTACGGGCCCTCCCCGAAGCCCTTGATGGACGCATACACGATCCGGGGGTTGATCTCCTGTATGCGATCCCAGGTGAACCCCATACGGTCGACCGCGCCCGGGCCGAAGTTCTCCACCATCACGTCCGAGCGCCGGATCAGCTCGGTGAGGATCTCCTTGCCCCGCTCGGTCTTGGTGTTGAGGGTGATGCTCCGCTTGTTGCAGTTGAGCATCGTGAAGTAGAGGGAGTCCACGTCCGGGAGGTCGCGCAGCTGCTTGCGGGTGATGTCACCGGAGGGTGCCTCCAGTTTCACGACGTCGGCGCCGAGCCAGGCGAGCAGCTGGGTCGCGGAGGGCCCGGACTGGACGTGGGTCATGTCGAGGACGCGAATGCCCTCGAGTGCCCTGGCGGTCATGGGCGTTCACCTCACTTGTACATGGTCTGGTTCATGGTTCCGGGGGCGTACGCGTCCGGGTCCACCCAGACGTTGATCAGCGAGGGCTTGCCCGACTCGCGGGCGCGGCGCAGCGCCGGGCCGATGTCGGCGGGGTCGCGCACCTCCTCGCCGTGACCGCCCAGCATCCGGGCGAACTGGTCGTAGGGGACGTCGCCGAGGGTGTTGCCGACCCGCTCGCGCTCCACGCCGTACTTGGCGGCCTGGCCGTAACGGATCTGGTTCATCGAGGAGTTGTTGCCGACGATCCCGACGAACGGCAGGTCGTAGCGGACCAGGGTCTCGAAGTCCCAGCCGGTGAGGGAGAACGCGCCGTCGCCGAACAGCGCCACGACCTCCTTGTCGGGCCGTGCCTGCTTGGCCGCGAGGACGAAGGGGACGCCGACGCCGAGGGTGCCCAGCGGGCCCGGATCCATCCAGTGGCCGGGCGACTTGGGCTGGACGACCTGGCCGGAGAAGGTGACGATGTCGCCGCCGTCGCCGATGTAGATCGAGTCCTCGGTGAGGAAGTCGTTGATCTCGCTCACCAGACGGTAGGGGTGGATGGGGGAGGCGTCCGAGCGCAGCTGCGGCAACCGCTTCTCGATCGCGCTCTGTTCGGCGGCGCGCAGCTCGTCGAGCCACTCCTTGCGCTTCGAGGCCCCGCCGTTGATCCGCCCGGAGGCCGCCTCCGTCACCGACTTCAGGACCAGGCCCGCGTCGCCGACGATGCCGAGGTCGATGTCGCGGTTCTTGCCGACGGTGCGGTAGTCGAGGTCGATCTGCACGACGGTCGCGTCGGGGGAGAGGCGCTTGCCGTAGCCCATGCGGAAGTCGAAGGGCGTGCCGACGATCACGATGACGTCGGCGTGGGAGAAGGCGTACCGGCGGGAGAGCTGGAAGTGGTGCGGGTCGCCGGGCGGCAGGGTGCCGCGGCCCGCGCCGTTCATGTACGCGGGGATGTTCAGGGTGCGCACCAGCTCGACGGCGGCCTCCGTGGCCCGGGTCGTCCAGACCTGGCCGCCCAGCAGGATGGCGGGTTTCTCGGCGTGCACGAGGAGGTCGGCGAGCTCCTCCACCGCCTCGGGGTCGCCGGCCGACCGCGTCGAGGCGCGGTAGGCGCCGGCCGTGGGGATACGGGCCCTGGACACCGGCACCTTGGCGTCGAGGACGTCGCGCGGGATCTCCAGGAAGGACGGCCCGGGCGCGCCGTGGTAGCACTCGCGGAACGCCATCGACACCATGTCGGCGGCGCGCGCCGTGTCGGGCACGGTCGCCGCGAACTTGGTGATCGGCGTCATCATGTCGACGTGCGGCAGGTCCTGGAGGGACCCCATCTTGTGCTGGGTGAGCGCGCCCTGACCGCCGATCAGCAGCATCGGGGACTCCGCGCGGAAGGCGTTGGCGACGCCGGTGACGGCGTCGGTGGTGCCGGGTCCTGCCGTGACCACCGCGCAGCCCGGCCGTCCCGTGATGCGGGCGTAGCCGTCGGCGGCGTGGGCGGCGACCTGTTCGTGTCGTACGTCGACGACTTCTATGCCCTCGTCGACGCAGCCGTCGTAGATGTCGATGATGTGGCCGCCGCACAGGGTGTAGATGCGGTCGACCCCCTCCGCCTTCAGGGCTTTGGCAACGAGATGGCCGCCGGAGATCACGTCCTGCGTGTCGTCGGGCATGGCGCAGTCCTGTCCCTTCGTAGGGGGTGGGATGCTGTATGCAGTACATTGCATACAGTCGACGAATACTGTATGAAGCTTGTTATCCCGCATCCGATGGGTGGTGTCCAGGGGGCGTGCGGCACTTTCAGACAGGAGCCGGAATGGACCTGTACGAACACCAGGCAAGGGAACTCTTCAAGGAACACGGCATCCCCGTGCCGAGGGCCGAGGTCACCGACTCGCCCAAGGAGGCACGGGAGATCGCCCGCCGGCTCGGCGGGCGGGTCGTGGTGAAAGCCCAGGTCAAGACAGGTGGACGGGGCAAGGCGGGCGGCGTGAAGCTTGCCGCCGACCCGGCCGCGGCCGAGCTCACGGCCCGGCAGATCCTGGGCATGGACATCAAGGGGCACCCGGTCGGCTCGGTGATGCTGGCCCAACCCGTCGACATCGGGACCGAGTTCTACGTGTCCTATGTGCTGGACCGCGCGGCCGGCCGGTTCCTCGCCATCGCCTCCGCCGAGGGCGGCATGGACATCGAGAAGGTCGCCGCCGAACGGCCCGAGGCGGTCGCCCGGATCCCCGTCGACCCGGCCGTGGGGGTCACCTCGGCGAAGGCCGCCGAGATCGCGGCCGCGGCCGGACTCCCCGCGCAGACCGCCGACGTCCTCATCCGGCTGTGGCAGGTCCTGGTCCGCGAGGACGCCCTGCTCGTCGAGGTCAACCCGCTGGTGCGCACCCGGCAGGGGCGGATCCTCGCCCTCGACGGAAAGGTCACCCTGGACGACAACGCCGCGTTCCGGCAGGCCCGTTGGGCCGCGGAGGCGGACACGGACGGGACGGCCGACCCGCTGGAGGCGGCCGCCGCGGCCCGGGGCCTGCACTACGTCCGGCTCGACGGCGAGGTCGGCGTCATCGGCAACGGCGCCGGCCTCGTCATGTCCACCCTCGACGTGGTGGCCGGCTGCGGAGCCCGCCCCGCCGACTTCCTCGACATCGGCGGCGGAGCGTCGGCGCAGGTCATGGCCGACGGACTGGCCGTCATCCTGTCCGACCCCGCCGTGCGGTCCGTCCTCGTCAACGTCTTCGGCGGCATCACCGCCTGCGACGCGGTCGCCGAGGGCATCGTGCGGGCCCTGGACACGGTACGGCTGACCAGGCCGCTCGTCGTCCGGCTCGACGGCAACAACGCGGACCGGGGGCGCGCGATCCTCGACGAACTGCGCCACCCCCTGGTCCAGCAGGTCACCACGATGGACGGCGCCGCGCGCCGCGCCGCCGAACTCGCCACCGCAGGCTGAGGACACCGGAGGACACCATGGCCATTTACCTCACCAGGGAGAGCAAGGTCCTCGTCCAGGGCATGACCGGCGGCGAGGGCATGAAGCACACCCGGCGCATGCTCGCCGCCGGCACCAACGTGGTCGGCGGCGTCAACCCGCGCAAGGCGGGCCGTACCGTCGACTTCGGCGAGCGTGCCGTACCCGTCCACGGGTCGGTTGCCGACTGTATGCAGTCGACCGGTGCCGATGTGAGTGTCGTCTTCGTACCGCCCGCGTTCGTCAAGGCGGCGGTGACCGAGGCCGCCGACGCCGGGATCGGTCTCGTCGTCGTCATCACCGAGGGCGTCCCGGTCCACGACTCCGTCTCCTTCACGGCGTACGCGCGGGCACGCGGCACCCGGGTCGTCGGACCCAACTGCCCCGGCCTGATCACCCCCGGGCAGTCCAACGCGGGCATCATCCCGGCCGACATCGCCAAGCCGGGCCGTATCGGACTGGTCTCCAAGTCCGGCACGCTCACCTACCAACTCATGTACGAACTACGGGACATCGGGTTCTCGACGTGTGTCGGCATCGGCGGCGACCCGGTCGTCGGCACCAGCCACATCGACTGCCTGGCCGCCTTCCAGGACGATCCCGACACCGAGCTGATCGTGCTCATCGGGGAGATCGGCGGTGACGCCGAGGAGCGGGCCGCGGCCTACATCCGCGACCACGTGACCAAGCCCGTCGTCGCCTATGTCGCCGGATTCACCGCACCCGAGGGCCGCACGATGGGCCACGCGGGCGCGATCGTGTCCGGCGCGTCGGGCACCGCCCAGGCCAAGAAGGAGGCGCTGGAGGCGGCCGGGGTCCGGGTGGGCGCCACGCCGACCGGGACCGCGCGGCTCGCCCTCGCCGTACTCGACGAAGACAACGGTGAAGGCAACGACGACGGCAACGACAACGACGACGGCAACGACAACGCCGACGGCAACGACAACGCCAACGACGAAGGGGCGTGACCGCATCCCCATGGCTCCCGCCCTCACCCTGAAGTCCGGCACCTCCTGGGACGACGCCTGGCGGCGCTGCCTCGCCGTCGCCCCGGAGGCCTTCCGCGACGACCGTGTCCTCAACCTCTGGAACGCCGGCTGGCACGCGGACGGCCGGGTGCTGCCCGCCACCAGCCCCGTCGACGGCACACCCGTCGCCGGACCGCCCCGCCTGGACGCGGACACCGCGCACCGGGCCGTCCGCGCCGCCCTCGACCGGCACCGCGCCTGGCGGCACGTCCCGCTCGACGAACGCCGGGCCCGGATCGCCGCCACCCTCGACGCCCTCGCCGAGCACCGTGAACTCCTCGCCCTGCTGCTGGTGTGGGAGATCGGCAAGCCGTGGCGGCTCGCGCAGGCCGACGTGGACCGGGCCGTCGACGGGGTGCGCTGGTACGTCGACGGGATCGAGCCGATGCTGGCCGGCCGGGCCCCGCTGGACGGTCCGGTCTCCAACATCGCGAGCTGGAACTACCCGATGAGCGTCCTCGTGCACGCCGTGCTGGTGCAGGCCCTGGCGGGCAACGCGGTCATCGCCAAGACCCCCACCGACGGCGGTGTCGCCTGTCTGACGCTCGCCTGCGCGCTGGCCGCCCGGGAGGGCGTCCCCGTCACCCTGCTGAGCGGCAGCGGGGGCGAGCTGTCGCAGGCGCTGGTGCGGGCGCCCGAGATCGGCTGCGTCTCCTTCGTCGGCGGCCGCGACACCGGCGCCGCCGTGGCCACGGCCGTCGCCGACCTCGGCAAACGCCATGTCCTCGAACAGGAGGGACTCAACACCTGGGGCATCTGGAACTGTTCGGACTGGGACACCCTCACCGCGGTGATCCCCAAGCTGTTCGACTACGGCAAACAGCGCTGCACGGCGTATCCGCGGTTCGTCGTCCAGCGCGAACTGTTCGACGCGTTCCTCACCGCCTACCTCCCGGCGGTGCGTACGCTCACGGTCGGACACCCGCTGGCCGTCGAGCGGCGCGCCGACCCCTACCCCCGGCTGGACTTCGGACCGGTGATCAACGCGGCCAAGGCGAAGGAGCTGCGCGACCAGGTCGCCGAGGCCGTCGACCGCGGAGCCGTACCGCTGTACCGCGGCGACCCGGCCGAGGCCCGGTTCCTCCCCGGTCAGGACACCTCGGCGTACGTCCAGCCCGTCGCGCTCCTCAACCCGCCGCCGTCCTCGCCGCTGCACCACGCGGAGCCGTTCGGGCCGGTCGACACGATCGTCCTGGTCGACACGGAGGCGGAGCTGCTCGCCGCGATGAACGCGTCCAACGGCGCGCTCGTCGCCACCCTGTCCACGGACGACCGCGCCACGTACGAGCGGCTGGCGCCGCAGATCCGCGCCTTCAAGGTCGGACACGGCCGGCCCCGCTCGCGCGGCGACCGCGAGGAGCTGTTCGGCGGCTTCGGCGCGTCCTGGCGGGGCGCGTTCGTCGGCGGCGAGCTGCTGGTGCGCGCGGTGACCCGGGGACCGGCGGGGGAGCGGCTGCCGGGGAACTTCCCGGAGCACCAGCTGATGCCCTGACGCCGTCCCGTCCCCATCCCCGTCCTCGTCACCGCCCCCGCCCCCGCCCCCGTCCCCGTCCCCGTCCCGTCATCCCACTCGGGCGACGACATCGTCCCGCGGCGGCTGAGCACGACGTGGTTCCTCTCGGCGTCGGGCTCGGCGATCGCGGGACGGTGGCCGGCGACGACCAGGCGGCGCCGTCCGCGCGACCGCCCCAGCGAGACATCGCCGCGGTGACCGGCCCATCACCCCAGGTGATGCCCTCGCCCCGTCCCCGCCGCGGCCGTCTGGCGTGCGGATATGCAGGTGAGACGCACTCCGAAAGCTTGGTATTGTTGTCCATGTCGCCGCGGGGAACGCCCTGCCGGCCGACACACACACCTTGTCCGGGTGGCGGAATGGCAGACGCGCTAGCTTGAGGTGCTAGTGCCCTTTATCGGGCGTGGGGGTTCAAGTCCCCCCTCGGACACTCTTACTCTCCGCACGGAGCGGAATTCGCTCGGTGAGTACGTGACGCCCGCACCAGGCTCTTGCCGGTGCGGGCTTTCTCGTTTCAACGCTCGACCGGACCGCCGTCCTAGATCACTGTCGTGGACCGGCGTCGTGGACCGCTGTCCTGGATCACTGTCCTGGATCACGGTCGCGGACCGCTCTTCCGGACCGCCCGTTCCGACCACTCCCGGCCCTTCCCTGCCGCGCAGTAATTGTTTGCATCTCGCCCGAATGTCGCGGAAGCCCGTTTATCACTTGTTCTGTCGCCGTCCCCGCGCGGGCTGTTGCGCGACCGCCCCCCGGTACGGCTGACGGTCCGTCAATGTTCATCAGGGTCCGCATATTGACGGTCTGTAGCGCCATCTTGTGGTGATACGATCACGCTCGCTTGTAGAGCGGGCGGATGGGTGCAAGACGACATCTCCGACTACGGGGACAGTCCGGGCGGCAACCCCGATGCGGGCGGTCCGCCGGTCCACCCGCATATTGACGGGAATTCAGCAACTGGCCGTCAGTCGAGGCCGCCTGAAGAGAGTCTTATGACTGATTACATACAGAACCCGGTACTCTGGGCTCTCCTCGTCGCCGTACTCGTCGCAGTCGCCGTCATTGTTCGCCAGCGCAGGGCGGCGCGGACGTTAAGGCAGGAGTTCGCAGATGTCCGGGCTCGCCATGCCGAGCTCGAGAACGGGTACGCGAAATCCGTCGAGGCAGCTCAGGAAAGAGCCGAAGAGGCTACGAAAACGGTCCTGAAGTCCGCCATGCGGACCCTCCAGGGCCTTGCCGCGGAACAGCAGTTGATTGTCTCCCGGCTGCAGAACAAATACGGTGAGTCGGTCATCCTCCAGGACCTCCTGGAGATCGACCACACCAACTCCCAGTTCGGCCGACGTGCCCAGTCCATCGCCGTCCTCTGCGACGGCTGGCTCGGACGTCAGCGCGATGTCGCCTCGGTCTACGACGTCGTCCGCAGCGCCCAGGGCAGGGTCCGGCATTACCGCCGGGTGGAAATTCTCTCGCAGGTCGACTTCGGCATCACCAGCCGTGCCGTCGAACCGGTCGCCCTCGCCCTCGCCGAACTTCTCGACAACGCCACCAGCTATTCCAGCCCGGACACCGTCGTCGAAATCAACATCCGCACCGTGCCCAAGGGCATTTGCATCGTCGTCGACGACGCCGGTGTCGGTATGAACGACGAGGAACGGGCCCGCGCCGACAAGCTCCTGTCCAGTGAGCGCGTCTCCGGCGTCTCCGCACTCGGCAACCCGCCGCAGTTCGGCTTCGCGGTCATCGGCGTGCTCAGCGAGCGCTTCGGCTTCGAGGTGTCCGTGGACTCCTCGTCCCCGTACGGCGGCGTCCGCGCGGTGCTCCTCCTGCCGCACGACCTGCTCACCACCGCACCCGAGCAGAAGGACCCGACCCCCGCCCCGCCCGCCGTGGCCGCCGCGCCGGTCCACAGCGGTCCCGAGGCCCCGCTGACCATGGCAACCACCGCCGACGGGCTGCCCAAGCGGCGCCGCAAGCGGCCCATGGCCATCGTGCCCGGCAGCGCCTCGAACGGCGCCGGTCCCGCCCGCTCGGGCGCGGAGACGGCAGCGATCATGGGCGCCTTCCAGCGTGGCACCCGCTCCGGCAGGGCCACGCAGACGGACCCCGCGGAACAGTCGAGCAGCACCCGTGGTGCAAGCAGCGAAGGGCATGAGTTCTCGTGAACGACGACCTGTCATGGATGCTTGACAGCGCCCTGGAGATCCCCGGGGCCCTGCACGCCGTCCTGATCTCCGCCGACGGCCTGCTGATGGCACGGACGCAGGACTTCGGCAAGGACGACGCGGACCGGGTGGCCGCGGCGATGAGCGGTGTGCAGTCGCTCAGCCGCTCGCTCGCCTTCTTCTGCGAGGACGCCGGCCAGCAGTGGCGGCAGACACTGGTCGAGTTCGACGGTGGGTACGTCTTCCTGATCTCCGCGGGCGTGGGCGCCTACCTCGGCGTCTCCGCCTCACCCGACGTCGACATGCAGGACATCACCTTCCGGATGCAGCAACTCGTCGGTCAGCTCGGCAAGGCACTGACGACCCCGCCGCGCGAGAACCTCGGCGTACGGTCATGACCGGTTTCGACGAACTGGAACCCCAGACACCGGAATTAGTGCGTCCGTACGTCATCACCAAGGGACGCGGACTGCCCGATGAGGACAAGCTCTCCCTCATCACCCTGGTCACCGCCGTCGCCGACCGGCAGCAGCGGCCCACCCGGCTGTCCCCGGAGGAGCAGAACCTGCTCGACCTGTGCTCGGCGGGCTACCTCTCGGTCGCCGAGATCGCGGGGCACACCCAACTGCCCCTCGGCGTGGTCAAGATCCTCCTCGCCGCCCTCACCGAGGGCGGCTACCTCGTCACCCGCCCGCCCGTACAGCGGGCCCCGCTCGCCGACAGGGAGATTCTGGAGGAGGTGCTGAATGGTCTCAGGGCCAAGTTTGGATGAGACGGCGTACGTCCGTGAGGGCGCGACGCAGACGGCGGTGAAGATCCTCGTGGTCGGCCACTTCGCGGTGGGCAAGACCACGTTCATCGGGGCCATCTCCGAGATCCAGCCGCTGTCCACCGAGGAGACGATGACGCGGGCGGCCGAATCGGTCGACGACCTCAAGGGAGTCCAGGGCAAGACCACCACCACGGTCGCCATGGACTTCGGCCGGCTGACCATCAGCGACCGCGTCGTGCTGTACCTGTTCGGAACGCCGGGCCAGCAGCGCTTCGTACAGATGTGGGAGGACATGGCGCGCGGCGCGCTCGGCGCGCTGGTGCTCGTCGACCCCGAGCGGCTCGCCGACTCCTTCGCCGTGATCGACCTGATCGAGCAGTACGGACTCGACTACGCCATCGCCGTCAACCACTTCGACGGCGCGCCCCCGCGTGACGTGACGGCCCTGCGCGAAGCACTGGACCTGCTCGACGACACCCCCGTCGTCACCTGCGACGCACGGGACGAGAAGTCCTCGGCCCACGCGCTGATCACCCTCGTCCGTCACTTGCAGGACCGTGCCCACTAGGAGCAGAAATGGACGCCCAACCCACCGCCCCCGTGCCCCCTCCGGGTTGCCCGGCGCACCAGCCCGGCGGCCGAGTGCCGCTGTACGGGCCTGAGTACGCGGCCGATCCGCAGGCCTACTACACCTATCTGCGGCACTACGGGCCCACCGCACCCGTGGAGATAGCCCCGGGAGTCGAGGCCACCCTCGTCACCGAGTACGCCACCGCACTCCAACTCCTCCAGGACTCCGGCTCGTTCCGCAAGGACGCGCGCCGCTGGCGGGACTTCAACGAGGGCCGTATCGCCCCCGACAGCCCGGTCCTCCCCGTGCTCGCCTACCGGCCCAACTGCATGTCCTCCGACGGCGCCGAGCATCTGAGGCTGCGTCAGTCCATCACGGACAGCATGGCCCGCATCGACCCGATGCGGCTGAGCCAGAGCGTGGAGCGGATCTCCGACTTCCTCATCTCCCAGTTCAGCGAGCGCGGTTCGGCCGACCTCGTCGGCTCCTACGCCAAGCAGCTCCCGCTGTTCGTGTTCAACGAACTGTTCGGCTGCACCGCCGACATCGGCGACCGTGTCTTCTTCGGCATCTCCGGCATGTTCGACGGGATCAACGCCGAACAGGCCGCCGAGGTGCTGTTCCAGGCCGTCGGCGAGCTGATCGCCCTCAAGCGGCGCAAGCCCGGCGAGGACGTCACCTCCTGGCTGCTGAAGCACCACACCAACCTGTCCGACGAGGAGATGGTCCACCAGGTCTCCCTGCTGCTGGGCGCGGGCGCCGAGCCGCTGGTCAACCTCATCGGCAACACCCTGCACCGGATCCTCACCGACGACCGGTACGCCCACGAGGGCGGACTGATCGAGGAGGCGATGGACGACACGTTGTGGGAGAACCCGCCCATGACGAACTTCGCCGCCCACTACCCGGTGTCCGACATGGAGTTCGCCGGGCAGAAGCTCACCGCCGGCGACCTGATGCTGGTCAGCATCGCCGCCGCCAACACCGGCCCCACGCTGTCGGCGGCCCGCAAGGCCGGCAGCAACCGGGCGCACCTGGCCTGGAGCGCGGGCCCGCACGCCTGCCCCTCCAAGGAGCCCGCACGCCAGATCGTCGTGTCGGCCGTCGAGAACCTCCTCAACCGGCTGCCCGACGTCGAGATCAGCGTGCCCGAGCAGAGCCTGACGTGGCGTCCGGGCGCGTTCAGCCGTGGACTCGTCACGCTGCCCACGCGGTTCACCCCGATCAAGCCGGTGACCCGGCCGGTCCGGCAGACCACCGTCCAGGCACCGCAGCGCCCGGCCGCGCCTGCTGGCCGTCAGCCCGAACAGGCGGGCGTGTGGAGCAAGTTCCTCAACTGGCTGACCAAGTGAGCCACCCCGTGGCCGTGCCGGTTCCTTGAAGCGCCGGCCGCACCCACGGGAAGACGATGCCCGCCCTCCGGGGCGGGCATTTCCTTGCCCCGCCGGCCCCGCTGGCCCTGCCGACCCCGCCCACCCCGTCCGGCGGGTCACCGGGAGGCGTACTCCTCCCGCAACTCCTGGAGATACGGCGCCACGTTGACCTGGACCGACGCCCCCTCCCGTTGCCCGTACTGACCCGCGACACCGCTCAGGTAGGTCGCGATCTCCTTGCGCATCAGCTCCTCGTCCGGCAGCACCGCCTCCCCGGTGACGAGCCGCGCGATCCACTGGGCCTGGGCCTCCACCAGCCGGGTGATCGAACCGACGGGGCGGACCAGTCCGACGAAGTACAGCCCCGGAAGATCCGGGGCGACGACCCGCTTGTACAGCTCGACGAGACCCTGCGCGCCGATGGGTGAGCCCGGCTCCAGGAACGGGAAGGACATCCGGTACCCGGTGCAGTACACGATCGCGTCGGCCTGTACGGACGTACCGTCGGTGAAGAGGACCCGGTCGCCGTCGAGGGAGTCGATCGAGGGCTTCGGCGTGACCGCGCCGTGGCGGATACGGCTGAGGATCTCGTCGGAGATGGTGACGGCGGAGGAGAACACCGGATGGTCCGGCTCCGGCAGCCCGTGGTCGCGGAGCTTGCCGCGGGCCACCAGCAGGGCCTGCTCGATGAAACGGCGCTGCTCGGGCAGGGACATGCTGACCCACCACGCGGCGTCGGCGATCTGGTCGAGCGCCATGCCGAACAGCTGCTTGGGCATGATGTGCAGACCGCGGCGCACCGAGAGGACCGTGAGCTCGGCGTGCCGGGAGAGGTCCGCCGCGATGTCCACGGCGGAGTTGCCGAGGCCCACGACGACGACGCGCTGCCCGTCGAACTCACCGCCGTCGAGGTAGTCGAGGGAATGGCGGATCGTCCCGGTGAACGTCTCCGCGCCCCGCGGCAACTCGGGCATCGACGGCTCCGAGTTGTGCCCCGAGGCGACGACCACATGGCTGAAGGTGCGGGACGACACCGTGCCTTCGGCGTCCCGGCTGACGACCGTCCACGCGCCGTCCGCGTCCCGCCGTACGGACTCCACGGTCGTCCCCAGCTCGATACGGTCCCGTATGCCGGCCCAGTCGGCGAACGCGCGTAGATACGAGGCGATCTGATCGTGCCTCGGATAGAGCGGGTAGGACGTCGGCATCGGATGGTCCGCGTAACCGGTCAGATTCTTGGCGGTGTTGAGGTGCAGCGACAGATAGCCGGGACCGCGCTCGCCCGCCTCCGGACGGCGCCAGAGCCCCCCGACGTCGCCCGCCTGCTCCAGACAGACGAAGTCGACCCCCGCGGTCCTGAGGGCGTGTGCCGTCGCCAGACCTGACAGACCCGCACCGATCACACACAGCCGCACGAATTCCCCCACAAGTGAGATGCCATCCTTTCACGCACGGGCAAGTGACTGCCCATCCGGCGCATCGGCCACGCTTCACCCGCCCGCGACAAGGATCACAGGCAAGCGGTGGGGAAGAAGGTGTGATCAGGGGCGCAAACGGTTACTCCCTGGTCGGTCGGCTGGTCGGCTGGTCGGCTGGTCGGCTGGTCGGCTGGTCGGCTGGGCGGTCATCCGTGGGCCGACGCCCACAGCCCCCGCACATGCCCGAGGTGCCGTGTCATGATCTCGCGCACGGCGCGCTCGTCGCGCGCCAGCAGGGCGTCCAGGAGCTCCAGGTGCTCCTCGGCGGAGGCCAGCAGCCGGCCCGAGGCGGACAGCGCGGTCAGTCCGTAGAGCCGGGCCCGGCCGCGCAGGTCCCGCACCACCTCCACGAGATGGGCGTTGCCGGCCAGGGCGAGCAGGCCCAGGTGGAAACGGGTGTCGGCCTCCACATAGGCGATGAGATCACCCGCCACCGCGGCGGCCACGATCTCCCGGGCGGCCGGCCGCAGCGCCTCCAGCGACACCGGGTCGGCCGTCGTCGCCAGCCCCGCCACCGTGGGGATCTCGATGAGGGCACGGATGTGCGTGTACTCGTCGAGCTGCCGGTCGGAGACGTCCGTGACCCGGAACCCCTTGTTGGGCACCGCGTCCACCAGGCCCTCCTTGGCCAGGTCCAGCATCGCCTCGCGCACCGGGGTCGCCGACACGCCGAAACGGGCGGCCAGGGCCGGTGCCGAGTGCACCTCCCCGGGCAGCAGTTCGCCCGCGATCAGCGCCGCCCTGAGCGCGTCGGCGACCCGCTCGCGGTAGCTGCTGCGCCGGCCGCCGAGCACCGGGAGCGAGAGCGGAGCCGGTGCTGCGGGCGTCGGGCTGCTGCTCGGGGGCGGGGCGGCCATGGCGGATCTCCTCGGTACGGGCTGTGCCATATCACGTAGCACCAGTATCTACGGCGGTGAGGTCCCCGGCGTCACAGCACGAACCCGGCCGGAAACGGATCCTTCGGGTCCAGCAGGTACTGTGCCGTTCCGGTGATCCAGGCCCGCCCGGTGAAGCTGGGAAGAACGGCGGGACGCCCGGCCACCTCCGTCGTGCCGAGCAGCCGGCCCGTGAACCGGGTGCCGATGAACGACTCGTTCACGAACTCGGTGTGCAGGGGGAGTTCACCGCGCGCGTGCAGCTGCGCCATCCGCGCGCTCGTGCCCGTACCGCAGGGCGAACGGTCGAACCAGCCGGGATGGATGGCCATCGCGTGCCGGGAGCGGCGGGCGGTGGAGCCGGGCGCGTACAGATGGACGTGGTGGCAGCCGCGGATCGACGGATCCTCCGGATGGACCGGTTCCTCCTCGGAGTTGATCGCCTCCATCAGCGACAGCCCGGCCGCCAGGATGTCGTCCTTGCGGGCCCGGTCGAAGGGGAGCCCGAACTCCTCCAGCGGCAGGATCGCGTAGAAGTTCCCGCCGTACGCCAGGTCGTACGTCACCGTCCGGCCGTTGGCCAGGGTCGCCTTGCGGTCCAGGCCGACGGAGAACGACGGCACGTTCCGCAGGGTCACCGCCGTGGCCGCGCCGTCCTCGACGGCCACCTCGGCCACGACCGGCCCGGCCGGGGTGTCCAGCCGGATGGTGGTGACCGGCTCGACGACCTCGACCATGCCGGTCTCCACCAGCACGGTCGCCACGCCGATCGTGCCGTGCCCGCACATCGGCAGATAGCCGGAGACCTCGATGTAGACGACACCCCAGTCGCAGTCCGGCCGACTGGGCGGCTGAAGGATCGCACCGCTCATGGCGGAGTGGCCGCGCGGCTCGTTCATCAGCAACTGCTTGATGTCGTCGCGGTGTTCACGGAAGTACAGCCGCCGCTCGTTCATCGTCGCGCCCGGAATGGTGCCGATCCCGCCCGTCACCACCCGCGTGGGCATGCCCTCGGTGTGCGAGTCGACGGCGTGCAGGACGAGTCTGCTGCGCATGAAAAGCCCTTCTGTGCAGTGGGGTTGTGACGCGTCCGGCTAGGCGAGGCCGGCGGCGACGGCCTTCTCGGTGGCCGCGCGGACCGCCGCCTCCTGCTCCGGCGGCAGCGGGACCCGCGGCGGACGGCACCGGCCGCCGTGCCGGCCCACCACGTCCATCGACAGTTTGATCGCCTGGACGAACTCGACACGCGAGTCCCAGCGCAGCAGCGGATGCAACTGCCGGTACAGGGGCAGCGCGGTGGTGAGATCGCCCGCGACCGCCGACCGGTACAGCTCCACCGACGCCCTCGGCAGCGCGTTGGGGTATCCGGCCACCCAGCCCTTCGCCCCGGCCACCGCCAACTCCAGCAGCACGTCGTCCGCACCGATCAACAGATCAAGTTCCGGAGCGAGTTCCGCGATCCGGTAGGCGCGCCGCACATCGCCCGAGAACTCCTTCACCGCCTGGACGAGCCCCTCCGCGTGCAGCCGGGCCAACAGCTCCGGCACCAGGTCGACCTTGGTGTCGATCGGGTTGTTGTACGCCACCACCGGCAGCCCCGCCCCGGCGACCTCCGCGTAGTGCGCCAGCACCGCCCGCTCGTCGGCGCGGTAGGCATTGGGCGGCAGCAGCATCACCGCCCCGCAGCCCGCCTCCCGCGCCTGCTCCGCCCAGCGCCGCGCCTCCGCCGAGCCGTACGCCGCCACGCCCGGCATCACCCGGTCCCCGCCGATCGCGGCCACCGCGGTCTCCACCACCCGGGCGCGCTCCTCGGGGGTGAGGACCTGGTACTCGCCGAGCGAGCCGTTCGGTACGACGCCGTCGCAGCCGTTCGTCACCAGCCAGGCGCAGTGCTCGGCGTAGCGGTCGTGGTCGACGGAGAGGTCGTCGCGCAGCGGGAGCGCGGTGGCGACGAGGACGCCCCGCCAGGGGCGGTGCTCGGAGCTGGTCATGGGAGCGGGCCTCTCTTCCGGTCTTTCGCCGATGGCATGTGACATGGCACTGGGTGGTAGGGGAGCGGCGGTGGGCGCGGTACGGCTCACCGCTCGGGCGGGGAGCGGTGCGAGCGGGTCACGGTGGGGGCGGGGGTTCGGCCAGGACCCCGAGGGGGACGGGGCGGGCCAGCAGTCTGCGGGCCGGGGCCGGAGCGCAGCCCGCCACGCCCGCCACCCCGGGTTCGCACATCCGGCCCTGGCACCAGCCCATCCCGGCCCGGGTCAGCAGCTTCACGGTACGCAGATCACCGGCGCCGAGCGAGCCCACGGCCGCACGGACCTCCCCGGCCGTGACCTCCTCGCACCGGCACACCACCGTCCCGTCGGTCACCTGCTCCGCCCAGTGGGCCGCGGGGGCGTAGGCGCCGTCGACCGCGGCGAAGAAGGCACGCAGCCGGGTTCGGGTGCGGGCCGCCGACGCCCAGCCGCCGGGGTCGGGGGCGGTGCCCCGCAGGCGGGCCGCGGCCGAGCGTCCGGCGATGTGACCCTCGGCCAGCGACAGGGCCGCGCCGCCGACGCCCGTGGCTTCGCCCGCCGCCCAGACGCCGGGGACGTCGGTGCGCTGTTCCCCGTCCACGCGCACGGTCACCCCGTCGAGACCGCAGCCGAGCCCGTCCGCGAGATCGGTGTGCGGCAGCAGTCCATGGCTGACGGCCAGGGTGTCGCAGGGGACGCGGTGGGCGCTGCCCGGCACCGGGCGCCCCTCGGAGTCGAGCGCGGCGACCGTCACGGACTCCAGGCGCTCGTCACCGTGCGCCTCCAGGACCGTATGACGGACCATCACAGGAACTCTGTGCAGGAGGAGTTGAGCGGCGTAGCCGGCGCCCTCGGCGAGCTTGGCCGGGGCTGCGGCGAGGGAACGGGCGCGGCGTCCGAAGGCCCTCGGGTCGGCCGACTCGACCAGGGCGGCCACCCTCGCGCCCGCCGCCGCGAGACCGGTCGCGACGGGCAGCAGCAGCGGGCCCGTCCCCGCCACGACCACGGTACGGCCCGGCAGCACGAGTCCGCCCTTCAGCAGCGCCTGCGCGCCTCCCGCGGTCACCACACCGGGCAGCGTCCAGCCCGGGAACGGCAGGACCCGCTCGTAGCCGCCGGTCGCCAGCAGCACCCCGTCGGCACGCAGCGCGACGGACTCCCGCTGCTCCGGACCGAGCAACGCGTGCACGGTGAAACCGGACGACTCCCCCTCCACGCACCACACATGACGCTCACTCAGATACGTGACCCGCCCGGAGGCGATGCACGCGTCCAGTCCGGCACGCAGGCGCCGCCAGGTGCGCCACTGGTGGTGGAGCGCCTCGGGACGGCGGGCGCCGAGGCCGCGCGCGGGCTGCCGGTAGAACTGGCCGCCCGGTTCCGCGGCCGAGTCGACCAGCGTCACCCGGACACCCCGCGCGGCCGCCGCCAGGGCGGCGGCCAGACCGGCCGGTCCCGCCCCGATCACCGCCATCACGGGGCTGTGGTCAGTCATCGTGGCCCGTCCCCTCCTGCGTACGGACGTCCGCGCCCGGTACGGCGGGAACCAGGCAGGCGCGCTGGTTGGGGCGGCCGTCGACGGTGACCAGGCAGTCGAAGCACACGCCGATCCCGCAGAACACCCCGCGCGGCCGGCCCTCGCCCCGGGTGCCCCGCCAGGCGGTGACACCGGCGGACCACAGCACGGCCGCGAGGGTCTGACCCGGCAGCGCCTCGACCTCACGGCCGTCGAAGGTCACCGTGAACGGTGCGCCGGGCCGGGCCCGCACCAGCCGCAGCGGGTTCAAGAGCGTGCTCCACAGGGGGACTTGTACGTGCTCACGGTGCGGCCTCCTCGATCTCGGCGAAGCGCTCGGGACGGAACGGCGTCAGGTCCAGCTCCGGGTTCTTGCCGGTCAGCGCCTGCGCGAGGAGATGACCGGTGCCGGTGGCCAGCCCGATGCCCGCGCCCTCGTGACCGCAGGCGTGGAACAGCCCCGGCACACGCGGGTCGGGCCCGATCGCGGGCAGATGGTCCGGCAGGTACGGACGGAAGCCGAGATACGTGCGCATCACCCGCACGTCCGCCAGGAAGGGGAAGAGCCGGGTCGCCCCGGCGGCGAGCGCCCGCACGACCGGAAGGGAGAACGACCGGTCGAAGCCCACCCGTTCCCGGCTCGCGCCGATCAGCACCGGCCCGGCGGCGGTGCCCTCGACGACCGGAGAGGTCTGCAACGCGGCGGAGTCGCTGGCCACGTCCGCCACATAGTCGGCGGCGTACACCTTGTGCCGTACCCGGGGTGGCAGCGGCTCGGTGACCAGCACGAACCCGCGGCGGGGGAGTACGGGCAGGGCCGCCCCAGCCATCGCCGCGATCTCACCGCCCCAGGTGCCGGCCGCGTTCACCACGGCCGGCGCGAGGAGATCGCCCCGGTCGGTGCGCACCCCGCGCACTCCGCCGTCGGCGCCGCGCAGGACGCCCGTCACGGTCCGGCCCGTCTCCAGGCGGGCGCCGGAGGCCCGCACCAGATGGGCGGCGGCCAGCGTGGGCATCACCTGGGCGTCCTGGGGATACAGGACACCACCCGCGAGACCGGGCGCCAAGTGCGGTTCGTACGCGTGGAGTTGGTCGGCACCGACGGTGACGGTCTCCACCCCGGCGGCCCGCTGGCCGGCGGCCAGGTCCGTCAGCGCGGTGAGCGACTCCGGCGTGGACGCGACGACCAGCCCGCCCTTCGGCTCGTACTCCACCGCCGCGCCCAGCGTTTCGGAGAGGTCCGCCCACAACCGCAGGGACAGCAGGGCCAGTCGGAGTTCGGGACCGGGCTCCTTGTCGGAGACGAGGAGGTTGCCCTCACCCGCACCGGTGGTGCCGCCCGCCACCGGACCGCGGTCCACCAGCACGACATCGAGCCCGGCACGGGCCGCGTACAGCGCACAGGCGGCGCCCATCATGCCGGCGCCGACGACCACCACGTCACCGCAAGGTCGCTTGGTCACCCCAGTAATATGTCACATGGCGCGGAGGTGAGGAAGAAGGCCGGCACGGGGGCCGGGGGGCGAGGCAGGAACGAGGCAGGAAGGGCGGGACGCGGTCGCCGTCGGCCGAAAAGGTGAGGTGGGCGGGGTGCGCGCCGGGGCATCATGGCGGTTCCGACGCCCGGGCACCTCGCCGGGCGCCCACCCACGGGGGCACCAGTGACCGTCAGTAACATCCTTCTGTCCGGCGTCGTCGGCTCGACCGCCTACGGCCTCGCCCACGCGGGATCCGACGTGGACCGCCTCGGCATGTTCGCCGCCCCCACCGAGGACCTGCACGGCCTGCACACGCCGAAGGAGTCCCACGTCTCCACCGCGCCCGACCGCACCCTGCACGAGGCCGCCAAGTGGTGCCGGCTGGCCCTCGGCGGCAACCCGACCGTCATGGAACTCGTCTGGCTCCCCGACGAGTTGTACGAGATCCGCACCCCCCTCGGCGACGAACTCCGCGACATCCGCACCACACTGCTCGGCTCCCGACGCGTCCGCGACGCCTACCTCGGCTACGCCACCCAGCAGTTCCGCAAACTGCAGAACCGCGGCGACGGCACACCCACCGAACAGACCACGAAGCGCATCGCCAAGCACGCCCGGCACCTCAAGCGGCTCTGCACTCAGGGCTACGAGCTGTACGCCGAGGGCCGGTTGACGATCCGCGTCGACGACCCGGAGAGCTACCACCGCTTCGGCGAACAGGTCGCCGCCGACCCCGCGGCCGCCCTGCCGCTGCTGCGCGGCTTCGAGGAGGAGTTCGCCGACACCCCGAGCGTGCTGCCCGAACAGCCCGACGAACGCGCGGCGGAGGCCTGGCTGCGTCGAGTGCGACGGCACTTCTACCCGGAGCCGGCCACACCCGCGTGAGGTAAATGCCGTGCGCGGCGCACCGACCCGCTCCTACACTCACCGCAGGCCGAGCACCGCCCACGACCGGGCCGCGGCCCACCAGCACGCACCGGCACCACCACGAACGAAGGGAGCACGGCCATGCGAGACCACACCCGCGCCGTCGCTCCCCGCGCACGCTACGAGGTGATCCTCGTGTCCCGGTCCGTCCGGTGTCCGCTGCGCGCCGGACACCGGATGCGCTGACGCCCGTCCGGGTACACCGGCGCGCCGTCCGCTCCACCGAGCCGACGGCGCGCCCCTCACACGGCATCAGCCCATCGCGCCGCCCGTTCCCCGAGAACACCCGAAAGGCCAAGGGCCGTGCGCAACAACCTCGACCGTCGTCACCTCGCCGCCGTGCGCAACCTGGGCATCCTCGCCCACGTCGACGCCGGCAAGACCACCGTCACCGAGCGGATCCTGTATGCCACCGGGACCACGCACAAGCGCGGCGAGGTCCACGACGGCACCACCGTCACCGACTTCGACCCCCAGGAGCGCGACCGCGGGATCACCATCTTCGCCGCGGCCGTCAGCTGCGACTGGAACGGCCACCGCGTCAACCTGATCGACACCCCCGGACACGTCGACTTCGCCGACGAGGTGGAGCGTGCCCTGCGGGTCCTCGACGGGGCGGTGGCGGTGTTCGACGCCGTCGCCGGCGTGGAACCGCAGAGCGAGTCGGTGTGGCGCCAGGCCGACCGGCACGGCGTACCGAGGATCGCGTTCGTCAACAAGATGGACCGCGCGGGCGCCGACCTCGACACCGCCGTCGCCTCCCTGCGCGCACGCCTGCACCCCGTCCCGCTCGTCGTCCACCTCCCCATCGGCGCCGAGGACACCTTCACCGGCGTCGTGGACCTGCTCCGCCTACGGGCCCTGACCTGGGGCGACGGCAGCGACACCGCCGTCGAAGGGGACGTACCGGAGGCGCTGCGGGAGGAGGCGCTGCGCCGGCGCCGGCTCCTGGAGGAGACGGTCGCGGAACGGCACCCGGCCGCGCTGGAGGAGTTCTGGGACCGGGAGACGCTCTCCGCCGAGACCCTCACCGCCGCCCTGCGGGACCTGACCCGCACGGGGGACGGGGTGGTCGTCCTGTGCGGATCGGCGTACCGCAACCGGGGGATCGAACCGCTGCTGGACGCCGTCGTCGACTATCTGCCGTCGCCGCTGGACGTGCCGGCGGTATGCGGGATCCGGCAGGGTGTCGACGGTGTGCGGCGCGGTCGGAGCGGGGCGACGGTCGACGGTATGCACTCTGCCGCCGACCGCATGCACCCTGCTGCCGACCGTATGCACCGTGCTGTCGACCGTATGCCGTACACCGCCGACGAGCGACGCCCCGCCGACCCCGCCGCCCCGTTCGCCGCCCTCGCCTTCAAGGTCGGCGCCACCCCCACCGGCAGGCTCACCTACCTGCGGGTGTACTCCGGAACGATCGAGAAGGGAGACCCGGTGTGGGAGTCCGGCACGGGTCGTGTCGAGCGGATCGGCCGGATCCTGCGGGTGCAGGCCGACCGGCACGCCCAGGTGGACCGGGCGGTCGCCGGGGACATCGTGGCCGTCGTCGGGCTGAAGTCGGCCCGGCCGGGCTCGACCCTCAGCGCGCCCGGGGACCCGCTGGTCCTGGAGCCGCCCGGGGTCGCCGACCCGGTCGTGTCGGTGGCGGTCGAGGCGTGCCGGAGCACCGACACCGACCGGCTGGCCTCGGCGCTCGCCCGGCTGGCGGAGGAGGATCCGTCGCTGGTCGTGCGGACCGATCCCGAGACCGGGCAGACCCTGCTGTCGGGCATGGGTGAACTGCACCTGGAGGTGGCGGTGGAGAAGATCCGCCGTTCCCTCGGGCTGGACGTCAACGTCGGCCGCCCCAGGGTGACGTACCGGGAGACGGTGGGCCGCGGGGTGTCCGGTGTGGTGTACCGGCATGTCAAACAGGACGGCGGGGCCGGGCAGTTCGCGCACGTCGTACTCGATGTGGAGGCGTCGGAGGACGGGTTCGAGTTCCGGTCGTCGGTCGTCGGCGGACGCGTGCCGCAGGAGTACGTGCGGGCCGTCGAGGCCGGCTGCCGGGACGCCCTCGCCGAGGGCCCCCTCGGCGGTCACCCGGTGACGGGGCTGCGGGTCACCCTGACCGACGGGGCGACCCATGTGAAGGACTCCTCCGACACGGCCTTCCGCACGGCGGGCCGGTTCGCGCTCCGGGAGGCGCTGCGCGCCTGCGCGATGGTCCTGCTGGAACCGGTCGTCGAGGTCACGGTCACCGTGCCCGAGGACGCCGTCGGCGGGGTCCTCGGGGACCTCGCCGCCCGACGCGGCCGGGTCACCGAATCGGTGGTCCGCGGCGGTTCGGCGGTGGTCACCGCCACCGTCCCGCTGGCGGAGCTGTTCGGCTACGCGACCCGGCTGCGCAGCCGCACCCAGGGCCGCGGCACCTTCACGGCCCGGCCGACGGGGTACGCCCCGGCACCCGCGACGGCGGCGATGACGCCGTAGGCTCCCGCCGCCGCCCTCGGAGGCTCCTGTACACGGAGCCCCCGAGGGTCCCCCGTGGAGTCGGCCGTCGACCGTCGACCGTCGGCCGTATGCGACATGCGGACGGCGGGTATGCAGGATGCGGCCTCTCGGACACCGCATCCTGCATACCGCCTGCGGGATATCCGCTCAGGGATACGACACCACCGTCGACGGCACCGTCGAGGTCCCCGACGTCGGCGCCCCGGTGTCGTTGATCACCGCCTCGTACTGGCCCTTGCCGCCCAGGGAGATCACCAGCAGGTCGTGGAACTTCACGCCCGGGGTGTTCGGGGCGGCGAAGCCGTGGTGCTGCACGATGGTGGGGTCGACGTTGTAGAAGCAGTAGCTGCCCAGGCCCCAGGCCTCGTGCGTGGTGACGTCGTCGCCGACCTTGTAGGCGGCGTAGCCCTTGACCGGGCCGTTCTGGACGGCGGCCTGGTTCGGGGCGTCGTAGGCCTTCTCGTTCTGGAAGAAGATGGTGCGGCCGCGTTGGCCGTACCACTGCACGTCGTACTTGTTGAAGTGCTCCACGAACAGTCCGGTGGCGAGCACGTCGTGGCCGTTGACGACGACGCCGTAGTCGGCGCGGTTGGTCTCCCAGCCGACGCCGTCGCCGTGGTCGGCGCGCCAGACCCAGGTGTGGTCGACGATGGTGTGCCGGTTGTTGACGACCAGGCTGGTGGTGGCCCGGCCGGCGCCCGCGCCGCCGATCCGGACGAACACGTCCTGGACGGTGGTGGGGTTGGCGGAGTGGTCGCGCCAGGCGCCGCGCGGCCCGATCTCCAGCAGGGTGGGCGAGTTGACGGGACCGGCGTCGACCAGGAAGCCCGCGAGGCGGACCCCGTCGACGTCGGCGACCTTCAGCGCGGTGACGCCGTTGTCCGGGATGAGGGTGGCGTATCCGAGGCCCAGGACGACGGTGCCGGCGCGGTCGACCCGGATCGGCCGGTCGAGGTGGTAGACGCCCGGGGTGAGCAGCAGGTGGAGGCCCTGCGCGAGGGCCTGGTTGAGGGTCGCCGCGGGGACGCCCGGCCGGGCGACGTAGAACCGGGTCAGAGGCAGGGAGGTGCCGCGCGGGGTGCCGTTGCCCCAGCTGACCCCGCGCGCGTTCGTCCGCTTGGCGGGCAGGAACACCCGGAAGGCGCCGCCGCCGTCGACGTACAGGAACGGCTTCTCGCGGGAGACGGGGGTCGTGTCGAGCGTGGTGTAGGGCGGGTCGGGGAAGCTCTGGGCGGGGGCGCCCTCGACGCCGGAGAAGACCATGTTCCAGACGCCGTTGAGCCAGCTGCCGATCGCGCTGTCCCGGGTGTACCACTGCTGCTGCGAGTACGGTCCGATCTGGCCCTCGATCCGGCTGTCGGCGATGTAGCCGCCGCTGGCCCAACCGTAGCCGGAGGGGGCGAGGTCGAGGCCGCCATGGACGTGCATCCGGCGGAAGGGGGCCGCCTGGGCGACGGCCCACCGGTTGGTGCCGTTCGCGGGGACGAGCGCGAGGTTCTCCGCCGAACGCCAGAAGTTCTGCGTGGCGTTGCCGCCGAACCAGCCGGCGTCGACCGTCACGTCCCCGTTGATGGTGGTGTCGTCGGGGGAGAGTCCGAGGCCGGCGATGGAGGTGTAGAAGCCCAGTTGGGCGTTGAGGCCGTGGTACGTGCCGGGTTTGAACAGCAACGCGTGCCGTCCGGTGCCGAATTGGGCGGACTCCTGCTGCCGGAACACTTCGTCGAGTCGGGCCTGGATGTCCGGGGTGGACGGGTCGAAGACCAGGACGTTCGGGCCGAGGTCGCCGCCACCCGGGAGGAGGCGGGGGCGCGGGGCCGACGAGGTGGGGGGAGCGGCCGCGGCCGGTACGGCCGACACCCCGGCGAGGGCGGGCGCGACCGCGGCGGCCGCCGCGAGGACCGCTCTGCGGCGCGGAGCGGCAGGTTCTCCGGGGGACGGCGTGGTGGACTGCGTGACGGACTGTGCGGGGGAAAGCTCGGTGGCCGGCTCGGTGGACTGGTCTGGGGTGTGGGTCATGGGCGGCTCTCCTCGGTGGGGCGGCTCGGGCGGCTCGTGGCGAACGGCTGACACACGGGACGGAAGCGGCTGATTCAGGAAGTGAACGGCGGCACTCTTGAGAGCGCTCTCTCGTCGCTGAATGCTTCAACTACCCGAACACTCACGTCAAGTGGTGGCGCGCGAGTTCCCCGAGCGATGCCGCACCTCTTGACGCCTCCCTCGTCCGCGGTTTAACTCACGTCTTAAATTAAATCATGAGTACAGGGGGTCGACCCATGCGCATCATCAGAGCCGCGGGTCGAACGACTCGCCCAAGTCGCTGACGTACTGGGCCTCCCAGCAGGGCGCGAGCATCGAGATCGACCAGAAGGTGCTGCGGCCCGAACTCGACAAGTTCGAGAAGCGGACCGGGATCGAGGTGAAACTGGAGGTCGTCCCCTGGTCGGACCTCCTCAACCGGATCCTCACGGCGGCGACTTCGGGGCAGGGCCCCGATGTGCTGAACATCGGCAACACCTGGTCGGCCTCGCTCCAGGCCACCGGCGCGCTGCTGCCGTGGGACCGGCCGAACCTCGCGGAGATCGGCGGCAAGGACCGGTTCGTCGACTCCGCCCTCGGCTCCACCGGCGCCGAGGGCAAGGACCCGGCCGCCGTCCCCCTGTACTCGATGGCATACGCGCTCTACTACAACAAGCAGACCCTCGCCGACGCCGGAATCAGTCGACCACCCGCCACCTGGGCGGAGTTGGTGGCCGACGGCAAGAAGATCCGCGCGACGGGCAAGCAGGTCCTCGGCGCCGAGGGAGCCAACCTCTCCGAGAACGTCCACCACGTCTTCGTCTTCGCCCAGCAGCACGGCGCCGAGTTCTTCACCGCCGACGGCAGACCCGACTTCACCTCGGACGGTGTCGTCGCCGCGATCAAGCAGTACGCCGACCTCATAGCGAAGGGCAAAGCCGTCCCGCCCGGCAGCGCCGAGTACGCGCAGAACCAGTCCGTCAGCGACTTCGCCAAGGGCCGTACCGCGATGCTCCTGTGGCAGTCCGCCTCCGCCAACCTCGCCTCCCAGGCGCATCCGCGACTGGGGCGCCGCCCCCTGGTCCGGCGTCGACAACTACCGGGCGTCGGTGGACTATGACGCCCCCGTCGGCGAGGCACTCCTCCACTCCTTGCTGGTCACCGTCGCGTTCACCGTCGTGTCCGTCGCCCTGTGCTGGCTGATCGGCACCACGGCCGCGCCAAGGCGTACAAGGAACTGCGCCCTTGGTGCGACATCCCCGGGGCGGTGAGCGAACCACGCCTGCCGGACTGGGGGTTGTGACGCCGGAGCGCGCCCCCTGTCTGCCGGTCAGCAGTCCCGCAGTTCCGCCGACTGGTTCAGTACCTGTGCCCGGGTCGAGGTGAAGCGGGCGTACGTCTGTCCGTCCCGCGCCTCCGGGCGGAAGGCCGCCACCCGGTGGCAGTTCTGGAAGGCGAGGGCCACGCCGAAGTGGCGCTCCAGGCTGCCGCGGATCGCGTCGCTGGCGAGGGCGCGCAGCAGCTGGCCGCGCTCCTGCTCGGACGGCGGCGGGGTCTGGTTGTCGGTGAACTCGGCGATGCCGGCGTGCAGTCGGACGGAGAGGGACTCCACGAGGTCGTAGGCGTACGGCAGTGAGGTGCGGACGGTGTCGACGAAGTCCGCCTCGCGGATGTCACCGGCTTCGGCCTCGGCGAGGAGCTTCGGAGAGACGTCGAGAGACATGGGTGTCCTGTTTCTGTCGTGGGGGAGGGAAGCGCGGGGAAGGGAGATGGCTGCCGGGTTGGTCACGGGGCGGTCACGGGGTGGTCAGACGAGGGACGCGGGACCGGGGACGAACTCCGGGTCCACCTGGGCCGACAGGTCCTGGCCCGTCGCCGTGTCCGCCCAGGCGCGGGCGTTGCGCAGATGGAACTCGACGGCGTGCCGGTGCAGGGTCGTCCAGTCCTTGGGACGGGCGTCGACCGTCTCGCGCAGGACGGTGAGCGCGTGCCGGTTGTCCGCCTCCAACTCGCCCTGGGCTGTGCCACGTTCGGCGGAGCGGACCCAGGGGGAGAGGGTCAGGTGGGTGAGGAGGTCGTCGCCCACCTGCTCCTTGAGGAACAGCAGGTCGTCCTCGCCGGTCACCTTGTTGCCGACCACGGCGAGCGGGATGCCGAACTCGGCGGCGTGGTCACGGTACTGCCGGTACACGGAGACGCCCCTGCGGGTGGGTTCGGCCACCAGGAACGTCATGTCGAAGCGGGTGAACAGGCCGGAGGCGAAGGCGTCGGCGCCCGCGGTCATGTCGACGACGACGTACTCGCCGGGGCCGTCGACGAGATGCCCGAGGTAGAGCTCGACGGCGCCGAGTTTGGAGTGGTAGCAGGCCACCCCCAGATCGCTCTCGTCGAACGCGCCGGTGACCATCAGCGGTACACCGCCGACCCGTTGGACGTGACGGGTGTGCAACGCGTCGTCGCCCAGCAGTCGCAGCAGGCGTGAACCCCGGCCCGGCGGGGTGGTCTTCACCATCGCCTCGCGGGACGTGATCCGCGGGTTGGTGCCGCGCAGGAGGTCCTTGATCTCACCCGTGTGCGCGGCCAGGGGAGGAGCGGTGAACGGGCCGGCGCCGGGGTCGAGCGCCTCGGCCAGGTGCTGGTTGATGTCGCCGTCGACGGCCAGCACAGGCGCACCCGACCGTGCCAGCTCGCGGGCGAACAGCGCCGACAGCGTGGTCTTGCCGCTGCCGCCCTTGCCGACGAACGCGATGCGCATCTAGCGGCCCGCCGTTTTGAAAATGAATGTCATGTGCCTAGATTTAGGGCCCGATCGTGATCACTGTCAAGTCGGCGGGGCGGGGCGGTGGTGGCGTGTCGGGGTGGTCGGGAGTGGGGTGATCATCGGCAGTCGTCTTAATGCATATGATGTGCAGGTGCGTGACTACTGCATAAGGCCCGCGGGGCCCGACGACCTCGACGGTGCCCGAGCCGTCATGCTCGACACCGTCTACCGCGACTTCGGCACCGGATACGTCCCCCGCTGGCACGGCGACATCATCGACCCGGCCGCCGCCTACCTCGCCCCGGTCCGCCACACCCTGCTCGTGGCGCTGGACGGCGCCGACGGAGAAGTCGTGGGCACCGCCGCGCTGGACTCCCGCGGACCCGCACACCCGCCGAACCCGAGACAGGTCGCCGCACGCTTCCCGTCCGGCGCGAGCGCGCAGTTGCGCCGGGTCTACGTACGCCCCGAGCACCGGCGGCGCGGACTCGCCCGCCGGCTCGTCACAGAACTCCTCGCCTTCGCCGCCGCCGACGGCGGATACCGCTCCGCCTATCTGCACACCGACCCGGCCGTCGAGGGAGCCGAGGGCTTCTGGCGGTCGCTGGGCAAGGTCGTGCACGACGAACGCGAGGACCCCGGCGGCCAGCGGATCGTCCACTTCGAGGTCCCCCTGCCCTCCCTCACCCGCTAGGTCGTTCCCCCCCCATGCGCCCTCCCCGCCGCCCCCGCCTCCTCACCGCGTTCCTCCTCGCGCCGCTGCTCACCGGCTGCTTCGCCTCCACCGGTGACGCCGGAGGGGCGGCCGACGGCAAGGACGGCGCGCGGCTGCGCGTCGCCCTCGCCTTCCCGCCCACCGAGAACCTCTCCCCGTACGGCGCCGACGCCACGATCCTCAGCCGCCTCGGCGTGACCGAGGGCCTGACCGCCCTCGACGCCAACGGCGCCGCGGCACCCGCGCTCGCCTCCTCCTGGCGCCGGGAGAACGACCGGACCTGGCTGTTCACCCTGCGCGAGGCCGTCTTCCAGGACGGCACGGAGGTCACCCCCGCCGCCGTGGTCACCGCCCTCACCCGCGCCGGCCGCGCCGCGCCCGCCCCGGCCGCCCTGTCCGGCGTCACCCTCACGGCCCGGGCGCAGGGTGCGACCGGCGTACGGATCACCACGACCGCACCCGACCCCGCACTGCCGCTACGGCTGGCCGGCCCCGGCCTCGCCGTCCTCGCCCCGAAGGCCTACGCCGACGAGGACACCGTCGACCCGGTCGGCACCGCCACCGGCCCCTTCACCCTCACCGGGGTCGACGGCACCACCTCCGCCACCCTCGACCGCTTCGACGACCACTGGGCGGGCCGCGCCCAGGCCTCCGGCATCGACGCCCGCTTCATCGCCGACGGCACCGCCCGCGCCAACGCCCTGCGCACCGGACAGATCGACATCGCCGAGGCGATACCCGTCTCCCAGGCCGCCGCGCTCGACACCGACAGCCGCCGCGAGACCGCCACCACCCGCACCACCAGCCTGCTCCTCAACACCGAGTCGGGCCCGTTCACGAACCCCGCACTGCGCGCCGCGGCCCGTGCCGCCGTCGACACCGACGCGCTCGCCGAAGGCGTCTACGAGGGGCACGCCGACCCCGGCGCAGGGCTGTTCGGCCCCGCCGTCACCTGGGCGGAGGCCAAACGGATCGCGCCCACCGGACGCGCGAAGGCCGGGCGGCCCGACGGGGCCTCCCTCACCCTCGCCACCTACGACAACCGGCCCGAACTCCCCGAATTCGCCCAGGTGTTGAAGCAGCAGCTGGAGAGCGCCGGGTTCACCGTGAAGCTGGAGGTGCGCGCGTACGCGCGACTGGAGGGCGACGCGCTCGCCGGGAGGTTCGACGCCGTCGTCGGCGCCCGCAACAGCCTCCTCGACACCGGCGACCCGGTCTCCCTGCTCGCGAGCGACTTCACCTGCGACGGCGGCTACAACCTGGCCCTGCTGTGCGACACCGACGTCGACCGGGCCGTCGAGCGGGCCCAAGCCGTCGTCGACACCGGCGAACGGCAGGACGCCGCCCTGGCCGCCGAGGCCGTGATCCTCGCGACCGACGCCGTCGTCCCCCTGGTCCACCAGCGGGTCGTCACCGGGGTTGCGGACACCGTCGGCGGGGTGCTCCTCGACCCGTACGAGCGCACCCTGGTCGGCACCGGCACCCGGCGCTGAACCGCATGGGACACAGGGCGGGCACACTGCTGTGGCGGGCCGGACCGGCGGCGGCGCTGCTGTGCGGGATCGGGCTGCTGCCCTGGCTCTCGCACACCGACCCGGCACACACCGTCCTCAAGGCCCGCTCCGCCGACCGCGACCCCGACCCCGAGGCGCTGGCCGCCGTACGCGCCCAACTCCATCTCGGAGATGGACCGTTGGTGCTTCTCGGGCGGTGGATCGGCGGGCTGTGGCGCGGGGACGCCGGACGGTCCTGGATCTCCGGCGCCGAGGTCACCCCCGCCGTCACCCAGGCCCTGGGCGCGTCCCTGCTGCTGATGGCGGTGTCGCTCGTCGTCGCCTGCGGCACGGCCGCCGCGGTGTGCGCCCGCGCCCTCCACCTCGGCGCCCGGCGCCGGCTCCACGGACGGACCCCGGGCGGCTCGGTCCCCGCCGTGCTCGCCGCGCTGCCCGAGTTCCTCACCGCGTCCGTCCTCGCCACGGTCGTCGGCGTCCACCTCGGCTGGCTGCCCGCCCTCGGCTGGTACGGCCCCCGGTGGACCGTCCTGCCCGCCCTCGCCCTCGGCCTGCCCGCCGGCGCCGTCCTCGGCCGCCTCCTCGACGACCAACTGCCCGCCGCCTTCGCCGAACCCTGGGCCCGGGCCGCCACCGCACGCGGCCTGCCCGGCCGCACCGTCGCCCGTCACGCCCTGCGCCGCTGCCTGCCCGGACTGCTGCCCAACCTCGGGCTGTTCGCCGTGGGGCTGACCGGAGGGGCGGTCGCCGTGGAGCAGATCTTCGACATCCCCGGCCTGGGCCGGACCACCCTCCAGGCCGCCCTCGCCCAGGACCTCCCCGTCCTCCAGGCCGGCACGCTCACGCTCGTCGCGCTCGCCACGGTCACGACGGCCGCCGCCCGCCTCGCCGTGGGGCGGCTCGCCGGTCCCGCGTTGCGCGACGGGGCGCTGCATACACTCCACCGTCCATCGCATGCGGTTCACCGGCCATTGCATACACATGCCAGCCCACCACACGCCCCATGCAGGCGACCGCATACAGTCCACGGTCAGCGGTCCACCGTCCACGGTCAGCGGTCCACCGTCCACGGTCGGCGGTCCACCGTCCGCAGGATCTCGTCCACCGTCCGCAGGATGCGGGCTATTGCATACAGCGCTCCCGCCGCCTACGCCCTCCTCCTCACCGCCGTCATCGCCCTCGGCCTCCCCCGCGACCCCCTGACCGTCGACACCACCACCCGTCTCCGACCCCCCACCCCCACCCACCCCTTCGGTACCGATGCCCTCGGCAGGGACCTGCTCGCCCGCGTCGCGCACGGTGCTCTCGACACTCTTCTCCTCTCCTTCGCCGTCAGCGCGTCGGCCCTGGTCGCCGGGGTGGTGCTCGGGTTGCTGCCCCGGCTGTCCGGGCCGGTCGTGGACACCGTCAACGCCGTGCCGCCCGTCGTGGCCGCGCTGCTCGTCACCGCGTTGTGGGGCGGCGGGGAGGCGACTTCCGCGGTCGCGATGGCCGTCGTGGCGTGGGCGCCGCTCGCCGCGCACACCTCCGCGCTGCTGCGGCAGGAGCGGGCCGCGGTGCATCTGGCCGCCACCCGTGCTCTCGGTGCCGGGCGCTGGTACCTGCTGCGGAGGGGGGCCCTGCCCGCCGTGCTGCCGCCGGTGGTCCGGCACGCCGTGCTGCGGCTGCCCGGGATCGCCCTCGCGCTCGCCTCGCTCGGCTTCCTCGGCCTCGGTGCCCAACCGCCTTCGCCCGAGTGGGGGTTGCTGCTCGCCGAGAACCAGCCCTACGCCGAACGCGCCCCCTGGGCCGTGCTCGCCCCCGCCGCCGTCCTCGCTCTGCTGGGCGCCCTCGCGGTCACCGCAACGGGAGCCGCAGGTAGGCGCGTTGGGAAGGCTCGATGAGTATCCTCCGGCTCCCTCCGCTCCTGCGGCTGCTCGTCCTCACTCAACTCGCCTTCAACATCGGCTTCTTCGCGGTGCTGCCGTTCCTGTCCGGGTATCTGGGCGGGGCCGTCGGCATGGCGGGGTGGCTCGTGGGGTTCGTGCTGGGGCTCAGGACCTTCAGCCAGCAGGGGCTGTTCGTGGTCGGCGGTGCCCTGGCCGACCGGTACGGGGTGCGGCCCGTCGTCCTGGCCGGCTGCGCGCTGCGGATCGCCGGGTTCGTCTGGCTCGGGTACGCCGAGCGGGCCTGGTCGGTGACCGGCGCGGTGCTGCTCGTCGGGTTCGCCGCCGCGCTGTTCTCCCCGGCGGTCGAGTCGGAGGTGGCCCGGCAGGCCGTCGCCCACGAGGAGGCGGGCGGCGGTCCGCGGACCCGGGTGCTGGCCCTGTTCACGGTCGCGGGACAGGCCGGGGCGTTCGTCGGACCGCTGCTGGGCGCGCTGCTGCTGGCGGTCGACTTCCGGACCGTGTGCCTCGTCGGCGCCGGTGTCTTCGTCCTGGTGCTCACCGCGCACGCCCTGCTGCTGCCGCGGCACCTGCCCGGCCGGGAGCGGGTCCGGGTCCGGGGCGGGATGGGCCCGTTGCTGCGCAACCGCCCCTTCCTCGCCCTGTGTTGCGCCTACGGCGCCTACCTCCTCGCCTACAACCAGCTCTACCTCGCCCTGCCCGCCGAGGTGGAGCGCGCGGCGGGTTCGCAGGCGCCGCTGGCCTGGCTGTTCGCGCTGTCGTCGCTGCTGGTGGTGACCGCGCAACTGCCCGTCACCCGCTGGGCGGGGGAGCGGATCGGCGCCCGCCGTTCGGCGGCGGCCGGGCTGGCGCTGATCGCGGCCGGGTTCGCGGTGGTGGCCGCGGCGCTGCCCGCCGGGCGGACCGGGACGGTGGGGCTGCTGCCCGCCGCGGGGTTCGTCGTGCTGCTGACCCTCGGTCAGATGCTCGTCACGCCCGCCGTGCGGGCGTGGGTCCCCGACCTCGCGGAGAGGGGCCGACTCGGCCTGTACACGGGGGCGTTGTCCTCGGTCTCCGGGCTGATCGTGCTGCTCGGCAGCGCGGCCACCGGCACGCTCCTCGACACCGGGCTCCCGTCGGCCGTGCCCTGGCTGCTGCTCGCCGCCGTGCCGGCCGCCGCGATCGCCCTGCTGCCCGGCCGGGAGCGCGCCCACCGCCGGAGCGACGTCGCCGACACGGCCGTACAACCGGACACGACACGGCCGTAGAGACAGCCGGGGCCGCTGCCGAAGTGGGCATACGGAAGGGCCCGGACCGTCCGTGACGATGCGGGCCCTTTCCCGTGGGGGGCGGTGGTGGCAGGGGGGTGAACCCCCGTGCGGTCTAGGCGAGTTCCAGCACCCGCTGCTCCGCCGGGCGGGCCGTGCGGATCCGGGAGGTGCGGTACAGCCACAGCACGTCGCGGCCGAAGGACCACAGCAGGGTGCCGAGGGCCAGCAGCATGACGGCGACGTTGCCGGCGTGGGGGAGGAGGTCGGCGCCCGCGACCAGCAGGCAGATGCCCTGGAGGGCGGCGACGGTCTTGCGGGCCATGCTCGGCGGGAGCGGGGCGTTGAGCCAGGGGGCGACGCGGGCGGCGGCGACGAAGACGTAGCGCATCGCGCCGACCAGCAGCACCCACGGGCCGAGCGCCATGGAGACGTACACGCTCAGGACGAGGATGAGGAACGCGTCGACCTCCATGTCGAAGCGCGCGCCCAGCGCGGTGGAGGTGCCGGTGCGGCGGGCGACCTTGCCGTCGACGCCGTCGAGGATGAGGGCGACGGCGGTGAGGCCGACCAGCAGGGTCACCGGAGGGGTGGACTCGAAGGAGTCGGCGACCAGGGCGGTCACCCCGCCGACGAGGGTGGCGCGGCCGAGCGTGACCCGGTTGGCGGGACCGAAGGAGCGCAGCCGCGAGCGGTGCAGCGCCCGGGAGAGGACCGCCCAGGTGGCGACGGCGAAGACGAGGCCGGTGACCCAGCCCGCCGGCCCCATGCCGATCGCCGAGCCGAGCAGGGCCAGCAACAGGATCTGTACGCCCGCTCCCACAGCGGTCTCCTGCTGGACCAGCCTTGCGTCGTAAGTGTTGTTCAGGGCCACCGCACATTCCTCCGGCCAGGTGACAGAGATGATCAGTGCCGCGTACTGTGCGCGACCTGTGCACACCTCGGTACGTGCACCGGTTGCAGATCGTTCAGCAGATCGTTCAGGAGGATGCCGATGGACCGCAGCGGACGCGCGTTCTGGATCGACGCCCCGGGCCGCGGCGGGATCCGGGACGTCGCCCTGCCGGAGCCCGCCGAGGGCGAGGTCGTCGTCCGTTCGCTGTACTCCGGGGTCAGCCGCGGCACGGAGACCCTCGTCTTCCGCGGACAGGTGCCCGAGAGCCAGCACACGGTCATGCGGGCGCCGTTCCAGGAGGGCGACTTCCCGGCGCCCGTGAAGTACGGCTACCTCAATGTGGGCGTGGTGGAGGAGGGGCCCGCGCGGCTCGTCGGGCGGACCGTGTTCTGTCTGTATCCGCATCAGACGCGGTACGTCGTCCCCGAGACGGCCGTCACCGTCGTACCGGACTCCGTGCCCGCCGGACGGGCCGTGCTCGCCGGCACCGTGGAGACCGCCGTCAACGCGTTGTGGGACGCGAAGCCCCTGGTCGGCGACCGGATCGCGGTGGTCGGCGGCGGCATGGTCGGCTGCTCGGTCGCCGCGCTGCTGGCCCGCTTCCCCGGCGTGCGCGTGCAGTTGGTGGACGCCGATCCCGCGCGCGCGAAGACGGCAGAGGCGCTCGGCGTCGGCTTCGCGCTGCCCGGGGACGCGCTCGGCGGCTGCGACCTGGTCGTGCACGCCAGCGCCACCGAACAGGGCCTGACCCGGTCGCTGGAACTGCTCCGCGCCGAGGGCACCGTCCTCGAACTGAGCTGGTACGGCGACCGCAGGATCGCGCTGCCGCTCGGCGAGGCCTTCCACTCGCGCCGGCTGGTGCTGCGCAGCAGTCAGGTAGGCACCGTCTCCCCGGCCCGCGCCGACCGCAGCTACGCCGACCGGCTCGCGCTCGCCCTCGACCTGCTGGCCGATCCGGCGCTCGACGCGCTCGTCACGGGAGAAAGCGCGTTCGAGGAGCTGCCGGAGGTGATGCCGGGGCTGGCGTCGGGCGAGATCCCCGCGCTCTGTCACCGTGTCAGGTACCCGTCGGGGAGCAGGTCGGGGACCAGCAAGAGCGCCTGACCTGAGAAAAGAGTGAGATCGCACTGAACACGGGGAAGGCAGGAGCCGTACTACACGGCATCCCCCGGCGGCCAAGGGCCGGGGGACCAGACGCGCCGCACCTGGAGGGTCGTCCGTTGTTCAGTGTCACCGTCCGCGATCACATCATGATCGCCCACAGCTTCCGCGGCGAGGTCTTCGGACCCGCGCAGCGCCTGCACGGAGCGACGTTCCTGGTGGACGCCACGTTCCGCCGCGAGCAGCTGGACGACGACAACATCGTCGTCGACATTGGCCTCGCCACCCAGGAGCTCGGGGCCGTCGTCAGCGAGCTGAACTACCGCAACCTGGACAACGAGCCCGACTTCGCCGGGATCAACACCTCCACGGAGTTCCTCGCCAAGGTCGTCGCGGACCGGCTCGCCGAGCGCATCCACAAGGGCGCGCTCGGTGAGGGCGCCCGCGGCATCGCCTCGCTCTCCGTCACCCTGCACGAGTCGCACATCGCCTGGGCGAGTTTCGAGCGTGCGCTGTGACCGAGGTGACCCTGGCGAAGGCCCCGCTCGCCTACGTGCCCGTGCAGACCACGGCACCCAAGGCCCCCACCGCCCCGACGGCCCGGAAGGCGGGTGACCTCATCCCCATGTCTCTGCGCTCCGTGCACTTCGTCATGCCGGGCGGGGTCTACGACACCGCCAACCCCAGCGGCGGCAACGCCTACGACCGGCGGGTCTGCCTGGACCTGCCCGGCTTCGGCTGGCAGGTTCACAAGCACCTGGTGAACGGCCTGTGGCCGCGCCCGGAGACCGCCGCCCGCACCGAACTGGCGCGCACCCTGGCCGAGCTCCCCGACGGCACGGTCGTGCTGCTCGACGGGCTCGTCGCCTGCGGCGTCCCGGAGATCGTGGTGCCGGAGGCGGAGCGGCTGCGGCTCGCGGTCCTCGTGCACCTGCCGCTCGGCGACGAGACCGGCCTCGAACCGCTGGTGGCCGCCGAGCTCGACGCCAAGGAGCGGGCCGTGCTGCGGGCGGTGCCCGCGGTGATCGCCACCAGCGACTGGGCGGTGCGCCGCCTCGTCTCGCACCACGGCCTGGCCCCGGAGAAGGTGCACTGCGCCGCTCCCGGCGCCGACATCGCGCCCCTCGCCTCGGGCACCGACGGCGTCTCGCGGCTGCTGTGCGTGGCCGCCGTGACCCCGCGCAAGGGGCAGCACCGGCTGGTGGAGGCGCTGGCCGCGGTGACCGACCTCAGGTGGTCCTGCGTGTGCGTGGGCGGTCTGACCCAGGACCCGGAGTACGTCGCCCATCTGCGCGGCCTGATCCGCCGCCACGGCCTCGAGGGCCGGCTGGAGCTGGCCGGCCCGAAGGCGGGCGCCGAACTCGACGCCGCGTACGCCTCCGCCGACCTGATGGTCCTCACCTCCTACGCCGAGACCTACGGCATGGCGGTCACCGAGGCCCTCGCCCGCGGCATCCCGGTCCTCGCGACCGACGTCGGCGGGCTGCCCGAGGCCGTCGGCCGCGCCCCCGACGGCGGGATGCCCGGCATCCTCGTCCCGCCGGAGAACCCGGCCGCGCTCGCCGCGGAGCTGCGCGGCTGGTTCGGCGAGGCGGACGTGCGGCGCCGGCTGAAGGCGGCCGCGCGCAGCCGCCGGGCCGCCCTGAACGGCTGGGCGTCCACCGCCCAGAGCCTGGCCGGCGTGCTGGGCCGGCTTCCCGGCGAACCCCGGAGGGCGGCATGAGGAAGACGACGGCGAGCCCGGCGGACATGGCACGGCACGTGGGGGCCATCCCCACCCAGCCGGGCCCGAAGGAGACCTCCACCATGACGGACACCGCTACCGACACCGTGGCCCAGGACGTGACCGACGTCGTGACCGACACCCTGGCCCAGGACGTGACCGACCCCGACGCGGTGATAGCGGGCGCGGGCCCCGTCACCCGCCCCGGCGAGCGGCCCACCGTACGGCTGCGGGAGGGCGGTCCCGAGGACCAGCCGCGGTACGCGCCCGAGTGGCTCCAGCTGCGGGAGCCCGCGGACGCGGCGGCCCGTGCGGTGGACCTGCTGGACCCGCTGCGGATCCGGCTGGCGAACCTGCCGAACGGGCGCAGCGGCGGTCTCGCCGTGCACGACCTGGGCTGCGGCACCGGCTCGATGGGCCGCTGGCTGGCGCCCCGCCTGGACGGCGGCCAGCACTGGATCCTGCACGACCGGGACCCCTACCTGCTGCACTTCGCGGCCGTCGCCTCGCCGCGCGCGGCCGCCGACGGCAGCCGGGTCACCGTCGAGACCCGGCGCGGCGACGTCGCCCGGCTCACCCCGGACGCCCTGACCGGCGCCTCCCTCGTGACCGCCTCCGCCCTCCTCGACGTCCTCACCCGTGAGGAGGTCGAGACGCTCGCCGCGGCCTGCGCGGGCGCCGGCTGCCCGGCGCTGCTGACGCTGTCCGTGGCCGGCCGGGTCGAGTTCTCCGCGCCGGACCCGCTGGACGAGGAGCTCGCCGCCGCGTTCAACGAGCACCAGCGGCGCGGCGGCCTCCTCGGCCCCGACGCGGTGGGCGTCGCCTGCGAGGCGTTCGCCGACCACGGCGCCACCGTCAAGGTCCACCCGAGCCCCTGGCGGCTCGGCCCCGAGCAGGCCGCGCTCACCGCGCAGTGGCTGCGCGGCTGGGTCGGCGCGGCCGTCGAGGAGCGCCCCGACCTCGCCGAACGCGCCGAGGACTATCTCGCCGCCCGCCTCACCGCCTGCCAGGCGGGCGAACTGAGGGTCACCGTCCACCACAGCGACCTGCTCGCCCTGGCCCGGCCGACGGGGCGCGTCTGATGAGCGCCGAGACGGTGGGCGCGCGGGCCGGGACGGCCGCGCCCGCGGTGCGGGGCGAGGGCACCACGGCCGTACGGCGGCCGCCCCGCGCCCCCTCGGCGGCGCGCACCGGGCCCGCCGTGTCCGAGGCCCGCATCGGGGTCATCGTGACCGAGCCGCACCGCACGCCGTCGGTGTGGCGCAGGGCGTTCGCCTCGCGCGCCCTGCGCACCCACGTCGGGACCGTCGCCGGTGTCCTCATCCTCACGGTGCTGCTGTGGCGGATGGGGACGGGCGTGTTCCTGGACGGGCTGCGCCGGATCGACGTACCGACCGTGCTGATCGCGCTCGGCATCGGCGCCGTCACCACCGTGTTCAGTGCCTGGCGGTGGGCGCTCGTGGCCCGCGGGCTGCGGATCCGGCTGCCGTTCGGCGCGGCGGTCGCGGACTACTACCGGGCGCTGTTCCTGAACGCGGCCCTGCCCGGCGGCATCCTCGGCGACGTGCACCGCGCCGTGCGGCACGGGCAGAGCGCCGGTGACGTCGGGCGCGGTGTACGGGCGGTCGTGCTGGAGCGCACGGCGGGACAGCTCGCGCTGGCCGGCGCGGGTGTGACGGTCCTGCTGGTGCTGCCGTCCCCGGTCATGGGCGAGCTGCGCGGCCTCGCCCCGCTGGTCCTGCTGGCCGGGGCGGGCGCGCTCGCCGTCGTCCTCGCCCTGCGCATGAACTCCTCCCGGCCGCGCCGCGCCGGTCGCCTGGGCAGGGCGCTGGCCGAGGCGCGCGAGGGGCTGCTGTCCCGCCGCAACGGGCCCGGGGTCGCCGTGTCGTCGCTGGTCGTGCTCGCCGGGTACGTCGCGATGTTCGTCGTCGCCGCCCGGGTGGTCGGCTCCGGCGCCTCCGTGCTCGGCCTGCTGCCGATCGCGATGCTCGCCCTGCTCGCCATGGCCGTGCCGCTGAACGTCGGCGGCTGGGGCCCCCGCGAGGGCGTCACCGCCTGGGCGTTCGGCGCGGCCGGCCTCGGCGCGGACACCGGCCTGTCGGTGGCGGTGGTGTACGGCGTGCTGAGCTTCGTGGCCGCGCTGCCGGGGGCCGTCGTCCTCGTCGTGCGCTGGTACACGGCCGTACGTGCCGACGGGACGGCGCGCGGGGACGAGACGGCCGGGGCGGTCGGGACCGGTGAGGTCGCCGAGGCCGCTGCCGCTGCTGCTGACGCCGCGGAGGCCGCCGAGGCCGGTGGGACTGTTTCCGGCCTCGCCTCCCGGGCGGCCTACAGCGAGCCGGTGTTTCCGGAGTCCTCCGAAGTCAGCAGCGAGAAATACGCGCCGAAGGAATCCGCCAGGCTCGCCAGGAGTTCCTTTCCCTTTTCCGCGGACCCCAGGGAAGGACGGCCGATGACGCCCGAATCGGTATAGGCGGACATTCCCAGCGTGAGCAGATGGCGACGGTCGTCCGCGGTGAAATCGGCGGACTCGAAACCGGGCCGGACGAGTTCCGGATGGGCGTGCAGCAGGATCGAGGTCTCGATCTCCCCGGCGTGCATGTCGGTGAGGAGCGAGGTCACCACCCCGGACCGTTCCCGCGCCGCCTCCCAGTCCTCCGGGGCCGGGAAGAGCGCCATCCGCTCACCGCGGGCGGAGGACTCCTGGACCGCGTTGCCCAGGACGTAGTTCCCGCCGTGTCCGTTGACCAGCACCAGGGCCTCGACGCCCGAGCGGCGCAACGACGCCGCGATGTCCCGTACCACCGCGTGAAGGGTCACGGAGGAGATGCTGACGGTCCCCGGCCAGGCCGCGTGCTCGTGCGAGCAGGCGATGGTCACCGGCGGAAGGAGGTGCACCGGGTACGCCCCGGCGATCTCCCGGGCGATGGCGCAGGCGACCAGCGTGTCGGTGGCGAGCGGCAGGTACGGGCCGTGCTGTTCGAAGCTGCCGACCGGCAGGACCGCCACCTGCGTCGCGAGGCCCGCGCCCCGGGAGCGGACGTCCTCGGTGGTGTCCGCGGGCACCAGGCCGGGCACCGCCCCCACCGTCGCCGCCCCCGCCGCCGTCGCCGTCCTTATCTCCGAACCACTCATCTTTTCCCGGCCTTTCGTCTCCGCTTAGGAATCAGATCATGACAGAGAAAATTGGCGTACTCGGCAAGCAGACCGCGCAGCGCACCGGTGTGGAACGCGTGGTGAATGCCCCCTTGCCCACGGTGTACGGGAAATTCCAGGCGGTGGGCTACCTCGACCACGACCGCGGTGACGAACAAGTCGCCCTGGTGTACGGCGAGATCGGCAGCGAGGACGTGCTGACCCGGCTGCACTCGGAGTGCCTGACCGGCGACGCGTTCGGCTCCCAGCACTGCGAGTGCGGCGACCAGCTGGAGTCGGCGCTGCGGGCCGTCGTCGACGCGGGCAGCGGCATCGTCGTCTATCTGCGCGGCCACGAGGGCCGCGGCATCGGTCTGCTCGGCAAGCTGCGCGCGATGGCCCTCCAGGCGGAGGGGCTGGACACCGTCGAGGCGAACGTCGCGCTCGGTTTCCCGGTGGACGCCCGCGACTACAAGGTGGCCGCCGACATCCTGCGCGACCTCGGCGTACGGTCCGTGCGGCTGATGTCGAACAACCCGCGCAAGCGCGAGGCGCTCGTCGACAACGGCATCCAGGTCGCCGAGGAGGTGCCGCTGCTGATAGAGCCGTGCGAGAACAACATCACCTACCTGCGCACCAAGCGGGAGCGCATGGACCACCGGCTGCCGCACCTGGACGCGGTGGCGCACTGGTCCTGAGCGCGCTCCGGTCGGGATCCCCGCGCCGCCCGGCGGGTAGGGATCACGACGACCCGTGCAGGTGACAGCCCCGGCCTCGGTACTCGGGCCGGGGCCGCCGCACAGTAAGGAGCCGCTCGCGTGAACACGCATGCCTCGGTCGTCGTCATCGGCGGTGGAGTGATCGGGACCAGCATCGCCTACCATCTGGCCGCCGCGGGCGTACGGGACGTCCTGCTGGTGGAGCGGGACGACCTCGCCGCCGGGTCGACCTCGAAGGCCGCCGGAGGGGTGCGCGCCCAGTTCTCCGACGAGCTGAACATCCAGCTCGGGGCGCGCAGCCTGGAGGCGTTCGGGCGGTTCGGCGAGGAGTTCGGGCACGACATCGGACTGCACCGGGTCGGCTATCTCTTCCTGCTCTCCACCCCCGAGGAGGTCGCCTCCTTCGAGGCGGGCGTACGGCTGCAGAACGCGCTCGGGGTGCCCAGCCGCATGATCGACCCGGCCGAGGCCCGCCGGCTCTCCCCGCTGATCACCACCGACGGCTTACTGGCCGCCGCCTTCTCGCCCGACGACGGCCACTGCACGCCGGAGGCCGTCGTCCAGGGATACGCGGACGCCGCCCGCCGGTGCGGTGCGCGGATCCTGCGCCGGACCGCGGTGACCGGCATCGAGACCCGCGGCGACACCATCACCGGCGTCACCACCACCCTCGGCCCCGTCACCACCGACACGGTGATCTGCGCGGCCGGCGCCTGGTCCCGGTCGGTCGGCGCGATGGTGGGCGTGGACCTGCCGGTGCAGCCGCTGCGCCGCCAGATCGCGGTGACCGAGGCGGTGCCCGGACTTCCGCCGGACCTGCCCATGACGATCGACTTCAGCACCACCCTCTACTTCCACTCCGAGGGCCCCGGTCTGCTCGTCGGCATGTCCGACCCCGACGAGCGTCCCGGCTTCGCCACCGACACCCACGACCGCTGGATCCCCCGTCTCGCCGCCGCGCTGGAGCACCGCGCCCCCGACATCCTCGAGCTGCGCCGCACGGGCGGCTGGGCGGGCCTGTACGAGGTCACCCCGGACCACAACGCGCTGATCGGCGAGGCGCATTCGGTCTCCCGTTTTCTGTATGCGACCGGTTTCTCCGGGCACGGCTTCCTCCAGGGACCGGCCGTCGGCGAGGTCGTCCGCGACCTCTACCTGGGCCGCGTACCCTTCGTGGACGTCACCCCCCTGAGCGCCGGCCGGTTCGCGGCCGACGCCCCGCGTCCGGAGGTCAACTGCGTATGACGGCACCGACCGCCCCCCACCTGTGGCTGCGCCACGAGGCCCGCTCCACCGAACGGCGCACCCCGGTCGTCCCCGACGACGCCCGCCGCCTCGTCGAGGCCGGTGTGCGGCTGACCGTCGAGGAGTCCCCGCAGCGGATCTTCCCCGTCGAGGAGTACGAGGCGGTGGGCGCCCGGATCACTCCCGCGGGCTCCTGGGTGTCGGCGCCGCCGGACACGGTCGTCCTCGGCCTGAAGGAACTCCCGGACGAGCCAGCCGAGCTGACGCACCGCCACATCTTCTTCGGGCACGCCTACAAGCAGCAGCCCGGCGCGGCCGGTCTGCTCCGCCGGTTCGCCGCCGGGGGAGGGGCGCTCCTGGACCTGGAGTACCTGGTCGACGAACAGGGCCGCAGGCTCGCCGCGTTCGGCTTCTGGGCCGGCTACCTCGGCGCCGCCCTCGCGGTGCTCCACCACCGGGGCCGGCTCACCGCACCGCTGCTCCCCACCGACCGGGACGCCCTGGACGAGACCTTGCGCCCGCGCCCCGGCGACGCGGAGTTCACCGCCCTCGTGGTCGGCGCCCTGGGCCGCAGCGGCCGGGGCGCCCGCGCCGCCCTCGCCACGGCCGGCGTCGACCCCACCTGCTGGGACCTCGCCGAGACCCGGGACCTGGACCGCCGCGCCCTCCTGGACCACGAACTGCTCGTCAACTGCGTTCTGGCGACCACCCCCGTGCCACCGTTCGTCCGCGAGGAGGACCTGGACGACCTGGCCCGCGGGCTGCGCACCCTCTCCGACGTCACCTGCGACGTCGGCTCCCCCCTCAACGTCCTGCCCGTCTACGACCGCACCACGGAATGGACGGACCCGGTGCACACCCTGCGCAAGGAACCCCCGCTGGACCTGATCGCCATCGACAACCTGCCCTCGCTGCTGCCGCGCGAGTCCAGCACCGACTTCTCCGCGGCCCTGCTGCCCCAGCTCCTGGAACTCCCCGCGGGGGACGCGTGGGCGCGCTGCCTGGAGCGGTTCCGGCGGGCGGGGCGCGAACTCGGCATCGAGGCAGAGGGGTTCGGCCATGAGTGAGGTACCCGCGAGCGGTGCGGTCCACTGGGTGGGCGCCGGACTGTCCACGGGCAGCGGGCTCGCCGACCTGTGCGCGCGCACCGACGGCGTCCGCCTCTGGCACCGTACGGCGGACCGCGCGGCCGAGGCCCTGGAGCGGCTGGGGCTGACCGGACGCGCCGCCCCCCGCGCCTACACGCTCGCCGCGCTCACGGCCGAACTCGCCCCCGGTGACGTCGTCGTGTCGATGCTGCCCGCCCCCGACCACGCCCCGCTGCTCGCCGCCTGCGTCGCCCGGCGCGCCCACTTCGCCTGCTCCAGTTATGTCTCGGACGCGGTGCTGGAGCAGGTCCCGGCGGCCGGGAAGGCGGGGCTGGTCGTCCTCACCGAGGCCGGGCTCGACCCCGGCATCGACCATCTCTTCGCCCACGCCCTGGTGGCCCGCGCACGGGAGGCGATCGGCGCGGACACGGCGGCCTCGTACCGTCTCACCTCGTACTGCGGAGGCGTCCCGGCGGTCCCCAACGACTTCCGCTACCGCTTCAGCTGGGCACCCCTGGGCGTCCTCAACGCCCTGCGCTCGCCCGCCCGTTACCTGGATGACGGCACCGAGACCGTCGCCGTCCGGCCCTGGGAGGCGACCCGGCGGCACGTCGTGGACGGGGAACCCTTCGAGGTGTACCCCAACCGGGACAGCGTGCCCTTCGTCGAGCAGTACGGGCTGCCGCCGGCCTGGAAGCCGGCCGCGTTCGTGCGCGGTACCCTGCGCCTGGACGGCTGGCTGGACGCCTGGGGGCCGGTGTTCGAGGAGCTGAAGGTGGGCGACGACACCCGGATCGCCGCCCTGGCACGGGAGTTGGCCGCCACCTATCCGACGAGCGACACGGACCGCGACCGGGTGATCCTCGAGGTCGCCCTTGAGGTGTCCCCGGATGCGGATGCGGGTGCGGATGCGGATGCGGGTGCCGGTGCGGGTGCGGCCGGCGCGGCCTTCGGCAAGGGCGCTTCCTGGTCCGGGAGTTACCTGCTGGACCTGGTCGGCGACGAGGCGGAGAGCGCGATGGCGCGGTGCGTCTCGCGCACGCTCGCGCTCGGCGTCCGGCAGATCCTGGCGGGCGCGCTGCCGCCGGGTCTCCACCGGGCGGCCGAGACGGCGGCCCGGTCGGTGGAGTGGCTCGATGAACTGGCCGCTGAGGGGCTGGAGTTCACTCGGCGCGGGGACGGCTGACGGTCAGTCGAGCACGGCCTCGTGCACGAGCCGCTTGAGATCGGGGTACAGCTTCAGCGACCTCCTCGGCCGCACCTGCGTCAGGAACTGCACGCTCAGGTCGTGCTGCGGGTCGATCCAGAAGGTGGTCGTGGCGACACCGCTCCAGCCGTAGGTGCCGAGGCCCGTCGGGGCCTGGGTGCGGTCCGGGTCGACGACCACGGACACGCCCAGGCCGAAGCCGACACCGTCGTTGCCCGGTTCGTCGTGCGCCGGACGGCTGCCGAAGGCGCGCAGGTCCGCGCCGCCGGGGAGGTGGTTGCGGGTCATGAGGTCCACGGTCTCGGGGGCCAGCAGCCGCACCCCGTCGAGTTCGCCGCGGCGGCGCAGCAGCTCGCTGAAGCGGTGGATGTCGTATGCGGTCGCCACCATACCGCCGCTCCCCGACAGGAACCGGGGGCGGCCGAACAGGGGCAGACCGGCGATCGGTTCGATACCGCCGCCTTCGGTGTCGCCGTACAGCTCGGCCAGCCGGGCCGCCTGCTCGTCGGTGACCTGGAAGCCGGCGTCCGTCATGCCCAGGGGGCGGAGGATCCGCTCGCCGATGAACTCGTCGAGGGGCTGCCCGGAGACGACCTCGATGATCCGGCCGAGGACGTTGGTGGACACCGAGTAGTTCCACTGGGTGCCCGGCTCGAACTGGAGGGGCAGTCGTGCGTACGCCTCCACGGTCTCGGCCAGGTTGGAGCCGGGCAGCACCGCGGACTCCAGCCCGGCCTCGCGGTACAGGGCGTCGACGGGGTGACAGTGGTAGAAGGCGAACGTCAGACCCGAGGTGTGGGTCATCAGATGCCGCACCAGCAGCGGCTGCCGCACCGGGCGGGTGGTGAGGTCCGCGCCCGAGCCGCCCGCGTGGACCCGCTGGTCGGCGAAGGCCGGGAGATGGTCGGCGACCGGGTCGTCGAGCCGCAGCCGGCCCTCCTCCATCAGTATCAGGGCGGCGACGGAGGTGACCGGCTTGGTCATCGAGTAGATCCGGTACAGGGTGTCGGCCTCGACGGGCAGTCCGGCGGCGACGTCACGGTGTCCGTGCGTGGTGAGGTGCGCGACGCGGCCGCCCCGGGAGACCGCCAAGAGGAAACCGGGCAGCCGTCCCTCGTCGACGTAGTGGGCGACGTGCTGGTCGAGGCGGTCCAGCGCCTTCGCGTCCAGCCCGACCTCGCTCGGGTCGACCTCTTGTCGCAGCAGTGCCATCGTTCTCCTCCGGTGCGTTCGTGCGAGGTGCGGTCCGGGTTGCCCCTCCGGTACGACCTCAGTGCTCATGGTCGCCCAGGGAACGGGCGTGCGGACCGCTTTCCACGCCGTGAGCGGTGTGGGGTGTGTCGCTTCGGCCGGCCGCCACGCCGGCGGGGGTGAGGGCGGGGGCGTCGGTGCCGGCGGGCCCGGGGGTATCGGCGGGCGTGGGGCGTCCCGGCAGGGCACGGCAGAACGGGAGCGCCGCGAGGGCCGCCACGCCCAGCACGGCCATCGGGGCCCGGGCCGGGCCGAGACCCGTCAGCAGGGTCGCCGAGGCGACGCCCAGCACCGGTCCGACGTTCATCGCCGTCTGCTTGAGTCCGCCCGCCACCCCGGCCGACTCGGCGGGAGCCTGCCGTACGACGACGTGGGTGGCCGCCACCATCACGGTCCCGAACCCGGCGCCCACCAGCGCGAACCCGGCGGCGAAGGCCGTCTCGCCCGGCGCCCGGGCCAGCACCAGCAGGCCGGTGCCGAGTACGGCCGTCGCCCCCGTGACCGCGGCCCGGGCGCCCACCCGGCGCAGCAGCACCGCCGAGACGGGCGCCGCCGCGATCAGGCACACCGCCAGCGGCAGACTGACCAGCGCACTGCGCAGGGCGGTCAGCCCGAGGCCGTCCTGGAGGACGTAGACACAGGCGAACAGTCCGCCGTTCAAGGCGGCCGAGGCGGTCAGCAGCAGGGCGATCGCGCCGCGGACCGCGGGGGAGCGGACGACGTCCGACGGCAGCAGGGGCGCGGGCGCCCGCCGCTCGTGCCGCACGAAGGCGACCGCGGCGAGGAGCGCGGCCGGCGCGGACCAGGTCGCGCCCGGGAGGGTGACGAGGGCGTGCACCAGACAGGCCAGCGCCACGGCGAGCAGCAGGGCGCCGGGGACGTCCAGCGGGGTGCCGGCCGGGGGCCGCCCCTCCTCCCGTGCGGTCAGGGCGAACACGCCGAACAGCAGCGCGGGCACCACGTTGAGCAGGAAAACGGCCCGCCAGCCGAACGAGGTGGCGAGCGCCCCGCCCACCACCGGCCCGGCCGCGGCCGCCACCCCGATGGCCGCCGTCCGCACGGCGATCGGCGTACGCAGCCGGTCCGGCGGGAACGACGCCCGCAGCATCCCGAGCGTCGCCGGTTGGAGCAGCGCCCCGAACACCCCCTGGACGACGCGCAGTCCGATCACCCAGCCCACGCCCGGCGCCACCGCGATGCCCGCCGAGGCGGCGCCGAAGCCGAGCATGCCGACCCCGAAGGCACGGCGGTGCCCGTACCGGTCGCCGAGCCGCCCGGCGAACACCAACAGGCCCGCCACGGCGACGAGATAGCCGGTGCTCGTCCACTGCGCACCGGCGAGCGAGGTGTGCAGGTCGTGGCGCAGGCTCGGCTGGGCGACGGTCAGCACGGTCCCGTCCAGGGCGACGACCACGGCCCCGGCCACACTGCTCGCCAGCGTCACCGGACGGTTCACCGGCCGCCCTCCGGCCCGAGGTGCGCGTCGAGAGCGGTCCGCAGCAGGGGGCGGAAGTCGTCCGCTCCCGTGGCGAGTTGGAGGCTGCCCCAGCCCCACAGCTGGGCGATGCCGTGCAGGTTCGCCCACAGCGCGCCCGCGACCGCCCGTGCGTCGGTGTCGGGACGGGCCCGGTCCACCAGGTCCACCAGGACGCCGAACAGCGGAAGGCTGGTGTCCCGCAGCCGCAGATGCCCGCTCTCCAGCAGATCATGACGGAACATCAGCTCGTACATTCCGGCGTGGTCCAGGGCGAACTCCAGGTAGGCCTGCCCCAGTTCGGTGAGCTGGGCGCGGGGGGCCGCGTCGCCGTCGGTGAGTGTCGCCGTCACCCGGACCCCCAGCTGGGTGAAACCGCGGCGGGCGATCGCCGACAGCAGCTCCAGATGGGTGGGGAAGTAGCGGCGCGGCGCGCCGTGGGACACACCGGCCCGCCGGGCGATCTCCCGCAGGGTCAGCGCACCGGCCCCCTCCAGGGCGACCAGATCCACGCCGACGTCGACGAGACGGGTCCGCAGATCGGGGTCCGGCTTCTCGGATTCGCTCATAGACACTGTCTACCATCGATGAGTAGACAGTGTCTACGACCCGTCGGCGGCGGGCTGGAGTGCGATGACGGCGTGCGGACGGCGTGCGGACGGCGTGCGGGCGGGGGAATGCGCCTCGGTGGTGCGCCGGTTGTATGGAGCATGACTCGGGACACGACGCGACACGCCCTGCTGGCCCTGCTCTCCGAGAGCCGCGGCGGAGTACTGGTCACCCTGAAACGGGACGGCCGCCCCCAGCTGTCGAACGTCAGCCACCACTACGACCCGGACGAGGGCCTGATCCGGATCTCCGTCACCGACGACCGCGCCAAGACCCGCAACCTCCGCCGCGACCCCCGCGCCTCCTACCACGTCACGACGGCCGACCGCCGCGCCTACACCGTCGTCGAGGCCGTCGCCGACCTCACCCCGGTCGCCGCCGACCCCTACGACGACACCGTCGAGGAACTCGTCCGCCTCTACCGCGACGTCCTCGGCGAACACCCCGACTGGCACGACTTCCGCACCGCCATGGTCCGGGACCGGCGACTGGTCGCCCGGCTCAGGGTGGAGCGCGCGTACGGGATCCCCCGGGCGGCCGACACCATGTGAGCGCACGGCGGCGCACGGCGGCGCACGGCGACGCGTGAGCGCTCACGGCGGCCCGGTGCGGCCCGGTGCGGCTCATGACGGTTCATGACGGCTCATGCCTGAGCCCCCGGAGCCGTGGCGGCGTCCGGGGGCTCGGGAGTCCGGGGAACGGGGAACGGAGGACGGAGGACGGGGGACGGGGGTGCGGTGAGGTGGTCGGACGGCCGTCAGGCCGTCACCGTCTCCGGCTGGGACACCTCTCGGGCACCCCGCTCGCCGAGCTGCTCGGTCGGGATCTTCGCGGTCTCCCGGGCCGACAGCGCCGCGATCACCGGCGGTACGCACAGCGCCGCCGTGAACAGGGCGACGGAGGACCAGTCGTCCCCGCCCGGGCCGGCGATCTGCGCCGCGAAGGTGACCGCGAAACCGGCCACGGCGAAACCGATCTGGGTGCCGATCGCCATGCCCGACAGCCGCACCCGGGTCGAGAACATCTCGCCGTAGAAGGAGGGCCACACACCGTTCGCGGCGCTGTAGACCACTCCGAAGGCGACGACGCCGAGGACCAGGATCAGCGGGTAGGAGCCGGTGGAGATCGCCCACAGGTACCCGAACATCGCCACCGCGCTGCCCACCGCGCCGATCAGGTACACGGGACGGCGGCCGATGCGGTCGGAGAGCGTGGCCCACGCCGGGATGGCGCCCAGCGCGACCAGGTTGGCGAGCGCGCCGACCCACAGCATCGAGGAACGGTCCATGCCGACCGCGTCGCTCGTCGCGTACGCCAGCGCCCACACGGTGAAGATGGTGCTGACCGAGGCGATCAGCGCGCCCCCGATCACCCGCAGCACATCCGCCCAGTGCTCCCTCAGCAGCACCACCAGCGGCAGCTTCACGACCTCGCCGGTGGCCTGCTGCGCCTCGAAGGCCGGGGTCTCCTCCAGCTTCCGCCGGATCACATAGCCGACCACGGCGACCGCGATGCTCATCCAGAACGGCACCCGCCAGCCCCACGACAGCAACTGGTCCTCGGGCAGCGCCGCGACCGGGATGAAGACCAGCGTGGCCAGCAGCTGCCCGCCCTGCGTGCCGCTCAGGGTGAAGCTGGTGAAGAAGCCGCGCCGGTGCGGCGGCGCGTGTTCGAGCGTCATGGAGTTGGCGCTGGCCTGCTCGCCGGCGGCGGAGATGCCCTGCAGCACACGGCACAGGACCAGCAGGACGGGGGCGAGGGTGCCGACCTGGGCACGGGTGGGCAGGCAGCCGATCAGGAACGTCGACACGCCCATCAGGATCAGCGTGAACACCATGATCTTCTTACGGCCCACACGGTCCCCGAAGTGCCCGAGGAAGAGCGCCCCGACCGGCCGGGCCGCGTAGGCGACACCGAAGGTGGCCAGCGACAGCAGGGTCGCGGTGGCCGGGTCCGACTCGTCGAAGAAGACCTTCGGGAAGATCAGCGCGGCCGCGCTGCCGTAGATGAAGAAGTCGTAGTACTCCAGGGCGCTCCCGATCCACGCCGCCGTGGCGGCTTTCTTCGGCTGGCCGGGGGGTGCTGCGGCGGGGACGGACACGGCGTGCTCCTTCGGGGGAACTCCAACGTACGCAGGAGTGGGACAAAAGGGGAGAAGGGCCGGATCCCTGGGGTGCGGGGCGGCTGCGCCGGGTGGATGACCCCGGCTAATTAACCCACTGGGTAGTTAGTAGCGGATGGCCAGTGATGTTGCGCCGTTGTTTCGCCGCTGTCAATAGGTCTCGGCGGAGGGAAGCGGGGCGGTGGTATGCGATCTGCCGTACGCGGTCGACCGGCGACGGTCGTCCGCCGATCGCATACCGTCGACGGTCGCCCTCAGCCCTCCGTCCGCTCCGCCGTCAGGTACGCGATCACCATGTCCCCGAGCATGGTCCGGTAGTGCTCCCGCTGTGCCGGATCCACCAGGTCGCGCCCGAACAGCGCGCCGAAGGTGTGCCGGTTGGCCACCCGGAAGAAGCAGAACGAGCTGATCATCGCGTGCAGGTCCACGGCGTCCACCTCGGCGGTGAACAGCCCGGACTCCCGGCCGGCGGCGAGGATGCGGCGGATCACGTCGAGCGCGGGGGAGCCCATCCGGCCGAGCTTCTCGGAGGCGGCGATGTGCTCGGCCTCGTGGATGTTCTCGATGCTGACCAGCCGGATGAAGTCCGGGTGCCGCTCATGGTGGTCGAAGGTCAGCTCGGCCAGGCGCCGGATCGCCGCCACCGGGTCCAGGTGCTCGACGTCGAGCCGTTGCTCGGCCTCGCGGATCACGCCGTACGCGCGCTCCAGGACGGCGGTGAACAGCTGCTCCTTGCCGCCGAAGTAGTAGTAGATCATCCGCTTGGTGGTGCTGGTGCGGGCGGCGATGTCGTCGACGCGGGCCCCGGCGTAGCCGACGCGGGCGAACTCCCGGGTCGCCACGTCCAGGATCTCGGCCTGGGTCCGGGCGGCGTCGCGCGTGCGCCCGTTGGGTCGTGCCGGTTCGTCGACGCTGGTCATCGGGTTCCTTCGGGCGGCGTGGCTGCGTGCAGCGATTCTAGGAGCCGTTCCCGTCCCGTGAGGCGAGAGGGGCTTCCCCGGTGGCCCGGCGGGGTGCTATGACTAACTCACCAGTTCGTACATTAGCCAGCCGCTCAGGAGGTCCTCGTGACCAAGGACGTGACCCAGGACGTGACCAAGGACTCGTATCTCGTGGGTCTGATCGGTTCCGGAATCGGCCCGTCGCTCAGCCCGGCGCTGCACGAGCGGGAGGCCGACCGGCAGGGGCTGCGCTATCTGTACCGGCTGATCGACATCGACGTCCTCGGGGCCGCGCCACAGGCGGTCGGCGATCTGGTGCGGGCCGCCCGTGACCTGGGCTTCGACGGGCTGAACATCACCCACCCGTGCAAGCAGCTGGTCATCGAGCACCTCGACGCGCTGTCCCCGCAGGCGGAGGCGCTCGGCGCGGTCAACACGGTCGTCCTCGAGGACGGCGGCCGGGCCGTGGGCCACAACACGGACGTCACCGGGTTCGCCGCGTCGTTCGCCCGCGGGCTGCCGGACGTCCCGCTGGAGCGGGTCGTGCAGCTGGGTGCGGGCGGCGCGGGCGCGGCCGTCGCGCACGCCACGCTCACGCTCGGCGCCGGCCGGGTCACCGTCGTGGACGCGCTGCCCGAGCGGGCCGCGCAGCTCGCCGCCGCCCTGAACCGTCACTTCGGCGAGGGCCGGGCCACCGCGTCGGGCCCCGACCGGCTGCCGGAGCTGCTGGCGCACGCCGACGGCGTCGTCCACGCCACCCCGACCGGCATGGCCGCCCACCCCGGCCTGCCCTTCCCCGCCGCGCTGCTGCGACCGGGACTGTGGGTCGCCGAGGTCGTCTACCGTCCCCTGGAGACCGAACTGCTGCGCACCGCCCGCGCCCTCGGCTGCGCCACCCTCGACGGCGGCGGCATGGCCGTCTTCCAGGCGGCGGACGCGTTCCGTCTGTTCACCGGGCGGGAACCCGACAGCGCCCGCATGCTCGCCGACATCGCCGAACTGGCCGGCGCCGTCCCCGCCCCCAAGTAGCCGCCTCCTCCCCGTCCCCCCGCACTCATGCCGTCGCGATCCTGAAGCGACCAGAACCACGAGGTGCCCAGGTGCGTACGTCCATCGCCACCGTCTCCCTGAGCGGATCCCTCACCGAGAAGCTGACGGCCGCCGCCCGCGCCGGCTTCGACGGCGTCGAGATCTTCGAGAACGACCTGCTCGCGAGCCCCCTCACCCCCGAGGACGTCCGCGCCCGCTGCGCGGACCTCGGGCTCACCGTCGACCTCTACCAGCCGATGCGCGACGTCGAGGCCGTCCCCGAGGCCGAGTTCGCCCGCAATCTGCGCCGCGCCCGCCACAAGTTCGAGCTGATGGACCGGCTCGGCGCGGACACGGTCCTGGTCTGCTCGAGCGTCTCCCCGCTCGCCGAGGACGACGACGCCCTCGCCGCCGAGCAGCTCGCCCGGCTCGCCGACCTCGCCCAGGACTTCGGCGTCCGGGTCGCCTACGAGGCGCTCGCCTGGGGACGGCACGTCAGCACGTACGACCACGCCTGGCACATCGTCGACACCGCGGGCCATCCCGCGCTCGGCACCTGCCTGGACAGCTTCCACGTCCTGTCCCGCGGCTCCGACCCCAAGGGCATCGAGGACATCCCCGGCGAGAAGATCTTCTTCCTCCAGCTGGCCGACGCCCCGCTGCTCGGCATGGACGTGCTCCAGTGGAGCCGCCACCATCGCTGCTTCCCGGGACAGGGTGGATTCGATGTGGTGGATCTCGTACGCCGTGTATTGCATACAGGATACGACGGCCCGCTCTCCCTCGAAGTCTTCAACGACGTCCTCCGCCAGGCCGAGGCCGGCCCCACCGCCGTCGACGCCCGCCGCTCCCTGCTCCTCCTCCAGGAGGAACTCGGCATCGCCGACCTCCCCGCCCCCGCCACCCCCACCGGGATCGCCTTCACCGAGCTGGTCACCCCCGACGCGGAACCCGTCAGCGCGCTCCTCGGCACCCTCGGCTTCGCCCGCACCGCCCGCCACCGGCGCAAGCCCGTCGAACTGTGGGAGCAGGGCGAGGCCCGGATCCTCGTCAACACCGGCCCGGCCGCCCTCCCCCACTCCCGGCTGCGCTCGCGCGCGGGGACGCCCCTCGACGGAACCACCGTCGCCGCGATCGGCCTGGAGTCCCCGGACCCGGCCGCCGCCGCCTGGCGCGCCGAGGCGCTCCTCGCCCCCGTGCTGCCCCGCCGCCGCGCCGCCGAGGACGCCCCGCTCGACGCGGTCGCCGCCCCCGACGGCACCGAACTCTTCCTCTGCGCCACGCACCGCCCCGGACTGCCCGACTGGCGCGCCGACTTCGAGGACGACCCGCACACCCCGGCGCCCCCCGGCGGGCTGCGCGTCGACCATGTGGCGCTCACCCAGCCCTGGCACCAGTTCGACGAGGCCGTCCTCTTCCACCGTGGCGTCCTCGGTCTCGACGCGCAGGAGAGCGTCGACGTCGCCGACCCCTACGGGCTGCTCCGCAGCCGGGCCGTGACCAGCGGCGACGGCGCCGTCCGCTTCCCGCTGACCGTCGGCGCCGCCCCCGGTGACGACACCGCGCCCGCCCGGCACATCGCGCTGGCCACCGACGACGTGGTCGCCGCCGCCCGCCGCTTCACCGCGGCCGGCGGACGGCTCCTGCCGATCCCCGCGAACTACTACGACGACCTCGCCGCCCGCTTCGCGTTCGCCGACGGAGAGCTGGAGACCTACCGGGACCTCGGCATCCTCTACGACCGGGACGCGCACGGTGTCTTCCGGCACTGCTACACCCGCACCGTGGGCCGCGTCTTCTTCGAACTCGTCCAGCGCGACGGCGGCTACCGGGGCTACGGCGCCGCCAACGCACCGGTGCGGCTCGCCGCGCAGCACGGCGCCCGCTGACCGGCCCACGGGGACCCGCCTACTGACGGCTGATCGTCCTGGTCACGCCGGCGGCGACGGTCGTGGCCAGGATCCAGCCGGTCGCCACGAGGACGTACGACAGCGTCTGGTACCCGCCCCGCGGCGCGAACGCCTCCTCCTGGCCGAACGAGATCACCGGCAGCAGCAGGTCCAGGGTGTAGAAGACGGGGTTGAACTCGGGTGCCTCGTCCGCCTTGAGGGGCGGCGGCGGGTGTCCGGCGTACGCGAGCGAACCGGCGGCGAGCAGCGACAGCAGCCAGACGGCGGCGCGCAGCGGGCGGAAGCCGTAGCCGACGGCCGCGTCCTGGAGGTGGCCCCACAGCCGCCCGTGCCAGGGGAGCGTGGACCGGCGGCGACGCTGCTTGGCGAGCTGGACGACCCGGGCGGCCTGGTCGTCGCCGGTCCTGCGGTATGCGGCCGTCAGTTGTTCGTATGCGTGCGGATCGAAGCCCTGGCCGTCCCGCTCCAGCATGGGCAGCCGGTCCTCGGCGGGCACGTGCGGGGTGAGGAAGGTGTAGGTGAGGTCGAGCAGGCGCACCTGGTCGGGGAGCATCGCCGGTTCCAGGCTGAGCTGGGTGATCTCGGCCCGCCGAAGGTTCAGCATCCCCTCCACCCGGGGGCCCCGGCGCAGCCAGAGTTCGCCGATCACACAGCTGCTGGCCCGCAGGGCGGTGCCGCCGGGGTTGGACAGCCGGGCGTGCAGCAGGTCCACCCGGCCGGGTATCCGGGCCCCGCGCAGGTCGATCCGGCCCCGTGCGCTGAGTCGGCGGCCGAGCAGATTGGCGCCCACCTCCAGCGCGTCGGCCTCCACGACGTGGGCGTCCGGGTTGCTGAGCTCGGCGTCCTCCAGGTCCAGCGACCCGGCGACGGTGGCCCCGTCGAGCCGGAGCAGCCCCCGGGCGCGCAGACCACGGGCGCACAGGTCGTCGTCGACGGAGATCTGGTGGAGATGGAGGGCCGGACGGTCCGTGTCCGCGGCGGTGGCCTCGGCCTCCTCCAGGAACAGCGCGCCGGCGATCTGAGCCCCGTCCAGGCGTACGGGCCCGGCGAACCGGCAGCGGGTCAGCCTGAGGCTGCCGTCGATCCGGGCCCGGGTCACCGACAGCGCGGGCATGTCGGAGTCGCGCATGCTGACGTAGCGCAGATGGGCGCCGATGAGGTCGGGCGCCTCGTCGAAGCGGCAGTGGGTGAGATGGACGACGCTGTCGACGGTGGCGTACCGCAGCTCCAGGGCACCGGTGATCCGGGCACCCCGTACCTTGAGGGCCGCTGTCTCCCCCTGTTCCCGCGGGCCGTTGAGGAGCAGCGCCCGCAACACCGAGGCGCGTACGGTCCGTTCGGGCCCCCAGTCGTCGGATCCGTCGCGGAAGTCCACCTCCGCGCCTGTGGCGAAGGCCCGCCAGACACGCTGTTCGGCCGGTGTCAGATCGTCGATCTCCATCAGCCGCGACTCTGGCGGGCCCCTTGAACGGTGTCAACCGGTTACGGCCTGACGTTCCACTCCGCGATCACGGGCCACCCGTGCTCCGTGGACAGCCTGCTGTACGTTCCCGTCGCCAGCTGGAACAACCGGCCCTGCGCGGGCGGGAGTCCGAGCCGACGGGCCGTCAGGACCCGTAGGAAATGCCCGTGGGCGACGAGCACGGCGTCTCCGCCGCAGTCGGCGAGCGCCGCGTCGACCCGGGACAGCACCCGGTCGGCGCGCCGCCCGATCTCCTCGGGCGACTCACCGGGGTGGCCGTCCGTGCCGGGCGGCACCCCGTCGGTCCACAGGTTCCAGGAGGGCCGGTCGCGGTGGATCTCGACGGTGGTGATTCCCTCGTACCCGCCGTAGTCCCACTCGTGCAGGTCGGGCGCGGCGACCGCCCCGCCGATGCCCGCGAGTTCGGCGGTGCGCATCGCGCGGCCGAGCGGGCTGGCCAGGGCGAGACAGAAGGTCCGATGGGAGAAGAACGGAGCGAGCGACTTCGCCTGGAGCTCACCGTTCTCGGTGAGCGGCAGGTCGGTCCAGCTGGTGTGCTGTCCCGACCGGCTCCACTCCGTCTCCCCGTGGCGGACCAGCAGCAGATCCCCCACGGCCGGCTACTCCTTGGCCGACTCGACGGCGTGGCCGCCGAACTGGTTGCGCAGCGCCGCGATCATCTTCATCTGCGGGGAGTCGTCCTGACGGGACGTGAACCGCGCGAAGAGCGAGGCGGTGATGGCGGGCAGCGGCACGGCGTGGTCGATGGCGGCCTCGACGGTCCACCGTCCCTCGCCGGAGTCCTGGGCCCAGCCGCGCAGCTTGTCCAGGTGCTCGTCCTCGGCGAGGGCGTTGACCGCGAGGTCGAGCAGCCAGGAGCGGATGACGGTGCCCTCCTGCCAGGAGCGGAAGACCTCGCGCACGTCCGTGACGGAGTCGACCTTCTCCAGCAGCTCCCAGCCCTCGGCGTAGGCCTGCATCATGGCGTACTCGATGCCGTTGTGGACCATCTTCGAGAAGTGCCCGGCGCCGACCTTGCCCGCGTGGACATAGCCGTACGGGCCCTCCGGCTTGAGCGCGTCGAAGATCGGCTGGAGCCGGTCGACGTGCTCCTTGTCGCCGCCGACCATGAGGGCGTAGCCGTTCTGCAGGCCCCAGACACCGCCGGAGACACCGGCGTCCACGAACCCGATGCCCTGGGCGCCGAGTTCGGCCGCGTGCTTCTCGTCGTCCGTCCAGCGGGAGTTGCCTCCGTCCACGACGACGTCGCCCGCCTGGAGCAGGCCGCCGAGCTCGTCGACGACGGACTGGGTGGGGGCGCCGGCCGGGACCATCACCCAGACGGTGCGCGGCGCTTCCAGCTGCTGGACGAGTTCCGCGAGGTCCTTGACGTCGGAGACGTCGGGGTTGCGGTCGTAGCCCACGACGGTGTGGCCGGCGCGGCGGATGCGCTCGCGCATGTTGCCGCCCATCTTGCCGAGACCGATGAGACCGAGCTGCATATCAGTTCACTACTTCCTGAGTTCGCGGTACGCGGCCACGAGGGCGGCGGTGGAGGGATCGAGGCCGGGGACGTCCACGCCCTCGGTGAGGGCGGGTTCGACACGCTTGGCGAGGACCTTGCCGAGCTCCACGCCCCACTGGTCGAAGGAGTCGATGTTCCACACGGCGCCCTGCACGAACACCTTGTGCTCGTAGAGGGCGACGAGCTGGCCGAGGACCGACGGGGTCAGCTCGGCGGCGAGGATCGTGGTGGTGGGATGGTCGCCCCGGAAGGTGCGGTGCGCGACCTGCTCCTCCGGCACGCCCTCCGCGCGCACCTCCTCGGGCGTCTTGCCGAAGGCCAGCGCCTGGGTCTGGGCGAAGAAGTTCGCCATCAGCAGGTCGTGCTGGGCCTTGAGTTCACCGCTCAGCTCGTCGACCGGGCGGGCGAAGCCGATGAAGTCCGCCGGGATCAGCTTGGTGCCCTGGTGGATCAACTGGTAGTAGGCGTGCTGCCCGTTGGTGCCGGGCGTGCCCCAGACGACCGGCCCGGTCTGCCACGCGACCGGCCGGCCCTCGCGGTCCACCGACTTGCCGTTGGACTCCATGTCGAGCTGCTGGAGGTAGGCGGTGAACTTGGACAGGTAGTGGCTGTAGGGCAGCACCGCGTGGGACTGCGCGTCGTGGAAGTTGCCGTACCAGATGCCCAACAGGCCCAGGATCAGTGGGGCGTTGGCCTCGGCGGGGGCGGTGCGGAAGTGGTCGTCGACGAGGTGGAAGCCGTCGAGCATCTCGCGGAAGCGGTCCGGGCCTATGGCGATCATCAGGGAGAGGCCGATGGCGGAGTCGTAGGAGTAGCGGCCGCCGACCCAGTCCCAGAACTCGAACATGTTGGCCGTGTCGATGCCGAAGTCCGCGACCTTCCCGGCGTTCGTCGACAGGGCGACGAAGTGCCGTGCGACCGCCTTCTCGTCGCCGCCGAGGCCGTCGAGGAGCCAGGTGCGGGCCGAGGTGGCGTTGGTGATCGTCTCGATCGTGGTGAACGTCTTGGACGCGATGACGAACAGCGTCTCGGCCGGGTCCAGGTCGCGGATGGCCTCGTGCAGGTCGGCACCGTCGACGTTCGACACGAAACGGACCGTCAAGTCCCGTGCCGTGTAGGCCCGCAGTGCCTCGTAGGCCATCGCCGGACCCAGATCCGAGCCGCCGATGCCGATGTTGACGACGTTCCTGATCCGCTTGCCGGTGTGGCCGATCCAGGCCCCGGAGCGGACCCGGTCGGCGAAGTCGCCCATCTTCGCGAGCACGGCGTGCACCTGGGGCACGACGTTCTCGCCGTCGACCTCGATCACCGCGTCGGCGGGGGCGCGCAGGGCGGTGTGCAGGACCGCGCGGTCCTCGGTGGTGTTGATCTTCTCGCCGCGGAACATGGCGTCCCGCAGCCCGAACACGTCGGTGGCGGCGGCCAGTTCGGTCAGCAGGGCCAGCGTCTCGTCGGTGACCAGGTTCTTCGAGTAGTCGATGCGCAGGTCGCCGACGCGCACCACGTACCGCTCCGCGCGCAGGGGGTCCGCCGCGAACAGCTCACGCAGTCGCGGGGTGCCCTGCGCACGGTGGGCCGTCAGGGCGGCCCACTCGGGCTGCTCCGTCAGCTGGGGTGAGTCAGACATGAGAGGGGTTCTCCTTGGTGCCCTCGCCCCTGAGGGCGATGGCGTACATCTCGTCCGCGTCGAGGCGCCTGAGCTCCTCGGCGATCAGTTCGGAGGTGGTGCGGACCTTCAGCGCGAGGGTGCGCGAGGGCTGGCCCGGCAGGGTGAGCGTGGCGAGGGGGCCCTCGGGGCGGTCGATGACGATCTCGCCGCCCGCCGTGCCCAGCCGTACGGCCGTGACGACCGGTCCGGCGGTGACGACCCGGTCGATCCGGACCCCGAGCCGTGCCTCCAGCCACCGCGCGAGCAGCTCGGCGGCCGGGTTCTCCGCCTCGGCCTCCACCGCCCCCGACACGATCGGCACCCGGGCCTGGTCCAGGGCCGCCGCCAGCATCGAACGCCACGGCGTCAGCCGGGTCCACGCGAGGTCGGTGTCACCGGGGGCGTAGGAACGCTTCCGGGTCTCCATCGTCTGCAGAGGGTTCTCGACTGCATACAGGTCGGTGATCCGGCGCTGCGCGAGCGCGCCCAGCGGGTCCTTCGCGGGGTACTCGGGCGCGTCCACCGGCCACCACACGACCACCGGCGCGTCCGGCAGCAGCAGCGGCAGGACCACCGAGTCGGCGTGGTCGGACACCTCGCCGTAGGTCCTGAGGATCACGGTCTCGCCGGTGCCGGCCTCGGAGCCGACGCGGACCTCCGCGTCCAGCCGGGACTGGGTGCGCTCCCGCGGGGTGCGGGCGTGCCGCTTGATGACGACCAGGGTGCGCGAGGGGTGCTCGTGCGAGGCCTCCTCGGCCGCCTTGATCGCGTCGTAGGCGTTCTCCTCGTCCGTGACGATCACCATCGTCAGGACCATGCCCACGGCGGGTGTGCCGATGGCGCGGCGCCCCTGTACCAGCGCCTTGTTGATCTTGCTTGCCGTGGTGTCCGTCAGATCGATCTTCATGGCCTGCGCCAGCTCCGTCCGTCTCGTGCGAGCATCTCGTCGGCTTCCTCGGGTCCCCAGCTGCCCGAGGGGTACTGCGCGGGCCTTCCGTGGGCCGCCCAGTACTCCTCGATCGGGTCGAGGATCTTCCAGGACTCTTCCACTTCCTGGTGGCGCGGGAAAAGGTTGGCATCGCCGAGCAGTACGTCCAGGATGAGGCGCTCGTACGCCTCCGGGCTGGACTCCGTGAAGGACTCGCCGTAGGCGAAGTCCATCGTCACGTCCCGGATCTCCATCGACGTGCCCGGCACCTTCGAGCCGAAACGGACGGTGATGCCCTCGTCGGGCTGGACGCGGATGACGATCGCGTTCTTGCCGAGCTCCTCCGTGGCGGTGGAGTCGAAGGGGGAGTGGGGCGCCGACTGGAAGACGACCGCGATCTCGGTGACCCGGCGGCCGAGCCGCTTGCCGGTGCGCAGATAGAACGGGACGCCCGCCCAGCGCCGGTTGTCGACGTTCAGCTTCACGGCGGCGTACGTGTTCGTCGTCGAGGCCGGGTCGATGCCCTCCTCCTCGAGGTAGCCGCGCACCTTCTCGCCGCCCTGCCAGGCGCCCGCGTACTGCGCCCGCACGGTGTGGTCCCCGAGGTCCTCGGGAAGCTTCACCGCCTTGAGCACCTTGAGCTTCTCGGTGAGCAGGGAGGCCGCGTCGAACGAGGCGGGCTCCTCCATGGCCGTCAGCGCCATCAGCTGGAGCAGGTGGTTCTGGATGACGTCACGGGCCGAGCCGATGCCGTCGTAGTAGCCGGCGCGGCCGCCGATGCCGATGTCCTCGGCCATGGTGATCTGCACATGGTCGACGAACGACCGGTTCCAGATCGGTTCGAACATGGTGTTGGCGAACCGCAGCGCCAGAATGTTCTGGACGGTCTCCTTGCCCAGGTAGTGGTCGATGCGGAACACCTGGTCCGGTTCGAACACGTCGTGCACGACCGCGTTGAGCTCACGGGCGCTCGCCAGATTGTGTCCGAACGGCTTTTCGATGACCGCCCGTCGCCAGGAACCCTCCGGGGCCTTCGCCAGCCCGTGCTTCTTGAGCTGCTCGACGACCTTCGGGAAGAACTTCGGCGGCACGGAGAGGTAGAAGGCGAAGTTGCCGCCGGTGCCGCGCGAGGTGTCCAGCTCCTCGACGGCCGTCTTGAGCTGCTTGAACGCCGTGTCGTCGTCGAAGTCGCCCGGCACGAACCGCATGCCCTCGGCGAGCTGCTGCCAGACCTCCTCGCGGAACGGGGTCCGCGCGTGCTCACGCACCGCGTCGTGCACGACCTGCGCGAAGTCCTGGTCCTCCCAGTCCCGGCGGGCGAACCCGACGAGCGAGAAGCCCGGCGGCAGCAGCCCCCGGTTGGCCAGGTCGTACACGGCCGGCATCAGCTTCTTGCGGGACAGGTCGCCCGTCACCCCGAAGATCACCAGACCCGACGGGCCCGCGATACGGGGCAGGCGACGGTCACGGGGATCCCGCAGGGGGTTGTCCCACACAGGGATGGTGCTCATTCCGCGTCAGCTCCCTTGCTCTCCAGCGACTTCGTGACCGTGTTCAGCAAGTCCTCCCACGCCGCCTCGAACTTGGCGACACCCTCATCCTCCAGACGGGTGACGACCTCGTCGTACGAGACGCCGAGTGCCGCTACGGCGGCCAGGTCGGCGCGGGCCCGGTCGTAGCCGCCGGTCACCGTGTCGCCGGTGACGGCGCCGTGGTCGGCGACCGCGGCCAGGGTGGCCTCCGGCATGGTGTTGACGGTGCCCGGCGCGACCAGATCGTCCACATACAGCGTGTCCTTGTATGCAGGATCCTTCACACCGGTGGATGCCCACAGCGGACGCTGCCGGTTCGCCCCCGCTCGTGCCAGCGCGGCCCAGCGCTCACCGGCGACGACGCCCTCGTACGCCTCGTAGGCCAGCCGGGCGTTCGCCAGCGCCGCCCGGCCCTTCAGCGCGAGCGCCTCGTCCGTGCCGAGGGCCGTCAGTCGCCGGTCGATCTCGGCGTCGACCCGGGAGACGAAGAACGAGGCCACGGAGTGGACGGTGGAGAGGTCCACCCCGTTGGAAAGCGCTTGCTCCAGGCCCGCCAGATAGGCGTCCATGACCTCGCGGTAGCGCTCCAGCGAGAAGATCAGCGTCACGTTGACGCTGATGCCGAGGCCGATGACCTCGGTGATCGCCGGGAGGCCGGCCTTCGTCGCCGGGATCTTGATCATCACATTGGGGCGGTCGACGAGCCAGGCGAGCTGCTTGGCCTCGGCGACGGTGGCCGCGGTGTCGTGGGCGAGGCGGGGGTCGACCTCGATCGACACCCGACCGTCGACACCATGCGATGTTGTGTATACAGAATGCAGGATATCGGCTGCGGCCCGCACATCGGCCGTCGTCATCATCCGCACGGCCTCGTCGACCGTCACACCCCGTACCGCCAGCTCGGCGAGCTGCTCCTCGTAGCCTTCGCCCGAGCCGATGGCGGCCTGGAAGATGGACGGGTTGGTGGTGACGCCGACGACATGCCGCGTGGCGACGAGGTCGGCGAGATTGCCGGACGTGATCCGCTTGCGCGACAGATCGTCCAGCCAGATGGAGACGCCTTCGTCGGAGAGGCGCTTCAGGGCTTCCGCGGGGGGCGCGGTCGCTTCGGTCACTGTGATCATCTTCTTTCTGGCGTTCGGATCAACCACGCGCGGCAGCAAGGGATTCCCGGGCTGCGGCGGCGACGTTCTCGGCGGTGAAGCCGTACTCGGCGAACAGGGTGTCCGCGTCGGCGGAGGCGCCGAAGTGTTCGAGGGAGACGACGCGGCCGGCGTCCCCGACGTACCGGTGCCAGGTGAGACCGATCCCGGCCTCGACCGCGACCCGGGCCTTCACGGCCGGCGGCAGCACGCTGTCGCGGTACTCCCGCGGCTGCTCCTCGAACCACTCCACGGACGGCATCGACACCACCCGCGTCCCGACCCCCTCGGCCTCCAGCAGTTCCCGCGCGGCGACGGCGAGCCGCACCTCCGAGCCGGTGGCGACGAGCACGACCTCCGGGGTCTGCGTCGACGACTCGCGCAGGACGTAACCGCCCTTCGCCGCATCGGGGTCGAGGGGGTACGTCGGCACGCCCTGCCGGGTCAGCGCCAGCCCGTGCGGGGCGGGGCGGGTGGCGTGCCTCCGGAGGATCTCGGCCCAGGCGACGGCGGTCTCGTTGGCGTCGGCCGGGCGGACCACGTTCAGCCCGGGGATGGCGCGCAGCGAGGCCAGGTGCTCGACCGGCTGGTGGGTCGGGCCGTCCTCGCCGAGGCCGATGGAGTCGTGCGTCCACACGTACGTCACCGGCAGCTGCATCAGCGCCGACATCCGCACGGCGTTGCGCATGTAGTCGGAGAACACCAGGAACGTGCCGCCGTAGACACGGGTGTTGCCGTGCAGCGCGATGCCGTTCATCTCCGCGGCCATCGAGAACTCACGGATGCCGAAGTGGATCGTACGGCCGTAGGGGTCGGCCCCGGGCAGCGGATTGCCCACGGGCAGGAAGGAGGAACTCCCGTCGATCGTGGTGTTGTTGGAGCCCGCCAGGTCGGCGGAGCCGCCCCAGAGCTCGGGCAGCACCGCGCCGAGGGCCTGGAGCACCTTGCCGGAGGCGGCACGCGTGGCGACGGACCTGCCGGGCTCGAACACCGGCAAGGCGTCCTCCCAGCCTTCGGGGAGCTGTCCCGCAACGACCCGGTCGAACAGGGCGGCCCGCTCAGGGGCGTCGGCGCGCCACTCGGCGAGCCGCCTGTCCCAGGCGGCGTGGGCCTCGGCGCCCCGGTCGAGCGAGCCGCGGGTGTGGGCGAGGACATCGTCGTCGACCTGGAAGGACCGCTCGTGGTCGAAGCCGAGGAGGCGCTTGGTGGCGGCGACCTCCTCCGCGCCGAGCGCCGAGCCGTGGGAGGCCTCGGTGTTCTGCGCGTGGGGGGCGGGCCAGGCGATGATCGTGCGCAGGGCGACGATCGAGGGACGCGAGGTCTCGGCCTGCGCCGCCTGCAGAGCCGTATACAGGGCGTATACGTCGACGTCGCCGTTGTCCGCCGGGTCGACGCGCCGCACGTGCCAGCCGTAGGCCTCGTACCGCTTCAGCACGTCCTCCGAGAACGCCGTCGCGGTGTCGCCCTCGATGGAGATGTGGTTGTCGTCGTAGAGGAGGACCAGGCCGCCGAGCCTCTGGTGCCCGGCGAGGGAGGAGGCCTCCGCGGAGACACCCTCCTCCAGGTCGCCGTCGGAGACGATCGCCCACACGGTGTGGTCGAACGGGGACTCGCCCGCGGGCGCCTCGGGGTCGAACAGGCCGCGCTCGTAGCGGGCGGCCATCGCCATGCCGACGGCGTTGGCGACCCCCTGGCCCAGCGGGCCCGTGGTCGTCTCGACGCCCGCCGTGTGCCCGTACTCGGGGTGCCCCGGCGTCTTGGACCCCTGGGTCCGGAAGGTCTTCAGGTCCTCCAGATCCAGCTCGTAGCCGGAGAGGAACAGCTGGGTGTAGAGCGTCAGCGAGGTGTGGCCGGGGGAGAGGACGAAGCGATCACGGCCCGTCCACTCCGGGTCGGCCGGATCGTGACGCATCACCTTCTGAAAGATCGTGTACGCGGCGGGCGCCAGGCTCATCGCGGTGCCCGGGTGGCCGTTGCCCACCCGCTGTACGGCATCAGCCGCCAAAAGGCGGGCGGTGTCGACGGCACGCCGGTCGAGTTCGGTCCACTCGAAACGGTACGGAGGCTGCGTGCTCATCTTCAAGAAATCCTCATTGGGAGAGGCGAAGCTTTCTGCCGCGTTCAAACTTAAAAGTCTGACTTTTATGGGGGAAGGTCTTCCTGTGTCAGCCTGTGGTGAAAGTGGGACACTGGCGGCAGCGGCAGGACGGCACGAGAAGGACATGGCGGACAGACGGCCCCAAGACGGAACCGCCGGAGACGGCATCAGAACCTTCGCCTTCCCCGTCGAGCTGAGCCTCGGCGGCGTCGGCATGCAGGTCGGCCCCATGGGCGCGGGCCGCACCTGGCACGCCGGCGACGCCCCGCTCGACCGCGTCCACCGCATCGACTTCCACGTGGTGATGCTGTTCGACGACGGCCCCGTACGGCACATGATCGACTTCGCGGAGTACGAGGCGACCGCAGGCGAACTGCTCTGGATCCGCCCGGGCCAGGTCCACCGCTTCTCGACGACGAGCGAGTACCACGGCACCGTCCTGACCATGCAGCCCGGTTTCCTACCCCGCGCCACCGTCGAAGCCACCGGCCTCTACCGCTACGACCTGCCGCCCCTGCTCCGCCCGGACGCCCCGCAACTCGCCGCCCTGCGCGCCGCACTCGGCCACCTCCGACGGGAGTACGAGGACAGCGCGTCCCTGCCCCCCGCCCTGCACACGGCCGTGCTCCGGCACTCCCTCACCGCGTTCCTGCTGCGCCTCGCCCACCTCGCGACCAGCTCCGCGGAGGCCGGACGGCGCACCGAGTCGACCTTCACCCTCTTCCGGGACGCGGTGGAACGGGACTTCGCCACCCAGCACAGCGTCAGCGCCTACGCCGACGCCCTCGGCTACTCCCGCCGCACCCTCGTCCGCGCGGTCCGCGCCGCCACCGGCGAGACCCCCAAGGGCTTCATCGACAAACGGGTCGTCCTGGAGGCGAAGCGGCTGCTCGCCCACACGGAACTGCCGATCGGGCGCGTCGGGGCGGCGGTGGGATTCCCGGATCCGGCGAACTTCTCGAAGTTCTTCCACTTGCATACCGGGGTGACGCCGGTGGGGTTTCGGGCGGAGTTGCGGTGAGGGCGGATGCTTGGCGGTTGGCGGTTGGCGGTTGGCGGTTGGCGGTCGGCGGTCGGCTGTCCACTGTCGACGGTCGACCGCCGGCTGGCGAAGGTCAACGGTCGCCGGTCACTCGTTGCCGGTCGGCAGTCGGCAGTCGGCAGTCGGCAGTCGGCAGTCGGCGGTCGGCAGTCAGCACTCGACGGTCGCCGGTTGATCGTGGACAGTCTTCCGTCGACCGGCGGGGGGTTGATCCCGGCGACGGTATGCGGTGAGACTGCCCTCTCATGACTGACTGGTTCCTTCAGCAAGGGCACGGCGTCCGGTTCGACTGGGGTCCCGTCGGTGCGCGGGAGCTGGCCGGGGACGTGGCCTGTCTCGTGGTGGTCGACGTCCTCTCGTTCACCACGTCGGTCACCGTGGCCGTGGAGCGCGGTACCCAGGTCTTCCCGTACCCCTGGCGGGACGCCACCGCACGCGCCTTCGCCGACGCGCAGAAGGCCGAACTGGCCGTCGGCCGCAGGGAGATGACCGCAGAGGCGCCCTGGTCGCTCTCGCCCGCCGCTCTCCGTCGGGCGCCCTTCGCTCCGCGGCTGGTGCTGCCGTCGCCGAACGGTTCGGCGATCGCCGCGGCGGCCGGCGGTACGACCGTGATCGCGGGATGTCTGCGCAACGCGACGGCCGTGGGGCGGCGGCTCGCCGCCCAGGGGTACGGGACCGAGGACCGGCCCGTCGGTGTGGTCGCCGCCGGTGAGCGCTGGACCGACGGCAGCCTGCGGCCCGCGCTGGAGGATCTGCTGGGGGCCGGTGCCGTCATCGCCGAGTTGCGTGTTCAGGGAGCAGGCCCCCTGTCGCCCGAGGCGTCCGCCGCTCGGGCCGCCTTCATGGGGACCCCGGACGTGGCGGACACGGTGGCCGACTGCGCCTCGGGGCGGGAGCTGATCCGGGGCGGCTTCCCTGACGACGTGGCGATCGCGACCGAGCTGGACGTGTCCGCCGCCGTGCCCGTGCTCACGGACGGCTCCTTCACCGCGGTACCGGAGGCGGGGCGCCGCTGATCCGGTGCCGTCCTCTGCGAGGCTTGTGCCCGGTACGGGCCGGGTGGTGAAGGGGCGCGCAGTGATCGCATTGGTGACCGGGGCGAACCGTGGCATCGGGCACGAGGTGTCCCGTCGATTCCTCGGCCTGGGCTGGACGGTCCTGGTCACCGCCCGGTCCGAGCGGGCCGCGCGGGAGGCCGCCGCAGGGCTCGGCACGGGCGCGCATCCGTTGCGGCTGGACGTGACGAGTCCGGGCGACGCGGAGGAGGCGGCCCGGGTGCTGCGGGAGCGGTTCGGCGGGCTCGACGTGCTGGTCAACAACGCGGCGATCACCTACGACACCTGGCAACGGGCCGTCGGCGCCGACCTGGACGTCGTACGGGAGGCCTTGGAGACCAATCTGTACGGGCCTTGGCGGCTGGCGCAGGCCATGCTGCCGCTGTTGCGGGCGAGCCGTCGGCCACGGGTCGTGAACGTCTCCAGCGAGGGCGGGTCGCTGGCCGGTATGACCGGCGGCACGCCCGCCTACTCGGTGTCCAAGGCCGCGCTGAACGCGCTCACCCGGCTGCTCGCGGGCGAACTGCGCGCCGACGGCGTGCTGGTCAACTCCGTCTGCCCCGGCTGGGTCGCCACCGACATGGGTGGTCCGGGCGGCCGGCCCGTCGCCGAGGGGGCCGCCGGGATCGTATGGGCCGCGACACTCCCCGACGACGGCCCCACCGGCGGCTTCTTCCGCGACGGGCGGCCACTGCCCTGGTGACGTTGCGTCAAAAGATCTGCGCCGCATCAGTCCGAGTTCGCCGGCCGGCGGGGCGGCCTCTCGTCCCGCCGGCGTGGGGCTGTGTCAGTGGCCGAACGTGAACCAGTTGACGTTGACGAAGTCCGCCGACTGCCCGCTGGTGAAGGTGAGATACACGTCGTGCGTGCCGGTGACGGAGCTGATGTTGGCCGGAACGGTCTTCCAGGTCTGCCAGCCACCGGTGTTGGCCACCGAGAAGCTGCCGACCGGTGCGCTCGTGGGGCTGTCCAGGCGTACTTCGACCAGCCCGCTGACCCCGGAGGCCGCTCCGCTGGCGACCCGCGCACTGAACTGGGTCGCCGCTGTGGAGCTGAAGTTGACGCCCTTGTACAGCGCCCAGTCGCCGTTGGCGACGTAGCCGATGTCCTGGCCGCCGCCGGTGTCGGTGGTGGTCTCGGTCGTGACGCCGGACTGGCTGTCGTAGGACTCGGCCTGGATCGTGGAGTAGGCGTCGCGGCTGCCGGACGTGGGCGTGGGCGTGGTGGTACCGCTCCCACTGCCCGCGGCCTGGAGCACCTGCACATAGTCGACGACCATCGGGTGGCCCGACTCGGTGGCGCTGTCGAGGCCGCCGCCGAGGGCGTCGGGGAAGGCGCCGCCCATCGCCACGTTCAGGATGACGAAGAAGCCGTGGTTGGTGGCGTTGGTCCAGGTGGTCGCGTCGACCTGACTGGCCGTCACCGTGTGGTAGTTGACGCCGTCGACGGAGAAGCGGATCGCCTCGGGGGAGACCGAGCGGTCCCATTCCATCGTGTAGGTGTGGAAGCCCGACTGGCAGGTGGTGCCGGGGCAGGCCGTGGAGTTGCCGATGCCGGTGGTCTCGTTGCAGGGGCCGCCCGGGTTGGTGCCGCAGTGCATCGTCGCCCAGACCTTGTTGAGGCCCTGGACGTTCTCCATGATGTCCAACTCGCCCACGCCGGGCCAGTTCTGGTAGTTGCCGCGGTACGGGGCGCCCAGCATCCAGAACGCCGGCCAGTAGCCCTCGGCCGCGGTGCCGGTGACGTTCGGCATCTGGAGTCGTGCCTCCACGCGGAGTTTGCCGCCGGACGGGGGCTGGAAGTCGGTGCGGACCGTCTCGATCCGGCCGGAGGTCCAGTTGCCCGCGGAGTCGCGCACCGGGGTGATGCGCAGATTGCCGCTGCCGTCGAGGGAGACGTTGGTGGTGCTGCTGGTCATCGTCTCGACCTCGCCGGTGCCCCAGTTCGCGGGGCCGCCGGGATAAGAAGTCCCGGTGCTGTACTGCCAGTTGGAGGTATTGACGCCGGTGCCCGCGGTGCCGTTGAAGTCGTCGAGGAAGACCTGCGTCCAGCCCGAGGGGGGTGTGGGAGCGGAGGCGTTCGCGGGCAGGGTGACGGCGGTCGCCGCCGCGGCCGCCAGACCGAGGGTGCCGAGGACGGCGACGAGGGCACGTCGCCGTCTGGACATGCCGGAGGGAGCACTCATGGGGGGACCTCTCGGGTACGGAGGGGTGGGGTGCGGGTGACACGGTGGGAGCGCACTTTGAGAGCGCTCTCAAAGTGCGCCCAATGTGCTCTCCGTCCCGAGAGGCGTCAAGAGTTAAAGCGAGGAAAGTCCTTTCGTCGCAAGGAAGTTCAGGGAGTGAAGCACGCAAACGGGCTAAACCGCGCTGCCCGCCTTCCAGTCCGCCCACGACAGGTTCCAGCCGTTGAGGCCGTTGGACGCCTCGACGGTCTTGTCGCCCGAGTTCTTCACGATCACCACGTCGCCGAGCATGGAGCTCTCGTAGAACTTGTAGCCCGCGACCGAGCTGTCGCTCGCGCCCTTGGTGTCGTGCAGGCCGACGCAGCCGTGGCTGGTGTTCTGGCTGCCGAAGACGGAGGTGGAGGCCCAGTAGTTGCCGTGGACGAAGGTGCCGGAGGTGGTCAGGCGCTGGGCGTGCGGCACGTCGGAGATGTCGTACTCGTCGCCGAGGCCGACCGTCGAGGACTCCATGCGGGTCTGCTTGAACCGCTCGCTGATCACCATGATCCCGGCCCAGGTGGTGTGCTCGGCGTTGCCGCCGGAGACGGGGTAGGTGGCGTAGGTCGCCCCGTCCCGCTTCACCACCATCTCCTTGGTCGACAGGTCGACGGTGCTGATCTGGTTGCGGCCGATGTGGAAGGTGACGTCCTTCGACTGGATACCGTAGACACCATCCTGTCCTTCGACGTCCTTCAACCGCAGACCGAGCGTGATCTTGGTGCCGGACGCCCAGTACGTCTCCGGTCGGAAGTCCAGCCGGGTGTCGCTGAACCAGTGGCCCACGATCTCCACCGCCGGCTCGGCGGTCACCGTGATCGCCTTCTGTACGGCGGCCCGGTCCTTCACGGCCTTGGTGAAGTTGATCGACACGGGCATGCCGACGCCGGAGGTCGAGTTCGCCTCCGGGGTGAAATAGCCCACGAACGTCTCGCCGGGCGACTTGGTCGTGAACGTGGTCGTCTCGGCGTCGGCGCCCTCGGCCTGCGCGGTGACCGTGTACTTCGTGCCCGAGTACGGGTTCTTCGACGACGTCCACCGGGTCTTCGCGTCGTTCAGGGAGCCCTCGAGCGTCGAGCCGTCGTTGCCCGTCACCTTCACGGACGCCAGGGTGCCGTCGGTCACCGCCACCTCGACGGGGCTGCCGAACGCGGCCTTCCTGGTGCCGTCCGCGGGGGTGACCGCGATCACCGGCGTCCTCGCGGCCGCCGAGGCCTTCGCCGCGGCGGACGCCCGGGCGCCGCCCGAGCCCTCCGAGGCGTCCGCCGACCCGGTACTGCAGCCGGTCAGCGCGGCGGCCGGCGCGACCCCCAGGACGGCCAGGATCCCGCGCCGGGACCACCCCTCCGTCCGTCGCCCGAACCGGTTCGATATGTGCGAGACGCCCACGGCACGCCTTCCTGAGTTGTCCACCTTTGCACCGGCATCCTGCGCCCCGCACATTGGTTGATCCTTTGAATACCCATGCCGCAGGCTGAGATTTCCGTGAGGAGAGGCTGGGAGGGGCTCCGCCACCGCCGCCGGCCGGCTCGCCGCACCCCCGGGAGTAGCGGCGGGCTCAGTCCCGGGCCCCCTCCGGCTGCCACCCCAGTGCCCGGGAGATACCGCGCGCGGCGACCCGTACGGCAGGGGCGAGGACCGGCACCTGGGCGTCGGCGTGGGGAACGACCACCGACACGGCGGCGACCACCGCACCGCCCGGCCCGCGCACGGGTGCGGCCACCGACAGGGCGTCCTCGGTCACCTGACGGCTGCTCACCGCGACGCCGGTGCGCCGGACTTCGGCCAGCATCCGGCGCAACCGGGCCGGATCGGTGACGGTGTGGGCGGTGTAGGACGCCAACGACCCGGTGCAGTAGGTCTCTTGGAGTGCCGTGTCGCCGTGGGCCAGCAGGACGAGGCCGACCCCGGTGACGTGCAGCGGCCAGCGGGCGCCCACCCGGATGTGCACCCCGACGGCCGAACGCCCGGAGATCCACTCGGTGTAGACGACCTCGGAGCCGTCCCGCACCGCCAGCTGCACGTTCTCATGGGTGGCTTCGTACAGGTCCTCCAGATACGGCAGTGCCACCTGCCGCAGTGCCAGTCCGCGCGGCGCGAGCGCGGCGATCTCCCACAGCCGCAGCCCGACGTGGTAGAGGCCGGAGGCGTCCCGCTCCAGCGCGCCCCATGCGGTGAGCGCGCCCACCAGCCGGTGGGCGGTGGTCAGGGTCAGCCCGGCGCGCCGGCCGATGTCGCTCAGGGACAGCGCCGGATGGGCGTGGTCGAACGCGGCGAGCACGGCCAGCAGCCGGTCGGGCGCGGAACGGGAGGTCATGGCGGGGCCGGGAGGCGGGTCCGTGGCATCAGCTCGGCCCGTCCTCGGTGACCCGCAGCAGCAGGGCGTGCAGCGTCTCGCGCTCGGCGGGGTCCAGCGGGCCGAGGAGTTCGTTGGTCACCCGCAGTCCGGCCTCGTCGGTGCCGCGCAGGAAGGCGCGGCCGTCCTCGGTGAGGACGACGATCCGGCTGCGCCGGTCGTCGGGGGCGGGCCGGCGTTCGGCGAAATCCAGTTTCTCCAGGTCGTCGACCAGGCCGACGATCGCGCTCGGGTCGTAGCCGAGCCGTGCGCTCAGCTCGCGCTGGAGCGCGCCCTCGGCGGTGGCCAGGAAGCGCAGCACGGCGTAGTGGCGCAGGCGCAGCCCCGACTCCTGGAGGAAGGAGTTGAAGAGCTGGCCGGAGCGCAGGCCCAGCCGGTAGAGCAGATAGCCCGTGTCCGCGTGCAGTCCCCGCATCCACGGCTCGTTCCCGTCGATCGGGGCGGCGGCGTTCACTGCGTTGTCCTGGCGGGCGATGGCGGGCTCCCTGGTCTCGGCCCCCCTTCGGCCGGCGGGGGCGGTGTGTCGTACAGATTCCAGCATGACTCACCCGCAGGTGGACAACAACTATTGACGTCAACAATTATTGCTCTTAGCTTCGATCTCGCAGTCGCACCTCCCGCCGCTCCACGTGACCCCCTCGTGGCCATGGCTCTTTTGAAGGGACTCGCTCGTGACCAGCATCGATCTCACCGGCAAGGTCGCCGTCGTCACCGGCAGCGGCCGGGGCCTCGGCCTCGCGTACGCCCAGGCCCTCGCCGCGCACGGCGCCCGCGTGGTGATCAACGACGTCGACGAGGCCGTGGCCGAGGCGGCCGTGAAGTCCATCGTGGAGGCCGGCGGCACGGCCGTCGCCGAGGTGGTCCCGGTCGGCACCACCGAGGCCGCCGAGCGGCTGGTGAACCGGGCCGTCGAGGAGTTCGGCCGGCTGGACGTCCTGGTCACCAACGCGGGCATCCTGCGCGACAAGGTGCTGTGGAAGATGACCGACGACGACTTCGACGCGGTGATCACCACCCACCTCAAGGGCACCTTCACCTGCGCCCGCGCCGCCGCCGTGCGGATGCGCGAGCAGGGCGAGGGCGGCACCCTCATCCTGGTCGGCTCACCGGCCGGCCAGCGCGGTAACTTCGGCCAGACGAACTACGCCGCCGCCAAGGCCGGCATCGCCGCCTTCGCCCGCACCTGGGCGATGGAGCTGGGCCGCGCGAACATCACCGTCAACGCGATCGTGCCGGTCGCCGCGACCGCGATGACCGAGACCATCCCCGCCTTCGCCCCGTACATCGAGGCCATGCGGAACGGCGAGCCGCTGCCGGACTTCCTGCGCAAGGGCGAGGGCTTCGGCACGCCCGAGGACTGCGCGGCGCTCGTGCCGTTCCTCGCCTCCGAGGCCGCCCGGGGCGTCACCGGCCAGGCCATCGGCATCGGCGGCGACAAGGTGGCACTCTGGTCGCATCCGCAGGAGGTCAAGGCGGCCTACGCCGACGGCGGCTGGACCCCCGAGAGCCTGGCCGCCGCCTTCCCCACCTCGGTCGGCGCCGAATTGCAGACCGTCGGCATACCGGCGCCGAAGTTCCCGGAGGCCTGAGCCATGACGACCCTCAACGTCGAGGAACTCGTCGCGATCGACGTCCACACCCACGCGGAGGTGTCCTCGAAGGGCCACTCCTCGCTCGACGACGACCTGCACGACGCGTCCTCCGCCTATTTCAAGGTGGAGGGCAAGCGGAAGCCGACCATCGAGGAGACGGCCGCCTACTACCGGGAGCGGAGGATGGCCGCCGTGATCTTCACGGTGGACGCCGAGTCCGCGACCGGCACGGCCCCCGTCCCCAACGAGGAGGTCGCCGAGGCCGCCGCCGCCAACGCCGACGTCCTCATCCCCTTCGCCTCCATCGACCCCTTCCGCGGGAAGGCGGGTGTGCGGCAGGCGCGCCGGCTGGTCGAGGAGTACGGGGTGAAGGGCTTCAAGTTCCACCCCAGCATCCAGGGCTTCTTCCCCAACGACCGGGCGGTGGCGTACGACCTGTACGAGGTCATCGAGGAGACCGGCACCATCGCCCTCTTCCACACCGGCCAGACGGGGATCGGCGCCGGGGTCCCGGGAGGCGGCGGCATCCGCCTGAAGTACTCCAACCCGCTCCACGTCGACGACGTCGCCGCCGACTTCCCGCACCTCAAGATCATCCTGGCGCATCCGTCCTTCCCCTGGCAGGACGAGGCCCTCGCCGTCGCCACCCACAAGCCGGGTGTGCACATCGACCTGTCCGGCTGGTCGCCGAAGTACTTCCCGCCGCAGCTCGTGCAGTACGCGAACACCCTGCTGAAGGACAAGGTCCTCTTCGGCTCCGACTTCCCCGTCCTCACCCCCGACCGCTGGCTCGCCGACTTCGACAAGCTGACGATCAAGGACGAGGTGAAGCCGAAGATCCTCAAGGAGAACGCCGCCCGGCTGCTCGGGCTGACGAGACCATAAGGGGCGTGGCAGATGCGCAACGAGGGACTGGGGTCATGGCCCGCACGCCGGGCGCGCAAGACCCCGCACCGCACCGCCCTGGTCCACGGTGAACGGTCGACGGACTACCGCACATTGCATACACGCGTCACGCGGCTGGCCCACGCCCTGCGCGCCCGGGGCGTCCGCCGCGGCGACCGGGTCGCCTACCTCGGCCCGAACCACCCCTCCTACCTGGAGAGCCTGTTCGCGGCCGGCACGCTCGGCGCGGTCTTCGTGCCGCTCAACACCCGCCTCGCGGGCCCCGAGATCGCCTACCAGCTCGCCGACTCCGGCGCCAAGGCCCTCGTCTACGGCCCCTCGCACGCGGGCCTGGTCGCGGGGCTGCCGGGCAGCGCGGACGTACGGACGTACCTCGAGGTCGGCGCCGAGTACGAGGACGTGCTGGCCGCGGCCTCCGACGAGCCGATCGACGAGCCGGTCGGCGCCGACGACACCTGCATCATCATGTACACCTCGGGCACGACCGGTCGGCCCAAGGGCGCCATGCTCACGCACGGCAACCTCACCTGGAACGCGATCAACGTCCTCGTCGACACCGACCTGATCGCCGACGAGCGGGCCCTGGTCTCCGCGCCGCTGTTCCACACGGCCGGCCTGAACATGCTGACGCTCCCGGTGTTCCTCAAGGGCGGCACCTGCGTCCTGGTCGAGGCCTTCGACCCGGAGGCCACCTTCGACCTGATCGAACGGCACCGGATCACCTTCATGTTCGGGGTGCCGACGATGTTCGACCAGGTGGCCCGCCATCCGCGCTGGGCCGACGCGGACCTGTCCAGCCTGCGCATCCTGACCTGCGGCGGCTCCCCGGTCCCGACCCCGCTGATCGCCGCCTACCAGGAACGCGGACTCACCTTCCTCCAGGGGTACGGGATGACCGAGGCGTCCCCCGGCACGCTGTACCTGGACGCCGAGCACGCGATCAGCAAGGCCGGCTCGGCCGGAGTCCCGCACTTCTTCAGCGACGTCCGCGTCCTCGCCCCCGACCTCACCCCGGTCGGACCCGGCGAGACGGGCGAGGTCCTGGTCCGCGGTCCGCACGTCATGCCCGGCTACTGGGGACTGCCCGAGGAGACCTCCGCGTCCTTCGCCGACGGCTGGTTCCGCAGCGGGGACGCGGCGAAGGTCGACGACGACGGTTATGTGTACATCGTCGACCGTATGAAGGACATGATCATCTCCGGTGGGGAGAACATCTACCCCGCCGAGATCGAGGACCTCCTGCTCTCCCACCCCGACATCGTCGAGGCCGCCGTCATCGGTGTGCGCGACGACAAGTGGGGCGAGGTGCCGCGCGCCGTCGTCGTGCTCCGCCAGGGCGCCGCGCTGGACCCCGACGAGGTGCTGGCCTCCCTGGCCGGACGGCTCGCCAAGTACAAGATCCCCAAGTCGGTGGTGGTCGCGGACGACCTTCCGCGCACGGCCTCCGGGAAGCTCCTCAAGGCCCGGGTGCGCCAGCGCTTCGGCACCAACTCTTAACTAAGGACAGCGATATGAGCATCACGGTCAACGGCCTCGACGAGCTGAAGAAGCTGGCCGGCAGCGACCTGGGCACCAGCGAGTGGATCGAGGTCACCCAGGAGCGCATCGACACGTTCGCCGACGCGACCGGCGACCACCAGTGGATCCACGTGGACCCGGAGAAGGCGGCGGCCGGGCCCTTCGGCGCCCCGATCGCCCACGGTTACCTGACCCTCTCCCTCTTCATCCCGCTGTTCACCGAGCTGCTGGACGTCCAGGGAGTGACGACGAAGGTCAACTACGGCCTGAACAAGGTGCGTTTCCCCTCGCCGGTGAAGGTCGGCTCCCGGATCCGCCTCGTCGGCAAGCTCGCCGAGGTCGAGGACGTGCCGGGCGGTGTGCAGATCACCGTCGACGGGGCGATCGAGATCGAGGGCGGCGCCAAGCCGGCGGCTGTGCTGCAGAGCCTGTCCCGCTTCTACGCGTAGGGCTCCGCCGGTGGAGCCGTAGGTCCGAGGTGGTGGGGAACTGCGGGACCGTCGTGGCGGTCGCGCAGTTCCCCGTGCCCCTGACGGGGCGCTCGGGCGCTCCTAGCGCACGACGTCCACGAAGACCGGGTTGGAGTAGAACCAGGTGTCCGCCCACGGGTCGCCGTTGCCCGGCTCGTGCGGGATCGGGCCGTGCGGGTCGACGGCCGCGCCGAGGTAGCCGGCCCCGTGCCGGTTGCCGTCGCTGCCGCGCAGCCGGACGTAGAAGGACTCGTCCCCGACCGTCAGCGGGACACGCAGGGTGTACGTCCCCGTGCGGCCCGACACGTCGTCCGTGTGGACGACCTTCGTGTCGGGCGCCCGCCAGGTGTCCCGGTCGGTCACCGGGCCGCGCACCGCACCCCGGATCACGTCCACGTGCGCCAACTCCGGCAGGGTTCCCTGGGAGTTGGGTCGGGAGGCGGTCGTCACGGTGACGTACAGCGTGATCCGCTCGCCCTTGCGGACCCGCAGCCGGCCGCCGAGGGTGACGCCCCGGCCGCCCTCGCAGTCCCGCTTCACCCGCACGTCGAGCCCGTCCAGCAGGTGCCCGTGGTCCAGCCAGACACGGCCGGCCCGCAGGCCCTCCATCACCGCGCGGTAGCCGTAGCGGGTCACGCCGACGTGGGTGCGGCTGAACTCGCCGGGCCAGAAGTCGCTTCCGGGCTGCGCGGTGTCGGTGTTCACCGGGTCGGGCAGCTTGCCGGTGTTGTCGAAGTTCTGCCCGGCCGGCCAGTCGCCGTTCTTCCAGGTGTCGAAGACGGTCCGGTGGTTGTCGGAGTTGGTGGTGATCGTGAACAGCCGGCCCTCGGCCAGCATCGCGTCCCACAGCCCGCCGACGGTCGCCGTCGCCCAGTCGAAGCCGCCGTACGTGAGGTAGGCGTCCGCCGGGTAGCCCGCCCACGACTGCGCCGACGGCTTGTTCTCGTACTCGCCGCGGATCGAGGTGGAGGCGCGCCAGCCGGGGATGGCCGCGCCCTGGGCGCCGGGCGCGCCCTCCATGCCGATCATGATCTCGGGGGCCGCGTCACGCCAGTTGCGCATCTCGTGCGGGGAGTCGATGCCCAGCCGCAGCGGGTGGTTGGCGAGCACGAGGACGTCGTCGACGTAGCCCGAACGCCGCTGCTCCGCCAGCCACTTGATCGCCTTGACGGCGTGGGCCTCGTTGCGGGCGGTGTCGGCGGCCCCGGCGGAGCCCTCGGTGTAGCCGAGCAGCTTGCCGTCGTAGGCGAGCTCGAACTGGGTGAGCAGGTCGACCTCGTGGGCGCCCGGCGCGGCGAACACCGTGCAGTGCTCGGCGGCCGGGATGTACCACTCCAGGCCCTGGAAGATCAGCTGGCGCGGGTTCTCCGCGCGGGCCTTGAGGATCTCCTGGTGCTCCAGCGCGGCGCCGTAGTGGGCGTGGCCGAAGTTGGAGTGCTCGTTGAACACCATCCAGTCCAGGCCGTACCGGGCGGCGGCCCTGGCCTGCTGGGAGAACGTGTACTTGGCGTCGTGGCTGTAGACGGAGTGGACGTGATGGTCGCCGACGAGATACGCGAGGCGGGGGTCCTGGCCGCCGAGGCCGCGGCCGGAGGCGGCGAACGCGGGCACCGCGGCCGGGCCGAGGGCGAACGCGGCGCCGAACAGACCCGCGCGGCGCAGGAGTCCGCGGCGGGAGACGCCCTGGGCGTCGAGGGCGGCGGGGGAGACGGACGGGTCGGCCCACTCGGGGAGCTGCTGCTCGGTCATGGTGGTGTGAGTCCTCTTCGAGGGCGTCAGTGGTTCATGATCAGCGGTTCGTGATCAGCGGTTCGTGATCAGTGGTTCATGAAGGAGGAGACGGGCAGCGCCCGTGCGACGATCCGGACGTCGCCGAGGCGGCCGTGCAGGATCTGGTCGATCTGCCCGCCGTACTCGTAGCCGCCGAGCAGCCACGGCAGGCCGACGGAGGTGATGCCCACGGCCTTCGCCTTCGGGTTGCGCACGACCGGGCAGCCCTCGACGTACAGCGTGGTGTGCGTGCCGTCGTTGACGACCGCGAGGTGCCACCAGGTCTCCAGCGGGGTCTCCTGGCCCCAGTTGGTGGCGATGCCCTCCTGGTTGAGCGGGCGCATCGCCCACTGCGGCTCGCGGTCGTTGGACAGCGACAGCGTGGCGAGCGGCTCGTCGGGGTCGTCGCCCGTCTTGCCCGCCGCGCCCCCGGTTCCCGTCCGGCTGACCAGCCCCGACCAGGCGTGGTGCGCAGGGTCCCAGTCGGCCGGGAGACGGTAGAACGCCTCGAGGGTGTAACCGTCCTCGAACGTCGCGGAGTTCAGTGGGGCGCCGTCGACCGTGCGCAGATAGGCGCCCTTGAGCGGCGACTTGTAGCCGCGGAACTCCAGGCTGCCGTGGCCGGGTTGGTCCGGGTGGTGGTCCGAGGACCAGCCCAGGGTGCCGCCGCCGACGGTGACGAGGGTGAGGTCGTTGCCGCGTCCGGACAGGTCGCGGACGGTGCCGGAGACGGCCGTACCGTCGTCGTGGCCGTCGAAGCGCCAGTAGGCGACCGTGTCGCGGGTGAGGACCTTCGACGCCGGGCGCGCGGGGCGGGCCGGGACCGGGGCGAAGCCGGAGAAGCGGTCGGTGAAGTCGATGTCGACCGAGAACCGGTCGGCGTCACCGCTGAGTTCGATCTCCTGCCGCTCCAGCTCGTTGAGCCCCTTCGCGGCCCGGCCGAGGATCCACGGGGAGACGGTCTCCACGTCGATCACCTTGCGGTCGAGGTCGAAGCGGTACAGGCGGATCATCGCCGCGCCGCCGAAGTAACGGTTCTGATAGTTCGTCAGATGCAGATGGACGTCATGTCCCGCCGCGTTCTTGCGGGTCGCCCGTCCGGCGGGCCAGTAGTGCCCGTTGAGGGTGAGGAAGATCTGGTCGTGGTCGTGGATCAGCCGGTCCCACAGCTGCTGCCCGTACGCCGACAGCGCGTCGTCCTCGACGACGAGTTCGTGCGTGGTGAGGACGACCGGTGTCGTGGGGTGGGCGGCCAGGACGTCCTTCGCCCAGGCGTACCCCTGGTCCGACAGCCGCCAGTCCAGCGCCAGCACCATCCACTCCCGCCCGGCGGCCCGGAACAGATGGAAGGTGTTGTAGCCGTCGGGGGAGGCCCCGCCGAAGGAGGACTTCCCCCGGAACCGGCGGGGACCGAAGGTGTCCAGGTACGGGGTCGACCCGCGCTGGTCGGTCGTCGAGGACCTCACGTCGTGGTTGCCGGCCAGGACGCTGTAGCCCACCCCCCGCCGGTCGAGCAGCTCGAACGCCTCCCCGATCGCGGCGAACTCGGCGGCCGCGCCGTTCTGCGTGAGATCGCCGAGGTGGGACAGGAACACGATGTTCTCGTCCTTCCCGCCCCCGTGCTCCAGGAGGTACCGCAGGGACGCCTCGACCGGCGCCTTGTCGATGCTCGGGCCGTCGAAGAGGTACTGCGTGTCGGGCATCACGGCGAGCGTGAAGCGGCGGCTCGCGGTGTCCGGACGCCAGGCGGCCGACGTCGCCTGCGCGGCGGCCGCCTCGGCGGAGGCCGCGGGCAGTGCGACCGAGGCCGTGGCCGCGGCGCCGAGCAGCGCCGTGGCCCGCAGGAAGCTGCGCCGTCCGGCGCCGGCCTGCGCGGCCTCACACGGTTCTTGGGCATGCGAAGTACACACGTGTGCTCCGTTGGGGAAGAGCCGGGAAGAGCAGGGGAAAGTCGGGAGAGTCGAACAGTCCTTGCGGTGATGGGGGGTTACGGGGTGCGCAGGGTCCAGCTCCAGCGATGGACACCCGGCGCGACGAGGTAGGAGGGGAAGGTGTCGGGACCGCACGAGGCCGTGCCGAGGCCCCGGTGCGCCGCGTCGACGTGCACCACGCAGGCCGCGCGCGGCACCAGTTCGTCGTGATGGGCGGCGGCCGTCAGATCGTCGGCGCGGTAGCGCGTGACGGAGACCTGCCGGGGCTCGTCCGGGGTGACCACGAGACCCGGCGCGTCCGGACCGGAGAGGACGAAGCGCCGTACGCCGTGCCGGCCGCCGCTCTCCTGCGGACGCAGATAGGGGGTGAACAACTCATCGACGGCCAGGGCGTGATGGCCCACCGGGGCGCCCCCGCTGCGGTCCGGGTAGGACTCCCAGGGGCCCTGCCCGAACCACTCCAGGCGGTCCAGCCCGGCGACCGTCTCGAAGACCGTCCCGACCCGCGCCACGTCGTCGAACTCCTCCGGCAGCTCGGCGAGTTCGTCCACCCGGACGCCACCCTCGACCGGGGTGAACACCTGCCGGTGCCGGACCACGCCGGTGGTGCCCGCGTACTCCGCGAGCACGGTCACCGCGTCACCGTCACGCCGTACCGACACCACCTTGCGCACCAGGGCGTCCAGGCCCCAGGTCCGCCAGCGCAGCGCCATGCCGCCCAGTTCGTCGTTGTCGGTGGGCGCCCGCCACAGGGACAGCACGGGCCCGGCGGTCAGCAGCGGATGGACCAGCAGCCCGTCCGCGTCGACCTCCACGGCACCGGGGACCGGCAGGTCCTCGGCCGCGACGGCCTCCCGCAGCAGCACCTGCGGCGCGCACACCTCGGTACCGCGCGGAGCCCACGCCAGATCCTCGGCGGTCGTCACCCGCAGCGTCAGCCACGCCTCGCCGCCGTCCTCCGGCAGCTCCAGCGGCAGCGGGACCACCGCCGTCTCCCCCGGGAGCAGCGAGGGGAGTTCGGCCGGGGCGGTCAGCGTACGGCCGTCCGCGAGCGCCAGTTCCCACTCGCCCGCGAGCCACTCCAGGCCCCGGAAGTGCTGGTGGTTGGAGACGACCAGCCCCTCGTGCCGGAACAGCTCCAGCCGTACCGGCGCGGCGAGTTCACGGTGCTCGAACATGACGGGCTTCGGGGTGCGGTCGGGGAAGACCACGCCGTCCGCGATGAACGCGCCGTCGTGGTCCTTCTCGCCGAAGTCACCGCCGTACGCCCAGCGGTAGCCGGGAGCGGTGACACCGTTGTCGTAGAGCCCGGCGCCCCCGCGCCCGACCGGTCTTCCGTCGTTCACGGATTGAAGGATTCCGTGGTCCCAGAACTCCCAGATGAACCCGCCCTGAAGACCCGGGGTGGCCTCGATGGCGGCCCAGTGGTCGGCCAGCGTGCCGTTGCTGTTGCCCATGGCGTGCGAGTACTCGCACTGGATCAGCGGCTTGGTCTGCTCCCCGGACAGCGCGTGCGCCACGCAGTCCTCCAGCGGCGCGTACATCGGGCAGGCGATGTCGGAGGCGAGGTCCGGGTCAGCCCAGCCGCGCTTGGCCGCCCCCTCGTACTGCAGCGGCCGGGTCGCGTCGTGGCGGCGCACCCAGCCGGCGGCCGCGTCGTGGTTGGCGCCGTAGTCCGACTCGTTGCCCAGCGACCAGATGATCACCGAGGGGTGGTTCTTGTCCCGCAGCACCATCCGCGAGACCCGGTCCACGAACGCGTTCAGATAGCGCGGGTCGTCGGCGATCTCATGGGCGTGGTCGTGGGACTCGATGTCCGCCTCGTCGACCACGTAGAAACCGAGCTCGTCGGCCAGGTCGTACAGCGTCGGGTCGTTGGGGTAGTGCGCGGTGCGGATCGCGTTGAAGCCGAAACGCTTCAGCAGGACCAGGTCCGCGCGCATGTCGTCGTACGACACCGTCCGCCCCGTCAGCGGATGGAAGTCGTGCCGGTTCACGCCCCGGATGTAGATCCGCTCACCGTTGACCAGCAGGTCCCGGCCGACGATCTCGACGTCCCGGAAGCCGATCCGGTGCCGCGAGCGGTCGGCGACGCTGCCGTCGGCGCGGTGCAGCCGCACCGTCAGGCCGTACAGCTCGGGCGTCTCGGCGGTCCAGGCGCGCACCTCGGGCACGCGGGTCTGCATCCGTGCCTCACCGAGGAAGGCGGAGACGCGCTCGTCCTCGGCGTTGGCCCGGTCGAACTCCGTGTCCTGCGCGAGCGCCAGCCCGTCCAGCTCCCCGCTGACGTACCAGCCCTCCGGCAGCGCCCCGCCCGTGTCCCGCACCCGGCAGTCGACGCGCAGCTCCCCGTCCCGGGAGGCGCGTACGGCGACATCGGCCAGGTGCAGCGGGTCCGTCGTGTACAGCAGCACCGAGCGGGTGATCCCGCCGTGCCACCAGTGGTCCTGGTCCTCGATGTGCGAGGCGTCCGACCACTTGACCACCGTCAGCCGCAGCGTGTGCCGGCCGCCGGGGCGCACGACGTCCGTCAGGTCGAAGTCGGCGGCGAGGTGGGAGTCCTTGGAGATGCCGACAGGACGCCCGTCCACATGCACCAGCAGCACGCTCTCGGCGGCGCCGACCTGGAGGACGACGCGGCGGCCGGCCCAGTCGGCGGGGATGTCGATCTCCCGCTCGTAGACACCCGTCGGGTTGTCGTCGACCGGCGACAGTGGAGGGATTTCTGTATACGGCATACGGATGTTCAGATACTGCGGAAGGTCGACCGTCGACCGCAGCGGGTCGTCGGTGTTCTGCATGGTCCATACGCCCGGCACGGCCGCCGTGGACCAGGCACCGCCGACCGGCGCGTCCGGAGCGGACAGCAGCTGGAAACGCCAGTCGCCGTCCAGGGAGTGTGCTCCGGTGCGCCGGTCGACGGCGTTCATGGGCAGCCGCCCCCAGGAGGTCACCTCGGGGGCGGTCCAGGGGCGGAGCGTCAGCAGGGGGTCCGTCACTTGATCGCTCCCTTGGCGAGGTCGCCGATGATCTGGCGCGCGCCGACGGCGAACACGATGAGCAGGGGGATGAGCGCGAGCAGCGCGCCGGTCATGACCATTCCGTAATCCGTCGTTCCGTGGGTTCCGTTGAGCTGGGACAGCGCGACCTGGAGGGTGACGTTGTCCGGGTTGGTGAGGGCGATGAGGGGCCAGGCGTAGTCGTTCCACTGGCCCATGAAGGTGAAGATGCCGAGGAAGGCCAGGCCGGGGCGGACGACCGGCAGGGCCACGTGCCAGTACTGGCGGAGGAAGTTCGCGCCGTCGATGCGGGAGGCGTCGAGGAGTTCGTCGTGGATGGCGCTCTTCATGTACTGGCGCATCCAGAAGATGCCGAAGGCGTTGGCGGCCGCCGGCACGATCAGCGAGGTCATCGAGCCGATCCAGCCGAGCTTCGCCATGATGACGAACTGAGGGATGGCCGAGAGCTGGGCCGGCACCATGAAGATGATCATAAGCGAGGCGAACAGAAAGCGCTTGCCCGGGAAGGAGAACTTGGCGAAGACGAACGCCGCCAGCGAGTCGAAGAACAGCACCAGGAACGTCACCGTCCCCGCCACCAGCAGCGAGTTCGCCATCGAGCCGTAGAAGTCGATCGCGTCCAGGAGGTGGCGGAGGTTCTCCAGGAAGTGGGTGCCGGGCAGCAGCTTCGGCGGGTAGGAGAAGATCTCGCTCGACGCGTGCGTCGACATGATCACGGCCCAGTAGAACGGGAAGGCCGAGAGGAGCACACCGACGACGAGAGTCGTGTGCAGGGCGAGCGCGCGGCGCCGGGAACCCTTGATGGTTGCCATGGGGGTGGGGCCTCCTAGTCTTCGCCCCGGCGCTGCACCAGGCGCCAGTTGATGATCGAGAAGAGGACGACGACGAGGAAGATGCCCCACGCCACGGCAGCGCCGTAGCCGAAGTCGTTGTTGTCGAAGGTCTGCTGGAAGAAGTAGAGGACCATCGTCCGGCCGGCGTGGCCGGGGCCGCCGGAGAACGTCGAGTCGTTGGAGGTGTTCTGCAGCAGGACCTGCGGCTCGGAGAAGCTCTGCAGACCGGTGACCGTGGAGATCACGAGTACGAACAGCAGCACCGGCCGCATCATCGGCAGCGTGATCCGGAAGAACGTCTGCAGCGGACCGGCCCCGTCCATACGGGCGGCTTCATACAGTTCACCGGGGATTGTCTGCAATCCCGCGAGGAAGATGATCGCGTTGTATCCCGTCCACTGCCAGGTCATCAGCGTGGCGATGGCGATCTTGATGCCCCAGGGCGTGTTCAGCCAGGCCACCTGGTCCAGTCCCACGGCCTGCAGCAGCGCGTTCACCAGGCCGAAGTTGGTGGAGAACACCGAGCCGAAGATGATCGCGATCGCCACGACCGAGGTGACGTTCGGCAGGAAGTACGCGAACCGGTAGGCGTTCTTGAACCGGACCGCCGAATTCAGCAGCACGGCTGTCACCATCGCCAGGAAGATCATGGGGAAGGTGGCCAGTGCCCAGATGACGAGCGTGTTCCCGATCGAGCTCCAGAAGTCGCTGTCGCCCAGCAGGTACTGGTACTGCGACAGTCCGGCCCACTCCATCGGGCCGAGCCCGTCCCACCGGTGGAAGGACAGATACAGCGAGAAGCCGACCGGGACCAGGCCGAAACAGATGAACAGCAGATAGAACGGCGAGATCGCCGCGTACAGATGCCAGTGCTTGCGCAGGCCCTTGCGGGGCGGGGGAGCGGGGGCGGACTCCACGGAGACCGCGGGCTTGTCCAGCGCGGTGGCCATCAGTGGCTCACCCCCAGGTGGTCGGCGATCCGCCGGCACTTGCTCATGGCGTCCTTCCAGGCCTGGTCGGGGTTCTTGCCGAGGACACCGACGTTCTTGATCTCGTCCTTGATCGGCTGACCGAGCGCCACGTCGTACGGGCTGTTGTAGGCGACGGCGATCTTCTGCGCGGCGGGCCCGAAGACGTCCATGGTGACCTGGCCGCCGAAGAACGCGTCGGGCTCGCGCAGTTGCTCCAGGGCGTACGAGGCGGGCGTGGACGGGAAGAGGCCCGCGTCGACGTACCCCTGCGCCTGGTTGGCCGCGTCCAGCATCCAGGTGATGATCTTGAACGCCTGCTCGGGTTCCCGGCACGCCTTGGTGATCGCCAGGAACGAACCGCCGTTGTTGGAGGGCCGCACCGGCATGTCGGCCACCCGCCAGCGGCCCTTGGTCTTCGGCACGCCGTTCTTGAGGTCGTTGGTCGCCCAGGAGGCGCCGAGCTGGCTGGGCAGCTTGCCGTCCTGGACGGCGGAGAGCTGGTCGGGGGTGCCGTTGACCAGGTCCGAGACGATCCCGCGCCGCTTGGCCTCGACGGCGAGCGCCCAGGCGGCGCGCACATGCTCCTGGTCGCCGATGAAGTGGCGGTCCTTGTCGACGAACCGTCTGCTGCCCTGCTGCACCGCGTTCTCGAACACGGAGTTCACGTCGGTGAGCAGATACGTCCCCGGGATCCGCCGCTTGAGCCGCTCGCCCGCCGCGAAGAACTTCTCCCAGGTGTCGAGCTCCTTCGCCACGTCGTCCGGTTCGTACGGCAGCCCGGCCTTGCGGAAGACGTCGTACTGGTAGAAGTGCGCGACCGGGCCGCAGTCGATCGGGAAGCCGATCATCGAGCCGTCGTCGGCGATGCCCTGGTCCCACTTCCAGGCCAGGTACCGGCTCCGGTACTTCTCCGCGCCCAGCGTGCGCAGGTCCACGAACTGGTCCGCGTTGGGCAGGTAGGACGCCATGTCCTCGCCCTTGAGGCCCGCGACGTCGGGGACGTGGGCGCGGCCGGCCATGGTGGTGATCAGCTTGGAACGGTAGTAGCCGCCGATCTTGATGGCCTTGAGGTCGACCGTGCCGCCGTAGCGGGCCCGGGCCTTCTCGACGACGGTGTCGCCCAGACCGCCGTCCCAGTACCACAGGACCATGTTCCGGCCGGTCGAACCGGTCGGAACGGCACAGCCGGACGCCAGACCGCCGAGCGCGGTCGCGGCCGTACCGGCCAGACCGGCGCGCAGCAGGCCTCTACGTGAGAGCCGCAACTGCTCCCACCGCCTTTCGGATCTGTTCGCGTCTTCACAGACGTGATGCACAACCAGGGGCAAAGCTTCGGGCAGGGAAAGATTTCGGGCAGGGAAAGAGGAGATCGAAGAAGAGGAGGGCGAAGAAGAACGGGGGTGAAGGGGAGGTCAGGTCAGCCGGGCGGGCGGGGTGACCGGGGCGTGGCGCACCGGCGGGCCGACGTCCGCCGGGATGCGGTCGGCGAGGAATCCGTACGCCCGCTTCAGCTCGGGGTCCCGCAGCGACCGCCACCACCGGTCGACGCCGTACCAGCCGGGCGCGGCGAGCGCCCCGCCGTGGTGGCGTACGGACAGTCCGGCGGCCAGTACGGCGAACCGCAGCCGTTCCTCCAGCGGCCAGCCGCCGAGCGAGGCGGCGACGAAGCTCGCTCCGAACACGTCACCGGCGCCCGTCGCGTCCACGACATCGATGTCAAGGGCCGGGACGTCCGCGTACTCGCCGGTCGTCTGGTCCACCGCGAGCGCGCCGTCGCCGCCCCGGGTGACCACCGCCACCGGCACCAGTTCGGCGAGCGTGCCGAGGGCCGCGACCGCGCTGTCGGTGCGGGTGTAGGCCATCGCCTCGGTCTCGTTGGGGAGGAAGGCGTGGCACAGGGCGAGTTGCTCGAGCAACTCCGGAGACCACTGCTGGCTGGGGTCCCAGCCGACGTCGGCGTAGATCCGTGTGCCGTTCGCCGCGGCCTTGGCGAGCCAGGCCTGCGGCTCGGTCTCGATGTGCACGAGCGCGGTGCGCGCCTCGGGCGGGTCGCCCATCAGGACGTCCTGGGAGTACGGGGGCTCCTGGCCGTGGGTGACGAGCGCCCGGTCGTGGCCGTGCGCGAGGGCGACGGTGACGGGGGTGGGCCAGTCCTGCGCGACCCGGGAGCGCGAGAGGTCGACGCCCTCCTGGCCGGCGATGACCTCGTGGCAGTACGCGCCGTAGAAGTCGTCGCCGAAGACCGTGGCGAGGGAGGTGCGCAGGCCGAAGCGGGAGGCGGCGACCGCGAGGTTGGCGATGCCGCCGGGGCCGCAGCCCATGCCGGTGGTCCAGATCTCCTCGCCCGGCGTCGGCGGCTTGCCCAGGCCCGTGAGGACGAGGTCGTAGAAGAGCAGCCCGGTCAGCAGTACGTCGGGCCGGTCGTCGTCCACGGGGGCGTCCTCTCGTCGGGGCGGGATGTCGCTGTCGGGGAGATCGTCAAAACTCTTCATTTCGTGACCGGAATCGTGCGACGCCAGCGGCCTCCGGTCAATACCCGAGCAGAATTGAGCATAGAAATGATTGAAGATGACGAGTAGTGTTCACGGCGTGCTGGCAGAACGACGACATCAACTCATCCTGCGGGCCCTGCGCTCCGGTGGTCCCGCGGCAGTGACGGATCTCTCCGAACAACTCGGCGTGAGCCCCGCCACGATCCGGCGTGACCTGGTCAAACTCGAGGAGGAGGGCCTGCTCACCCGGGTCCACGGCGGGGCCGTCGTCGACGAGGGCGACCAGCCCTTCGCCGAGGTCGCCGAGGTGCGGGTGGCCGAGAAGGACGCCATCGCCGCGCACGCGGCGGCGATGATCGCCGACGGCCAGTCGGTCCTGCTCGACATCGGCACCACCGCCTACCGCCTCGCCCGTCAGCTGCACGGCCGCCGCCTCACGGTGATCACCAGCAATCTGGTGGTCTACGAGGAGCTCGCCGACGACGAGGGCATCGAGCTGGTGCTGCTCGGCGGGATGGTCCGCCGCGAGTACCGCTCCCTGGTCGGTTTCCTCACCGAGGACAACCTGCGCCAGCTCCACGCCGACTGGCTCTTCCTCGGCACCAGCGGGGTGCGCCCGGGCGGGCAGGTGATGGACACGACCGTCGTCGAGGTGCCGGTCAAGCGGGCCATGATCAAGGCCGGTGACAAGGTTGTCCTGCTGGCCGACACGGCGAAGTTCCCGGGTACCGGGATGGCGAGGGTCTGCGGTCCCGAGGACCTGGACGTGCTGGTGACGAACGCGCCGGTCGACCCGGTGACCCGCACCTCCTTCGAGGAGGCGGGCGTCGAGGTGGTCGTGGCAGGAAAGGTGCAAGCGTGAAGCTGACGATTCTGGGCGGCGGCGGGTTCCGGGTGCCGCTCGTGTACGGGGCGCTCCTCGGTGACCGGGCGGAGGGGCGGGTCACCGAAGTCGTTCTGCACGATCTCGACGACAGTCGACTGTATGCAGTCGCCCGTGTACTGGACGAACAGGCCGCCGGCGTCCCCGACGCCCCCACCGTCAAGGCCACCACCGACCTGGACGAGGCCCTGCGCGGTGCCGACTTCATCTTCTCCGCGATCCGAGTCGGCGGCCTCCAGGGCCGTGCCGACGACGAACGGGTCGCCCTGGCCGAGGGGGTCCTCGGCCAGGAGACGGTCGGCGCCGGGGGCATCGCCTACGGTCTGCGGACGGTCCCCGTCGCCGTCGACATCGCCCGGCGGGTCGCCCGGCTCGCCCCCGACGCCTGGCTGATCAACTTCACCAACCCGGCCGGACTGGTCACCGAGGCCATGTCCCGCCACCTCGGCGACCGGGTCATCGGCATCTGCGACTCGCCGGTCGGCCTCGGCCGCCGGATCGCCCGGGTCCTCGGCGCGAACCCGCAGGACGCGTGGATCGACTACGTCGGCCTCAACCACCTCGGCTGGGTCCGCGGTCTGCGCGTCGCGGGCCGCGACGAACTGCCGCGCCTGCTCGCCGACCCGGACCTGCTCGGCTCCTTCGAGGAGGGCAAGCTGTTCGGGGTCGACTGGCTGCGCTCGCTCGGCGCGATCCCGAACGAGTACCTGCACTACTACTACTTCAACCGCGAGGCCGTCCGCGCCTACCAGCAGGCCGAGCGGACCCGCGGCGCCTTCCTGCGCGAGCAGCAGGCCCACTTCTACGAGGAGATGCGCGACCCCGGCGCGGCGGCCCTGGCCGCCTGGGACCGCACCCGCGCCGAGCGCGAGGCCACCTACATGGCCGAGAACCGGGAGACGGCCGGCGCCGGCGAGCGCGACGCCGACGACCTCTCCGGCGGCTACGAGAAGGTGGCGCTCGCCCTGATGCGGGCCATCGCCCGCGACGAGCGCACCACGCTCATCCTCAACGTGCGCAACCAGGGCACCCTGTCGGCGCTGGACGCCGACGCCGTCATCGAGGTCCCCTGCCTCGTCGACGCCAACGGTGCCCACCCGGTCGCGGTCGACCCGCTGCCCGGCCACGCCACCGGCCTGGTGTGCGCGGTCAAGGCGGTCGAGCGCGAGGTACTGGCCACCGCCGAGTCCGGCTCGTGGGCGACCGCGGTGAAGGCGTTCGCGCTGCATCCGCTGGTCGACTCCGTGAACGTCGCCCGCCGGCTGGTGGAGGGCTACACCGAGGTCCATCCGGGGCTCGCGTACCTTAGGCGCTGACGTAGAGAGAAAGCGCTTTCCGAGCCCGACGGCTCTCCCCATCCGGTTCCTTGTTCCCGGCCATCCCGCTACCCGGCCATCCGGTTCTCTGGAGACATCCCATGCACGACGAACGCCGCCGCATCGAGGAGCGCGTCGAGCGCGTCCACAACCAGCGCATCAAGCCCGCGATCTACGCGGCCACCGTTCCCTTCGAGGTCGAGGCCTGGCAGGCGCCGGGGGAGCCCGTCCCGTTCGAGGAGGCCGCGGGCGCCGCCTACGAGCCCTTCGCGATGGGCACCCCGTGGGGTCCGCCGTGGGGGACCACGTGGTTCCGGATGAGCGGGCAGGTGCCCGCCGAGTGGGCGGGCCGGCGGGTCGAGGCCGTCATCGACCTCGGCTTCGTCGGCGACTGGCCCGGCAACCAGGCCGAGGCACTGGTCCACCGCCCCGACGGGACCCCCCTGAAGGCGGTCAACCCGCTCAACCAGTACGTCGCCGTCGGCAACCCCGCGGCCGGCGGGGAGCGGATCGACTACCTGGTCGAGGCGGCCTCCAACCCCGACATCCTGGCGAACGACTTCGCCGAGCCGACGCTGCTCGGCGATGTGCTGACGGCGGGCGACCGTCCACTGTATACATTCCGCCGTGCCGACCTCGCCGTCCTCGACGAGCAGGTCTGGCACCTCGACCTGGACCTCCAGGTGCTGCGCGAGCTGATGGTCCACCTCGGCGAGCACGAGCCCCGCCGCCACGAGATCATGCACGCCCTGGACCGTGCCATGGATGCCCTCGACCTGGACGACGTCTCCGGCAGCGCCGCCGCCGTCCGCGAGGTGCTCGCGCCCGTCCTGGCCCGCCCCGCGCACGCCAGCGCCCACACCATCTCGGGCGTCGGCCACGCGCACATCGACTCCGCCTGGCTGTGGCCGATCCGCGAGACCAAGCGCAAGACGTCCCGCACCTTCTCCAACGTGACGTCGCTGGCCGACGAGTACGAGGACTTCATCTTCGCCTGCTCGCAGGCCCAGCAGTACGAGTGGGTGCGCGACAACTACCCGCACGTGTGGGCCCGCATCCAGGAGTCGGTGAAGAAGGGCCAGTGGGCGCCGGTCGGCGGCATGTGGGTGGAGGCCGACGGCAACCTGCCCGGCGGCGAGGCGATCGCCCGCCAGCTCATCCACGGCAAGCGGTTCTTCATCGAGCACTTCGGCGTCGAGACGAAGGGCGTCTGGCTGCCGGACTCCTTCGGCTACACCGCCGCCTACCCGCAGCTCGCCAAGCTGGCCGGCAACGACTGGTTCCTCACCCAGAAGATCTCCTGGAACCAGACGAACAAGTTCCCCCACCACACCTTCTGGTGGGAGGGCATCGACGGCACCCGGATCTTCACCCACTTCCCGCCGGTCGACACCTACAACGCCCGCTTCAGCGGCGAGGAGATGGACCGCGCGGTCCGCAACTACTCGGAGAAGGGCGGCGGGACGCGCTCGCTCGCCCCGTTCGGCTGGGGCGACGGCGGTGGCGGCCCCACCCGCGAGATCATGGAGCGGGCCCGCCGTCTCGCCGACCTCGAGGGCTCGCCCAAGGTGGTCGTCGAGCACCCCGACCAGTTCTTCGCCAAGGCCCGCGAGGAGTACCCGGACGCCCCCGTCTGGGTCGGCGAGCTCTACCTGGAGCTGCACCGCGCCACCTACACCTCCCAGGCCCGCACCAAGCAGGGCAACCGGCGCAGCGAGCACCGGCTGCGCGAGGCCGAGCTGTGGGCGACCACGGCCGCGCTGCACGCGCCGGGCTACGCCTACCCGTACGAGAAGCTGGACCGGCTGTGGAAGACGGTGCTGCTGCACCAGTTCCACGACATCCTGCCGGGCTCCTCGATCGCCTGGGTGCACCGCGAGGCCGAGGCCGAGTACGCGCGGGTCGCCGAGGAACTGGAGGCGCTGACGGCCGAGGCGGTCGCCGCGCTCGGCGCGGGCGGCACCCGGGTGTTCAACGCCGGTCCGTACGACCGTGCCGAGGTCGTCCGTACCTCGGCGGGCGCGCCGGCCTACGTCGAGGTGCCCGGCAGCGGCAGCGCGCCGCTCGCCGGGGCCGACGGCTCGCCGCAGCCGGTGACGGTCTCCGGCCGGACCCTCGACAACGGTCTCGTCCGTGTACAGGTGGCAGAAGACGGCACACTGTCTTCCGTATACGACATCCGGGCGGGCCGCGAGGTCCTCGCCGGCCGGGGCAACCTGCTCCGTCTGCACACCGACCTGCCCAACTACTGGGACGCCTGGGACATCGACAAGCACTACAAGAACCGCTTCACGGACCTGCTCGACCCCGACTCGGTCACCGTCGTCGAGGACGACCCGCTCCTCGGGGCGATCCGTGTCACCCGCTCCTTCGGCAAGGGCTCGACCCTCACTCAGACGATCACCGTCCGGGCCGGCAGCCCGCGCATCGACATCGAGACCGACCTCGACTGGCACGAGGCCGAGAAGATCATCAAGGCGGCCTTCCCGGTCGACGTGCGTGCCGCGCACTCCTCGGCCGAGATCCAGTTCGGTCATGTCCAGCGGCCCACGCACACCAACACCAGCTGGGAGTCGGCCCGTTTCGAGGTCTCCGGCCACCGCTGGGTGCACATCGGCGAACCCGGCTACGGCGTCGCCGTCCTCAACGACTCGACGTACGGCCACGACGTCTCCCGCACGGTCCGCGAGGACGGCGGTACGACGACCACGGTCGCCCTCAGCCTGGTGCGCGCCCCGCGCATCCCGGACCCCGAGGCGGACCAGGGCCGGCACCGCTTCACCTACTCCCTGCTGCCGGGCGCCACGATCGGCGACGCGGTCGCCGAGGGCTACGCGCTCAACCTGCCGCTGCGGGTGGCGGAGTCGGCGGGCGCGGCGGAGCCGGTCGTGAGCGTGGAGGGCGACGGCGTGACCGTCGAGGCCGTCAAGCTCGCCGACGACCGGTCGGGCGACGTGGTGGTGCGGCTGTACGAGTCGCGCGGCGGCCGGGCCCGGGGCCTCGTGCGCACCGGGTTCCCGCTGGCCGGCTTCCAGGTCACCGACCTGCTGGAGCGGCCCCGCGAGGAGGACGCGGAGGCGGCCACGGACGCCGGCGGCGCGGTCGAGGTGAGCCTGCGTCCCTTCCAGGTCCTCACGCTCCGCCTGCGGCGCGGCGCGTAGGTCCCACCCCTTCCGGGCGGGCACGCCCGGACCTCTGCCGGGCGGGCACGGTACTGCACCACCGTGCCCGCCCTTCCCCCGAAGTCCCGCTCTTTGCCGAGGAGTTCAGCCGTGCCCATGCAACCCTGGTTCACCGACGCCAAGTTGGGGATCTTCGTCCACTGGGGCATCTACGCCGTCGACGGCGTCCAGGAGTCGTGGTCGTTCTACGACGACATCGTGCCGCACGAGCAGTACATGTCCCAGCTCGGCCGGTTCACCGGCGCCCGCTACGACCCGAAGGCCTGGGCCGACCTGTTCGCCCGGGCCGGCGCCCGCTACGCGGTCCTGACGAGCCGTCACCACGACGGTGTGGCCCTGTGGGACACGGCGTACGGCGATCTGAACCTCGGGCACGACTACCTCACCGGCTATGCCGACGCGCTGCGCGAGAAGGGTCTGAAGGTCGGCCTGTACTACTCCCACTCCGACTGGAACCATCCCGACTACGCCAGCACCCGCAAGCCGGGCCGCCCGCCGGAGATGGAGGACAACCGCTACTCGGAGTGCTCCGCCGAGGACGAGGACCTCCAGGCCTGGGAGCGGTTCATCGCCTACCGGGACGGCCAGATCAGGGAGTTGGCCTCCCGCTACCGACCCGACCTGATGTGGTTCGACGGGGAGTGGGACCGCAGCGAGGAGCAGTGGCGCATCCCCGAACTCGCGGCGCTCATCCGGTCGTACAGCCCGGACGTCGTCTTCAACGCCCGGATGCTCGGCGAGGGCGACTACGCGACCCCCGAGCAGGGCGCCCCGATCGTGCCGCCGGACGGCCCCTGGGAGCTGTGCCTGACGATCAACGACTCCTGGGGCTACCAGCACCACGACCACCACCACAAGTCCCTCGCCCAGCTGATCCGCTACTTCACGGAGACCATCGGCGGGGGCGGCAATCTGCTGCTCGACGTCGGCCCGATGGAGGACGGCACCATCCCGCAGCCGCAGGTCGAACGGCTGGAGGGGCTGGGGGAGTGGATCCGCCGGCACGCCGACGCCGTGTACGGGACGGTCCGCGGGCTGCCGGCCGGGCACCACTACGGTCCCAGCACCCTCTCCGCCGACGGCCGCACCCTCTACCTCACCCTGTTCGACGCCCCGCGCGCGGAGATCGGCGTCCGGGGGCTGGCGACCCCGGTGCGCAGGGTCACCGTGCTCGGCACCGGGACCGAACTCGGGCACGAGGTCGTGGGCGGGCTGCACGAGGCGGTCGGGGTGCTGTGGATCGACCCGCCGGCCGAGGCCGACCTCGATCCGTACGCCACCGTGCTCGCCGTGGAACTGGACGGTGAGCTGGAGCTCTACCGGGGCTCGGGCCGGTTCTGAGCCTCCTGTACGCCCCCTCGCCCCAGCCCACCCAGCCCGCGCCAAGGTAAGTCATATGAACAATTAAGAAAGGGGTAAGAGGCCAGGTCAGCGGCGGAATGGGGCATTCCGTGGCTCCCGCGCTTCATCTGCGGGACACCTGGACGACGTCTTGGGCCCCTGGGATGCGGGCGCCGGGCGTGAGAGAGAGGTGTCGACGTGAGGGATCCGCGCATTGCGGCGATAGGCAAGGGGCTGAAGCGCCGCGGGAGACTCATGAGGGAGGCGGTGAGTCCGCCGCGGCGGACCCTGGACGCCATCCCCTCCCCGCGTTGCGAGCCCGCGCCCGCCGTTGACCCGTACACCGCCCCGGCGGGCCCCCGGCTGGTGGAGTCCCCGGTGTTCGTGCTCTCCTCGGTGCGCTCGGGGTCCACCCTGCTGCGGGTGATCCTCAACAGCCACAGCCGGATCCGCGCCCCGCACGAGATGCATCTGCGCACCCTGCACGTGAAGCTGAGCCGTGACTTCACCGCCGAGGCCATGCGGGCGCTCGAACTCGACCGCACGGAACTGGAGCACATGCTCTGGGACCGGGTGCTGCACCGGGAGCTCACCCGCAGCGGCAAGGAGGTCATCGTCGACAAGACGCCGGCCAACACCCTCATCTGGCCCCGGCTGCACCGATGTTGGCCGCACGCCCGGCACATCCTGCTGCTGCGGCACCCGGGTGCGGTCGTCGCCTCCCTCACCGACCGCCGCAGGAACCCCGATCGCGAGGCCATCCGCGCCGAGGTGCTCGGCTACGCCGAGAAGCTGGAGGAGGCCAGGCTGGGCCTGGCCGGCGCCCATGTGGTCAGGTACGAGGAGCTCACGGCCGAACCGGAGCGCGTCACGCGGGAGTTGTGCGCGCACCTCGGGGTGGCGTGGGAGCCCGCGATGCTGGAGTACGGCCGCGGTGACCACGGCGCGTTCCGGCCGAAGCTGGGCGACTGGTCCAGCACCATCAAGTCGGGCCGCATCCAGCCCGCCCGTGCCGCCGACCCCGCCCTCGACCTGCCGCCCCGGCTGGCCGGGATCGCCCGCGCCTGGGGCTATCCGACGGGCTGAGGGACCGCCTGGGGTGGTCCGGCCGGTCGAGCTCAGGGCGGGAGCGGGCGGCCGCTCCCCGTGACAGCGGCCGTCCGCCCCGATCCCCCGTGCCCCCGGGCATCCCCCATGACTCCCGGGGCTGGTGCTTCCCCGATCCCCCCGTGCACCGACCCTGAACGGTCAACCCTGAACGGCGGTGCCTGCGCGCCGGCCCACCGGGACCTCACGTTCCCCCGTCGTCCCCGGTGGGCCTTCACGGTTACCTCCTTTAGAACCCGCACCTCGCGCCCTGATACACCCCGGGCGAAAGAAACTTCCCCGGATCCAGGAGCGGGATCCGGGGAACCGGCGCCGCGGGGTGCCGGGTGGTGCCGGGAAGTGGGCGGCGGGCGGCGGGAGTCCGTCGGCTCAGCCGGTGAAGCCCGCCGTGATGGAGGTGAACTGCCAGGTGCCCTGACTGATGCCGGAGCAGTTGCTCACCACGCCGCCGCCGGGGCAGGAGCGGTCGCGGTTGACGGCCCAGTAGGCGAGCCGCGCGATGTGGTGGGAGTTCGCCCAGTCCCGGATGCTCGTCCAGATCGCCGGGGTGGTGTTCTCCTGCTGGTCGGACAGCCCGTTCATGCCGGAGATGCCGATGTGGGCGTAGGCGGTGGCGTCGTCCCAGCCGAAGGTGGACTTCAGCTTGGCCTTCAGCCCCTCCGTGGCGTTCACGGTGTTGCCGTACATGTCGGAGCCGCCGCCGAAGTCGAACGGCATGATGGTGAAGACGTCGATGTCGGCGCCGAGGGACTTGGCCTGCTCGATGAGCCGGTTGCCGTAGTACGTCGGCCCGGTGGTCGAGGTGCCGAAGGTGACGATCGTCCTCAGTCCGGGATTGTTGGTCTTCACGGTCTTCAGCGCGGTCAGGATCCGCGCCTGCACGGCCTCGTTCTCGAACTCGTCCGTGTTCTCGATGTCCATGTCGATCGCCTTGAGACCGTAGGCGTCGATCACCTTCTGGAGCGCGGCCGCGAGGGCGCTCGCGGAGGAGCAGTTGGCGCCGAGCTTGCTGCCCTGCCAGCCGCCGAACGACGGCACGACGTCACCGCCCGCCGCACGGACCTGGTTGATGACGCTCTGGTCGACGCCGCCCGTCAGCGGACGGGTGCTGTCCCACATCGGGTTGCAGCCGCCCCCGTCGAGCATGAACGCCATCGTGAACCACTTGATGCCGGTCGCGCTCATCACCGTGGACACGTTCGGCGGATCGCCCCAGCCCTCGTACAGATAGGGCGCCGCCTGCTTGAACGAGGTACCGCCGCTGCCCGCGTTCGTCGTCACCGACACCGAGTTGGACGCTCCGGAGACGTTCCCGGCGGCGTCGCGCGCCCGCACGCTGAAGGTGTACCCCGTGCTCGGGGAGAGCCCGCCGACGGTGGCGGAGGTGCCGGAGACGCTCAGCACCCGCGAGGAGCCGCTGTAGACGTCGTACGCCGTGACGCCGGTGTTGTCCGTGGCGGCGCCCCAGGAGAGCGACACGCTGGAGGAGGTCTTGCCGGTGGAGGTCAGGCCGGTCGGCGCCGTGGGCGCCTGGGTGTCCGAGCCGCCGCCACCGCCCGGTCCGTCCAGGCCGATGTCGTCGGCGTAGTAGGTGCCCTGGGCGTACCAGCCGTGCACATAGACGGTCGCACTCGTCTGCGCGGCGCCGGTGGTGAAGGCCACCGACAGCCGGCTGTACGCCGACGGCGAGGAGGTCCAGGTGGAGGCGCCGCCGTCGACGCCGAGGTAGACGTAACTGCCCCGCACCCAGCCGCTGAGCGAGTACGTCGTGTTCGGCTGGACGGCGACGGTCTGGCTGCACTGGGCGATGTCACTCGAACTCACCGCGCCCGCAAGGGCCTTGGAGCCGCCGTGTACGGGTGAGGAGACGACCTGGCCGAGGTTGCCGGTGCAGGACCAGGGGGAGAGGGAGCCGGATTCGAGACCGGGGTTGGTGAGGACGTTCGCGGCCTCGGCGGTGCCGGGCAGGGCGATGGCCCCGGCGAGCGCGAGGGCCGCGGAGCCCAGCAGGGCCAGAGCTCGACGCCAGGGGCGTCTGTGGGGTGTCGTGCGCACGCAGATCTCCCTGAAGGTATGGGGGTGCTCGGGAGTGCAGAACTGCCAGGGGGTGCGCAACAAAGTTGGTATGGACCAATCCGCCTGTCAAGGTGAGCGACGGAATTGGTCCATACCGGTGAGAGAAACGCCCGCTAGAGCGGCAGCACCTCCGCCGCGCCGGCCGGCGTCACCTCGACGGCCTCGGCCGATACGGGCAGGACGGCCTCGGCCTGCGCGGGAACGGCGGGCAGCAGCGGCTCGGCGCTGTCCTCGATCCGCTGGTGCGGCAGCGACACCGCGCGCAGCGGCCGCGGCCCGGACACCACCGTGTAGTCCTGCCCGAGGAACGGCGGCACGACCTCGCCCGGGTCCTCCCCGAGCGCCAACTGCACAGCGGCCCATGGGGCGTTGACCCCGCACAGGGAGAGCTGGTGCAGCCCGCCGGCGGGACGCGTGTTGACGTCCATCAGGACCGGCTCGTCGCCGAACATGCGGAACTGGATGTTGGACAGGTAGTGCAGCCCGAAGCCCTCGGCGATGCGCCGGGCCGGCTCCAGCCACTGCTCCTGGAGGGTGAAGCCGCGCCGGCGGCCGTTCTTGCTGCGGCCGATGGCCATCCGCACCCGGTTGTCGGGGCCGGTGAGGCAGTCCACGGACACCTCCGGCTGCTCCAGACGGGGCATCACCAGCCAGTCCACGGCCTCGTCGGCCTGCTTCAGCGCCTCGACGACCATGTCCAGCTGGACGTACGGCGTGGGGAAGCCGCTGAGGTGCATGAGCGAGAAGGGGGCGCGCGTGACCACCCGGAAGCCCACCCCGCCGGCGCCGGAGGCCGGCTTGAAGCAGGCCCGGTACCCCGCCTCCTCCAACTCCTCGACAGCGGCGACGAGTTCGTCGGCGTTGCGGGCCCGGTGCCACGGCGGCACCGGTACGCCGATCGCCTGGACGGCCTCGTACGCGACGACCTTGTCCTCGAACACCGCGACGGCCTCGGGCGTGGGCGCCAGCAGGGCCGTGCCGATCGCCTCGAAGTCGGCGCGATGCGCCACGATCGCCGCCTGCTCCAGCCGGGGCACGAACACGTCGATGCCGCGGCGCTGGCACTGGTCGAGCGCGTACTCGACGTAGGCGGCGGGGGACAGGCCCTCCGGCTCCAGGTCGGCGGTGTCGGCGGCGGCCAGCACGGGTGAGTCCGCGTCGCCGTGCGTCGCATGGATCTCGACCGCGCGATCGCTGGGATTTCTCCGCAGCTGATCCATGAAGAACACGTTCTCCGCGTACGTGCGGTTGAGCCAGACGCGTACGCGAGAGACCATGCGAGGCCGCCTTTCAGGGGTCGCGGGCAGGGCAAAGCGGGCCCGTGCCCGGGCAGGGGGATTGGAGGGTCACCAAACCGCCCTGCTGAAGGGGCTTCCATGGCGGTGGTGTTGGGGCGATCATACGGCTTCCCAGCCGTGCCGCGTGCAACGCGCGTGTTACGGATTTTCTGATCTTGTTCACCTGTGTCACCCCGTGCGATAAGGAAGTGACCACTCGGTAACCGTGGCGTGCACCTGAGGGACACGAAAGGGGCGGCCTTGTTCCGCGCCCGCGAATGTGCTGTCGTGGTGACCTTCGTGCGTGGTGGACGGAAGGACGCGAGGTGACGTCGACGGCCGGTGGTGCCGGGCAGCTGCTGGCCATCAGCGATCTGCACATCGGCTATCCCGAGAACCGTGCCCTGGTCGAGCGGATGGCGCCGGACACGGACGAGGACTGGCTGCTGGTGGCCGGGGACGTCTCGGAGAACGTGGCCGACATCCGCTGGGCGCTGAAGACCCTCGCGGGCCGTTTCCGCAAGGTGGTCTGGGTGCCCGGCAACCACGAGCTGTGGACCCATCCCTCCGACCCCGTCACCCTGCGCGGCGTCGCCCGGTACGAGCATCTCGTGCACCTGTGCCGGGACTTGGGCGTGGTCACCCCCGAGGATCCCTACCCGGTGTGGGAGGGCCCGGGCGGCCCGGTGGTCGTGGCGCCGCTGTTCCTGTTGTACGACTACTCGTTCCTGCCGGCCGGCTGCACGACCAAGGAGGAGGGGCTGGCGTACGCGCAGGGGACCGGCATCGTCTGCAACGACGAGTACCTGCTGCACCCCGACCCGTACCCGAGCCGCGAGGCCTGGTGCCGGGCCCGGGTCGCCGAGACCGAACGCCGGCTCGCCGAACTGCCGGACGGTCTCCCGGTCGTTCCCGTCAACCACTACCCGCTGCACCGCCACCCGATGGACGTGCTGTGGCATCCGGAGTTCGCCATGTGGTGCGGCACCGGGCTGACCGCCGACTGGCACCGCCGCTTCCGGGTGGCGACCATGGTCTACGGCCATCTCCACATCCCGCGCACCACCTGGCACGAGGGCGTCCGCTTCGAGGAGGTCTCGGTGGGCTATCCGCGCGAGTGGCGGCAGCGCGTGCAGCCGCCGGGCCGGCTGCGCCGCATCCTGCCCGCACCCGCCGAGGACACCATTCTGACGCGGCGGGAGACGCCGGCGGAGAGCGAGGACCGGTGATCGAGGAACTGCTGCCGGAGTCCGTGGTGGCCGTCGAGGCCTTCGGGGAGGAGGGCGTCCGGGAGTTCGGGGACGCGCCGCTGTACCCCGAGGAGGAGGCGCTGGTGGCGCGCGCGGTCCCCAAGCGGCGCCGCGAGTTCACCGTCGTACGCTCCTGCGCCCGGCGCGCGATGGAGAAGCTCGGGGTGCCGCCGCAGCCGGTGCTGCCCGGCGAGCGCGGCGCGCCGCAGTGGCCGGACGGCCTGACCGGCACCATGACCCACTGCGAGGGCTACTGCGCGGCCGCCCTGGTCCGCGCCGCCGACCTGGCCTCCCTCGGCATGGACGCGGAGCCGCACGACGCGCTCCCGGAGGGGGTGCTGAAGGCCGTCGCCCTGGCCGCCGAGCAGGAGCGGCTCGCACGGCTGAGCGCCCTGCGGCCCGAGGTGCACTGGGACCGGCTGCTGTTCAGCGCCAAGGAGTCCGTCTACAAGGCGTGGTTCCCCCTCACCCGTAAGTGGCTGGACTTCAGCGAGGCCGACATCGACATCTCGGCCGGGACGGACGGGGAGGGGAGCGGCACCTTCCGCGCCCGGCTCCTGGTGCCCGGACCGGTGCTCGGCGGCCACCGGCTCGGGCACTTCGACGGCTCCTGGACGGTCCGCAGGGGTCTGGTGGCCACGGCGGTCACCGTCCACCACCGCTGAGGAGCCCGGACCGGAGCCCCGTCAGGACGCCGGGCACCAGCTCTGCAGCAGTCTGAAGAACTCCTCCTCGTTGCCCGCGAGTCCCGCCTCCGCCAGCGCCCGCTCCGCCTCCGCCAGCACGGCGGGCGGGACCACCGGGGGCAGCCGGACGGGCGGCGGGCCGGCGGTGCCTCCCCGCTCGCCGCCGGGATCCTCGCCGAAGACGGCCCGGACGGTGTGCAGCAGCCGCAGATAGGCCTGGACGGCGGTGCGCTCGCGATCGGTCAGTACGGCAGTGGGCATCGGTCGGCTCTCCCCGTGTCGGCGTCGTCTCCGCGCCGCCGGGGCGGCGCGGACGCCGCCCTGCGACGGCGCACCCCCCAGCTTGCCGCCCACCACTGACAATCCGGTCGCGCCGCCCGCCGGTTCGCCCGCTTAGCGGAGGTGAAACCTCTCCGAAATCCCCGGGTGGAAACGCTCCCTACGCTGGGAGGAAGCGGTTTCGACCAGGGAGGAGGACAGGTGTTCGACGTCTCGACGCGGCGTCCGGTGCGCGCCGCCGGACCGCGCCGCGCGGGCGACCGGGAGCCGGCCCTCGAATACCGGGTCGTGCACGGTCACCGCAGGGCCTTCCGCCGGGCCGGACAGGGCCCCGCCCTGGTCCTCGTGCACGGCATCGGCGACTCCTCGGCGACCTGGGCCGACCTGATCCCCGCTCTCGCCCGCACCCACACCGTCGTCGCCCCCGACCTCCTCGGCCACGGCGCCTCCGACAAGCCGCGCGCCGACTACTCCGTCGCCGCGTACGCCAACGGACTGCGCGACCTGCTGACCACGCTCGGCATCGAGTCGGCCACCCTCGTCGGCCACTCGCTCGGCGGGGGAGTGGCCATGCAGTTCGCCTACCAGTTCCCCGAGCGCACCGAGCGGCTCGTCCTGGTCAGCGCCGGAGGAGTGGGCCGCGAGGTCAACCCCGCCCTGCGGCTGGTCTCCCTGCCCGGCGCCCATCTGGCGCTATCCGCACTGCGGTTGCCCGGTATGCGTCTGCAACTGGGCTTGGTGACGGGGCTGATGAAGGCGCTCGACACCGATCTCGGACAGGACGCACCCGACTTGCTCCACCTCGTCGACGCCCTGCCGGACACCACCTCCCGTGACGCCTTCATCCGCACCCTGCGGGCCGTCGTCGACTGGCGCGGGCAGGTGGTGACCATGCTCGACCGCTGCTATCTGACCGCCGGGATGCCCACCATGCTGCTGTGGGGCGACCGGGACAGCGTGGTGCCGGTCCGGCACGCCCACCGCGCCCACGAGGCCATGCCGGGCAGCCGGCTGGAGATCTTCGAGGGTGCCGGGCACTTCCCGTTCCACACCGATCCGGCCCGGTTCCTCGCCCTGGTCGAGGAGTTCACCCGCACCACCGCCCCGGCCGCCTGGAGCCGCGACCACTGGCGCCGGCTGCTGCGCGAGGGCCGCCCCCGGGCCCACCCGGACCTGCCCGAGGCGGCCGTGCGCGAGATCCGGGAGGCGAGCCGGCGCAGCGCGACCTGACCGTCGTACGCGAAGGTCAGTTCTTCGGTCCCAGATAGCCGAGCGAGGTCTCGATACGGCCCGCCAGATCGTCCCGGCCGCGGCCGCGCGGGGACGAACCGGCCAGCCAGGTACGGCACTTGCTGGCGAGGAGCAGCCCGAAGCTCTCGGCGTCCTTCTCGTCGGAGAGGTCGAAGCGGGTGCGGGCGGCGACCTTGCGGACCGTGGCCTGGAGGTCGGCCCCGTCGGTGAGTAAACGGGCCGCGACCGAGGCGCCCTCGACGTGGTGGCCGCAGTGGCCCGCGTTCATGTGCCACAGTTCGTGCCCGAGGATCACCAACTGGTGGTCGGGCGCGGTGCGTTCCTCGATGACGACGAGGTCCTGGTCGGCCATGTCGAGCCACAGCCCGCTCGCCGTGTCGGTCGGGAAGGCCGCCGTGCGGAAGTGGACGGGCCGGCCCCGGCGTCTGCTCATCCCGTCGCACAGCGCGGTGTACAGGTCGGCCGGCGCGGCGGGCGCGGGCAGGGTCAGTTCGGAGACGAGTCCGCCGCACAGACGGCGCATTTCCCTGGCGATGCCCACTGTTCTCCCCCGGATCACGACTCGGGCCGCTTCACGCTCTCCAGGAGCATGTCCAGCCACTCCGCGACCTTGTCCCGGTGCTGGTCGGTGGGCAGCTGGGCCGCCCGCCAGGCGATCCCGCGCACGCCGTGGTCCTGGAGCAGCCGCTCCAGCGGGTCCTCGGCCGCCGCGGCCGCCTCCCGTGCGGCGAGCTTCTGCAGCAGCTCCTGCTCGGTGTGCTGCAGGGCGCCCGCGAGGGCCTCGGGGTCCTCCGCGGTCAGGAAGCCCGCGTGCACCCGGAAGAACCGCTGGATCGCGTCGCAGTGCTCCATCGTGGGACGGCGGTCGCCGTTGATGAGGGCGCCCGCCTGCTGCCGTGACATGCCGGCGCCGTCGGCGATCTCCTGCTGGGTGTACTTGCGGCCGTTGGGCTTGAGCCGGGTGCGGCGCAGCAGGTCCAGGCGCTGCAGAAACCGGGCCTGGACATCGGGCTCGCCCGCCGGGCGGCCGCTCAGCAGGGCCTTGACGACGGACTCGGGGACCCCGGAGGCGATGGACAGCCGTCCGGTGTCGAAGACCTCCGCGTGCGGCACACCGAGCCGGTCGGCGGTCACGGCGACACGGGCGACGACGGCCGACAGCAGCACCGTCGCCGTGGCGCCCGGAACCTCGAAGCCATCCGACACCGACAGGTCTCCTAGGTCTCTCACGTCGCTCTCACCGGCACAGGCCCACCGCACAGGCGATCGCCGTGAACTGCGTGGAGAGTAGCCGGTCTTTCGAACTCACATCCAGGTCTCGCCACAACTGTGGCCAATTTCAGCCGTCAATGAGCAGGGAATGCCACGATAGTTGCTACATCGTGTGCCCGGACAGCGGGATCGGTTTTCGGGACACTTTCCCCTCGGCGACCACGCGGCCGGCTGGTGCCTCCGATCACGGGGTACACGCGGTCGACGATGGTGTTCCAGGAGACGGTGCTGAAGCCGCTCGGGGTGGGGCTCACCGAGAGCCGGATCTAGCCGTCCTTGGTGACCGTGTCCCGAGGAGGAGCGGCCGCCGCGTCCGCGGACTCCCCGCGCTTGGCCGCCTGGATCTGCTCGTACACATGGGTGCGCAGTTCGGCGAAGCGCGGGGCCACCCGGGTGTGCAACTGGTCGCGTTCCGCGGGGAGATCGACCGTCAGCTGCTCGCGGACGACGGTGGGGGAGGCCGACAGGACGATCACCCGCTCGCCGAGGTAGACCGCCTCGTCGATGTCGTGGGTGACGAACAGGACGGTCATGCCGCGCTCCCGCCACAGCCCCCGGACGAGATCCTCCAGATCGGCGCGGGTCTGGGCGTCCACGGCGGCGAACGGCTCGTCCATCAGCAGGACATGGGGCTCGTAGGCGAGGGCGCGGGCGATCGCGACGCGCTGCTGCATGCCCCCGGACAGCTCCCACGGGTACGCCCCGGCGGCGTCCGCGAGCCCGACGGAACCCAGTGCGTCGGACACCAGCTCCCGCCGCCGCTCCTTGGACAACCCCTTCTGTCTCAGCGGGAGTTCGACGTTGGCGCCGACCCGCATCCAGGGGAAGAGGCTGCGCCCGTACTCCTGGAACACGAACGCCATCCCGGGGGGCGGCCCGGTCACCCGCCGCCCCTCCAGCAGGACTTCACCGGAGGTCGGGGCGAGCAGTCCGGCCATGCACTTCAGCAGGGTGGTCTTGCCGCAGCCCGACGGGCCGACCAGACAGACCAGTTCACCCGCCTCGACGGTGAACGTCAGGTCGCGCACCGCCTCGACCCGGCGGCCCGAGCCCTCGTACACCTTGCGCAGGCCGGAGACGACAAGCGTTCCGTGCATGGACCGCCCTTTCATGAGGGGCACCCGGCTCACGGGGACCGCCGGGTGGCGGCGCGCAGCCCGTGGTACCAGCCGAGCACGCGCCGCTCGACCGCCTGGAAGAGGACCGACAGGACGAAGCCCAGCAGACCGAGCAGCAGGATGCCGGTCCACATGTCAGGGAGGGCGAAGCCCCGTTGGAACTGCACGATGGTGAAACCGAGCCCGTTGCTCGCGGCGAACATCTCGCTGATCACCATCAGGATGATCCCGACGGACAGCGCCTGGCGCAGGCCCGCGAAGATCTGCGGGCTCGCCGATCTGAGGACCACCGAGCGCAGCCGTGCCAGGCCCGTGATGCCGTACGACCGTGCCGTCTCCGCCAGCACCGGGTCCACCGCCCGTACGCCCTCGACGGTGTTGAGAAGGATCGGCCATACACAGCCGCTCGCGATAACGACCACCTTCATGGTGTCGCCGATCCCCGCGAACAGCATGATCACCGGAACCAGGACGGGCGGCGGCACCGCCCGCAGGAACTCCAGCACCGGCTCGCACACCGCCCGCACCCGCCGGTACGAGCCGATGACCGTGCCCAGCGCGACCCCGACGACGGCCGCCGTCGTGTATCCGCCCGCGAGCCGCAGCACGCTCGGCCGGACGTCGGTGCGCAGCCGCTCGCCGGTCCACACGTCCGGGAAGGCCTTCAGGATCGTGCGCAGCGGCGGCCAGTACACGTTCGTGCTGCCGTCCGAGGCCAGCCACCACACCGTCACCAGCACGGCCGGCAGTCCGAGGGCGAACAGCAGGCGCAGCAGGACGCGTCTCACACCGCCACCTCCCCGCGCACCGACGGGTGCCAGGCCAGCGCCCGCCGTTCCACCGCCCGGGCACCGACGTTGATCAGCAGACCGAGAAGACCGGTGACGACGATCAGCGCGTACATCTCCGGTACCGCCTGCGAGGTCTGCGCGACCGCGATCCGGGCGCCCAACCCCGGTGCGCCGATGACCAGTTCGGCGGTGACGGCGAGGATCAGGGCGACGGCCGCGGCGAGCCGGACACCGGTCATGACGTACGGCAGCGCGGTGGGCCACAGCACGTGCCGCACCCGCGCCCAGGTGCCGAGGCCGTAGGAGCGGGCGGTCTCCTCGGCGACCGGGTCCACGTCCTGGACGCCGTACAGGACCTGGACGAGGACCTGCCAGAACGCGGCGTAGACGACGAGCAGCAGGACCGAGCGCAGTGCGGTGCCGTACAGCAGGACGGCCAGCGGGATCAGGGCGACGGAGGGGATCGGGCGCAGGAACTCGATCGTGGAGGCCGTCGCCCGGCGCAGATGCGGCACGACCGAGATCAGCACGCCCGCCGCGACGCCCGCGCCGACCGCGATCGCCAGGCCCAGCGCCCAGCCGGTGAGCGTGTCGCCGAGCGCGGTCCAGAACGCGGAGTCGGCGAGTTCGGCGCGCAGGGCCCGGGCGATGCGGCTGGTGGGCGGGAAGTAGGCCTCGTCGACCAGGCCGAGCCGCGGCACCGCCTCGCCCAGGGCGAGGAAGGCCGCGAGCCCGGCCGTACCGAGTGCGAGGTTCGCGCCCCTCACGGCAGCAGCTTGTCCAGGTCCGGAGCCGTCTTGAACAGCTTGTCCTGCTCGCCCAGCCTCTCCAGCGCCTCGATGGAGGCACGGTCGGCCTCGGCGGGCCACTCCGGCAGCGTGACCTGCGCCAGCACCGACGCGGGGATCTTGGTGTAGGTGGTGACGATCTGCCGCACCTCGTCCGGGTGCGCGTCGGCGTAGGCGAGGGACTCGGCGGTGGCCTCCTGGAACTTCTTCACCACCGCGGGGTTCTTCTGCTCGTACTGCGTGGAGGTGAAGTACATGGCGACGGTGAGGTTCGGCGCCACGTCCACCAGCGGGGAGGCGATCTCCACCCCGCCCTGGCTCTTGACGGTCGCGAGGGCCGGCTCGACCACCATGGCCGCGTCGATCTGCCCGCCGGCCAGGGCGGCCGGCATCTGGTCGAAGGCGAGCTCCACGAACCGCACCTTGTCCGGGTCGCCGCCCGCCTTGCGCACCGACTCGCGCACGGCGGTCTCGTTGATGTTCTTCAGGGTGTTGATGGCGACCTTCTTGCCCTCCAGGTCCTTCGCGGACGTGATGGGGCTGTCCTTCTTCACCGTGATCGCCCCGAAGTCCTTGCCCTGGACCCCGGTTGAGGCGATGCCGTTCGAAACGGCCTTCACGGGAACGTTGTTGGACTGGGCGACCATCAGGGAGGTCATGTTGCTGAAGCCGAACTGGAACTGGCCGCTGACGACGCCGGGCACGATGGCCGCGCCGCCCTGCGCGGTGGTGATCGACAGCTTCAGTCCGTGCTTCTCGTAGAACCCCTTCTGCACGCCCAGGTAGACGGGCGCCACGTCCACGATCGGGATGAGGCCCAGTTTGACGGTCGTGACCCCGCCGGACGACGAACTCCCGCCGGACGAACCGGAGTCGGACGAGCCGCAGGCCGCCGTGGCGAGCAGGAAGGTACAGGCCGCGAGACCGGCTGACAGACGACGCATGGCTCCCCCTGTGCAGAGACAACGGTGTTCCGACAGGCTGTGCGTGCACCGCACAGTAGTGCTCAATTCGCGTGCAGGGAACGTAGATCGTGCCGTCCGGCGGGGTCAATGGTTTTGGCTGACGAAATTGTTGACAGTCTGGGAGGTCCTCTTGGGCCGGGGCTCTCACAGATCCAGGACGAGCTTCTTCCCCGCGCACCGCGACACGCAGATCATCATCGTCTCGCCCGCCTCCCGCTCCTCCGCCGAGAGCACGGAGTCGCGATGCTCCGGAGTGCCCTCCAGCACATCCGTCTCACAGGTGCCGCAGGTGCCCTCGGCGCAGGAGTACAGCACCTCGACCCCGGCCGCGCGCACGGTGTCCAGGACGGACATGCCGGGCGCGACGGTCAGCGTACGGCCGCTCTGCGCCAGCTCCACCTCGAACTCCGTGTCCCCGCCCGCCTGTTGCTCCTTGGGCTGGAACCGTTCGAGATGCAGCGCCCCGGCCGGGCAGCGTGCCTCCACCGCGTCCAGCAGCGGCCCGGGACCGCAGCAGTAGACCAGCGTCCCCTCGGGCAGCCCGTCCAGCACCGACCCGAGGTCGAGCAGCCCGGTCTCGTCCTGCGGAGCGACGGTCACCCGGTCGCCGTAGCGCGCCAACTCCCCCGTGAACGCCATCGAGTCACGGCTGCGGCCGCCGTACAGCAGGCTCCACTCGGCGCCGGCCGCCTCGGCCGCCGCCACCATCGGCAGGACCGGGGTGATGCCGATGCCGCCCGCGATGAAGCGGTAGCGGGGAGCGGGACGCAGGGCGAAGTGATTGCGCGGACCGCGCACCCGCACCTTGTCGCCCTGCCCCACCTGCTCGTGCACATGGGCGGATCCGCCCCGTCCGGCCGGCTCCCGCAGCACCGCGACCCGCCACGACGTGACGTCCGCCGGGTCACCGCACAGCGAGTACTGGCGCTCCAGACCCGGGCCGAGGACCAGGTCGACGTGGGCGCCCGGCTCCCAGCCCGGGAGCGGCTCGCCGAGCGGATGGCGCAGCGTGAGCGCGAGCACCCCGTCGGCAGCCGACTCTGCTCGCTCGACGACGAGTTCGGCCTCGTACACATCGGTCATGGGGTGGTTCCTCGCGGCTCGTCGGCCGGCCGGGCGCCCGGCCGGTGTCCTTCGGGGTGACCGAGCATCCACTCCCACATCTCGACCGGGTCCTGGGCGGAGTGCTCGGCGCCGCAGTGACAGGTACCGTGCAGCACATCGGTGCCGGGCAGCCAGTCGATGCGGTAGATCTCGCCGGTGGGGCTGTTGCTCACAGGACCCTCTCCACAGGCTTGTCGCCCTCCTCGACCAGCCGGGCGAGGATCCGGCGGGCCGCCAGACCGCCGGTGTCGATGTTGATGCTCAGCTCCTGGTAGCCCGCCCGCTCCGAACCCAGCGTCCGCTGCAGGAGGTTGAGCGCGTCGACATCCTGCATGACCACGGTGTGGTTGTTGCTCCGCAGGAACTCGGTGACCTCGTCGTCGTCCGTCGCCCAGTCCCGCGAGACCATCCAGAAGTCGTACACCTTGCCGTCGGAGGACGGGGTGATGGCGTACGTGATCTCGGTGTGGAACCCGTTCGGGTCGCTGCCGTCGGCCTCCGGCAGCACGCCCACCGGCGCGATCCGGCTGTGCAGCAGATACAGGCAGGGGGCGTGGTACTCGATGTCCTGCCAGCGGGTGATCCGGCCCTCGATACCGGTCGAACGGGCGTAGAACGGCGGGCACTCGGCGTCGGCCATGTGCCGGCTGACCCGGACGACTCCCGCGCCCTCGTCGACCTCGGTGGTGATCGGCGTCTCGGCGACCTCGGGGGTGCCGATGTAACCGCCGTGCAGATACGTCTCGTGCGAGAGGTCGAGCAGGTTGTCGACGAGCAGGCCGTAGTCGGCGTCGATGGGCTCCATGCCGCGCACGGTGGTCCAGCCGGGGGAGTCCAGGTGCCGGGCGCGCGGGATCGTCAGCGGGTCGGCCAGCGCCGGGTCGCCGATCCACACCCACACCAGGGCGTCCTGCTCGACGACCGGGTACGACGCGACCCGGGCCGTGCGCGGGATGCGCTTCTGGCCCGGCACGTACACACAGGTGCCGCCGGTGTCGTACGTGAAGCCGTGGTAGCCGCACACCAACCGGTCGCCGTCGAGCCGGCTGGGCTTCTCGTGCAGCGGGAAGCGGCGGTGCACACAGCGGTCGGCCAGCGCGACCGGGGTCCCCTCCTCCTCGGTCCGGTAGAACACGAGGGGCTCACCGAGGATGGTCCGGCCGAGCAGCTCCTCGCGCCCGACCTCGTGGCTGTAGGCGGCGACGTACCACTGGTTCCTGGCGAAGGCGGTCGTGTGCGGCATGGCGTTCGGCTCCCGTCGTTGGGTCGTGGCGACATCGTCGGGAAGGGGTGTGCGGGGGCGCAATACGGCTTCCGTGTCACGGAAGCGTGCTTGGAAAGTGCCTGGTGAGAGCAGTGATGTGAGGCGTTGTTCCGCTGCCCGCCGACAACGGGGATAGTCAGCAGGCCGTGTGCCTGCGGTGTCGGTCGGTGTTGATCCCCGACCGTTCAATTGCGAGACATGTCCTTATCATTGCTTTTGTGGCGCTCCTCTGGCGCTTCTCCGGCGGCATACGGCTGGTACAGCGGCAGAAGTTGCAAAGCCACAGATCAAGCTTGGGCATCGCGAAATGAGTGGGCGTCGGGGTCGAATCGGGGTCGAATTCGCCTTCTTTTCGTGCGCGCGACGAGTTGTTGCTGGTCAACCGCATGATCAGAAGTTGGTGGCAGCGTCGGCCGCGGGAGTGGGGTTGGTGAACCCGAAGGCTTGAAGGGCACAGGCCGGCAGGAGTCATCGGCCCGGCGTCGGGGCGGGTTCTTCAGCCTGAGCGAGCCCACTGAGGATGCGGAATCAAAGAGGGAGTGGGCTAGGGCCTGTCGTTTGGATCATGCCGCGCGTCGCGGGGTGTGGCACGCACGTCTGCCGCGTTGTCGTCGGTTGCCGACGCTCCGCGTCGCCGCCCTCCTCCGCCTTGCAGCCGCACGCACCACACCCCGCTCGGGTCGGCCGAAACGCGACGTCGGCCCAGCCGACCTGATCCAAACGACAGGCCCTAGCTGATCGCGTGGTCCCTGTGCTGGTGGGGCGTTGAAGGGCGCGAACGGTGGATGTTCCCCGTCGGAGTGCCGGATTCAGGTACGGGCCGTGAGGAATTCGATGAGTGCCGCGTTCACTTCGTCGGGGCGTTCCTGTTGGGTCCAGTGGCCGCAGCCTGCCAGTTCGAGGGGTGGGAGGTGGAGGTTGGGCATGCGGGCGGGGAGTGTGGCGATGAATTCGGGGGGGCCTGGGAAGGCGGGGACCGGGTCGCGGTCGCCGTAGATGTACAGGGCGGGCGGGGTGATGCGGGCGCCGTGCCAGGGGGGCGGTCAGTTCCCAGTTGCGGTACCAGTTGAGGGCGCCGGTGAAGCCATGGGCGAAGCTCTCGGTGAGGGTGTCGAGGTCTTCCTCGGTGAGCCAGTCGGGCAGGACCTGCGGATTGCGCATGGCTGCGAGCCAGCCGCGTTCGGGGTCGACCAGCGGTTGCTTGAGCTCGCCGGGGATGTCCCCGGAGGCCGAGTAGAGGAACTTCCGCAGCGCGGTGCGCGTGTCCTGCGCGAACTCGGTGTCGGCGACACCGGGGCGCTGCAAGCAGTTCCAGTAGAAGTGCCCGCCGTATTTCCTGTCCATGACGGTCAGTGGGGGCTCCGTGCCTCGGGACGGTGGCGGCACGCTGAGGCCGGCCACCCCGAGGACCAGGTCCGGGCGCAGGAGCGCGGTGTGCCAGGCCACCGGAGCGCCCCAGTCGTGCCCGACGATGTACGCCTGCTCCTCGCCCAGGGCGTGGACCAGCCCGACGACGTCGCCGACCAGGTGAAGGATGCTGTAGGCGTCGACGTCGTCGGGGTGGTCGCTGCGGCCGTATCTGCGCTGGTCGGGGGCGACCATGTGGAAGCCCGCGTCGGCCAGTGGCCCGAACTGGTGGCGCTAGAGTGCCATGACTCGGGGAAGCCGTGCAGGAGCACCACCAGGGGACCCTCGCCTTGCTCGGCTATGTGCAGCTGGACGCCGTTCACCTCGACCGTGCGATGCTCAACCATGGGGCGAGAGTACGGCTGGCTCATCTTCGAGGCCCCGCCGGCCGAGCTCAGGAAGCAGGGGGTCGAATTCACCCAACCTGTCCACGACGTGCGTTGGGGACGCGTCACCGGCCTCCGTCTGCCCGGCGGCAGTGAACTCTCCCTCTACGAGGCGTTGCGCCCGCGCGCCCACGACCTGCAGCCGGGAGCCCGCCGGTGCACCGGGCGGACCACGTTCTGGGGCGCGGCGGTGTGGTACTGGCGAACTGGCAGTGGACCGGCTGAAAGGGCTGGGTTGCCCGTGAGGTCGCGTTCGCCACCAACCGGTGTGGAACAGGGTGCATTGCCGCTAGGGTTCGCCCATGAGGGCAGCGGTGCACAGCCGTTATGGGCCGCCGGACGTGGTCCGGGTCGTCGAGGTGGACAGGCCCTCGATCGGGGACCACGACGTGCTGGTGAGGGTGCACGCGACGACGGTCAACCGGACGGACTGTGCCTACCGGGCGGCCAGCCCCTTCTTCATGCGCATGCTCACCGGCCTTGTCCGGCCGCGGTGCACGGTGCTCGGGACTGAGTATGCAGGCATGGTGGAGGCGGTGGGCAGCGGTGTCACGTCCTTCATGGTCGGTGACCGGGTGTTCGGGTACAACGAGGGCGCGTTCGGAACGCATGCGGAGTATCTGTCCGTTCCTCAGAGCGGCGCCATCGCGACCATGCCGACGGGCGTGACCTTCGAGGAGGCCGCTCCCGGTACCGAGGGCTCGCACTACGCGCTGTCGTTCATCAGGACGGCGGGCATCCGGTCCGGACACGATGTCCTCGTCTACGGCGCGACAGGCGCCATCGGCTCTGCGGCGGTGCAGCTCTTGAAGCATCGCGGGGCCACCGTGACCGCGGTGTGCGACGGGGCGCACGTGGAGCTGGTGAAGGGCCTGGGTGCGGACCGGGTCGTCGACCACACGGCCCAGGACTTCACCAGGGATGAGCAAAGCTATGACGCGGTGTTCGACGCGGTCGGCAAGAGCACCTTCGGCCGCTGCAGGCGGCTGTTGAAGCCTCGCGGGCTGTATCTGTCCTCGGAGCTGGGCCCGTGGTGGCAGAACCTGCTCCTCCCGCTCATCACACCCCTGTTCCGCGGCAGGAGGGTGCGGTTTCCCTTTCCGAGGCAGGACCAGGAGATGGTGCGGCATCTCCGGGACCTGATCGGGTCGGGGGATTTCAGGCCGGTCATCGACCGGCGGTACCCGTTGGAGCAGATCGTCGATGCCTACCGGTACGTCGAGACCGGACGCAAGACCGGCAACGTCGTCATCACCGTCGTACCGCTGAACTGACCGCGACCGAGTGCCCCCTTGTCGCCGCGCCTTCGGCCACTGTCCACGGCGCAGTGGAGAAATGAACGCAGACGACAAGAGCGGTCTGGCCCGGGGCCGCGCGGCGACCAGGCTGCCCACCGCAGGACCTTGACCGGGCACGGCGCTTCTACGCTGAGCAGCTCGGTCTGGAGCCCGTCGACGAACGGCCCGGCTGGCTGCTGTACCGGTGCGGAGACGCGGACTTCGCGCTGTTCCGGTCGACGGGTGCCTCGCCTGGCACCTTCACCCAGATGGGGTGGGGGGTCGACGACATCGAGTCAGTCGTTTCGGAGCTCAAATGGCGCGGTGTGGTGTTCGAAGAGGTCGACGTACCTGGGCTTCGGACGAAGGACGGGATCGCCGAGATCGAAGGGAACTGCCCGAGCAAGGGCGCCCGGGGTGAACGCGGTGCCTGGTTCCGTGACAGCGAGGGGAACCTGCTGGGCATCGGTCGGCCGGTCGTCTGAGCCAGAGCATCCGATCGGTGCCCAGCCCGATGCCCTGCCCACGTGTTATGTCACCTCGCGCGCTTCCTTCGTCGTAGCCGCCAGCTGGGCTGCCCCCATCACCGCGATTCCCCCGGCGCTGAAGGGAAGTTCAGAGGACAGAGTGACCGGTGCGCAGGGTGTGGGTGGGTCCGGGGGGCCGCCGCGTCGGTGACGAACTGATCACAGGTGCAGGCAGCGAGAGGAGGCCGGCGTAGGGTCCCGGGGATGACCTGCCGGCCGTCGGCAGCCTGTCCTGCGGACCGGGCGAACGCCGTAGGACGGCACCTGCGGTCGGCGGTGAGGCCGGGACCTTGCTGGTCTGCCGACCCCGGGGGCGCGCCCCCGGAGTGTGGCTTCCAGCCGGAGTGTGCAACGGCTCCGGATGCGTTCGCTCTTACTTCTGGTGACCGGTCCGCCGGCGCCTGTTCGCGCTGCGTCGAGGTGAATGCACCGCGTGGTCGGGCTCCGCCGCCGGCGTGGAGCGGCGGGTGTTACTTCTCGGCCGTGCCCGATTCCCCGCCGATGGATTCCTGGTAGACGTCCGCATAGGTGGGAGAGTCCTTGACGAGGTCGTCGCAGAACGCGGCGACGTCGTTGCCGATGAGTTCCAGGACCCCCTTGCCCGCGGCGACGCCCTCCTCGAAGAAGTCGACGATCCCGGGGAGCAGGGGCCCGTCGGGCAGGTCGACCGGTCCGACCTTGAACAGGTACTTCTGCATCTCCTTGTAGACGATCTGGTAGTCCGGCGGGAGTGCCTTGACCCGAGCCATGTGTGCCCGCCACTGCTTCTTGCCCTCGATGATGTCCTGGATGCCCACGTCAGCCTCCCAGCCGGCTCAGTTTCCTTGCGACGTTCCTGTTCAACTGCTCGCGCCACCGGTCGCGATAGGTTCGAGCCCCCTCTCCACCGGCCAGCGCCGTGCAGAAGCCTCGGATGTCGTCGCCGAGCACCTCGTGGACGCTCTGCCCGTCCGCCGCTGTCTCTTCGAGCAGCCCCAGGGCTGCGTCGAGGATCGGCATCAGGTTGCGGCCGGTGAAGTCCCCGTGGGGAAAGAGGTGGTCCTTGATCTGTTCCCACGCTGCCCGGTAGTCGTCCGGCAGGGCCTCGGCCCGGGCTTCGAACGCTTTCCATTCCCTCGTGAGATCGCTGCCGGTGATGGTCTCCCAGAAGTTCATCTCCCGCCTTCCTTCAGCCTGTCGATGCGTGATGAGACGTACTGCCATTTCGCCCAGAACTTCGTGAGTTCCTCGCGTCCGGCTTCGTTGAGCGCGTAGCACTTGCGCGGCGGACCCACCCCGGACGGCCGCTTCGTCACCTGGACGAGTCCGTTCCTCTCCAGTCGCAGCAGGATGGTGTACACCGTCCCCTCAACGACGTCGGCGAAGCCGAGCTCGTTCAGCTGACGGGTGATGGCGTACCCGTAGGTCTCCTCGCTGCCGATGATTTCGAGCACGCACCCTTCGAGCGTGCCCTTCAGCATTTCCGTCAGGTCGTCCATCGCGATTCCTCCTCGGCCCTGTCGGTACTGCGTGCTACCGAGTATCACTATACGGTATCACCGAGTAGTGGGAATGGCGGCATCTCCGGTAGGGGCAGGCCCGGGACCCATCTGTGAGGCCCCAGGCTGCGCAGCGGCGGCTGTCTCATCGGCCCGGCTCCGCTTCCCCAGGTGGCTTGCCGGCCGGCTTGTGCCTAACGGCAAACGGTGGCGATCTCAAGCGGTCGACGCGCGGGCGGGTTGCGGGCGCCCCCGGCGAGGCACGGCGCTGTCCGGCGTCGAGGTCACTCGGCCGTGAGTTCGGCGAGCTGCTCGGCCGCGGTGGTGCTGCCCCGGGTGGCGAGGCGCCGTAGCTCGTCCAGGTTGTCCTGCTCGGTTGCGAGTTCGATCAGCTGGTCGGTGGCCGTGGCGTTGCCGCCGTCCGAAAGGCGGCGAAGTTCTTCGAGATCCCCTTGTTCCGCCGCGAGTTGGATGAGCTCGTCGGTCGCGTCGGCGTTGCCCGCGTCCGCGAGACGGCGCAGCTCGTTCAGGTCACCGAGTTCGGTGGCGAGCTCGATCAGCTCGTCGACCGCGTCGTGGTCGCCGTGCTCGACCCGGTTCCGTAGAGCGGACGGGGCGGACAGGGCGGACGGGGCGGACGCTCCGGTCGGGTCGTGCTCGGTCATGACGGGCACCCTCTCTGTGTGTGGCTAATCGCGGGGGCTGGTCAGCTGTCCCGAGGCGCGCAACTCGTCGCGGTGTGCCTGCCACTCGTCGACCAGTCGGGGGAGGCGCTTGGCGAGGAAATCGGCCAGGGCGACCATTTCCTCGAGCGGGGCGCGGCGCTCCGGCGGAGCGTCGGCGAGGAGCGCCAGTCCCTCCCGGAACAGCGCGGCGTGCTCCTGGTGGAGGGCGGCGTCGAAGTTCTGAGGCTGCCGGCTGTCCGGGTTCAGGCTCACCCGGTCCATGCGCTCACCGGCGGTGCGGGTGCGCCGGGCCATCCCGTAGTTCTCCAGCAGTTTGACCGCGCCGGTGATGGCGCTGCGGCTCGCCAGCAGGGCTTCGCCCAGCTCGTCGATGCTCTGCTGTGGCGGATCGCAGACGAGGAGGTGGCCCAGCAGGCGTCCGGCCATGGGCGGGAAGCCGTACTGCCGGGCGTAGAAGCGGCCGACGTGGTCGGCGAAGAGCAGTTGGGCGTCGTTCGGCACACTCACGAAGGTATCACTCTCAACCGAGATGACAATTATTTGTGTCATCTCGGTTGGGGCCCGATCAGGAAAGACCGGATGCCCTCAGGACCGCTCGCGTGGTCTCGTCGTCGATGCGGTGGCCGAGCTGTTCCAGGACGTCGGCGCCTTGGAGGAGTGTGCCGCGTTCGAGGGAGCGGCGGACGCCGGTTTCGAACTCGTGCCAGATCAGGGGGTTGGCGGCGAGGACGCGGGGGTCGAGTTCCAGGCGGCGGCTGTGGACGTCGCGCAGGACCAGGTGCGAGGAGACGCCCCCGTACTGCCGTACGGTCACCAGTGCGTCCGTGCGCACCATGCGCCTGCACCAGGGGCTGCGCACCGCCAGCCAGCCGGGGCCCGCCGTCACCCTGGGTGGGAGCAGCACCGTGAACACGGCCGCGGACAAGGTGCTCCACAGTAGGGCGCGCGTGGGCGTCAGGCTGCCTGCGTCCCAGTCGACCAGCAGGGAAAGGGCGCAGAACAGCAGGGCGCAGCTCGTCGCGAGCCGTGCGCTGCCGCGCCAGTGGCGGTCGCCGGCCGGGGCCCGCCGGTCCGTCCGTTGCATGGTGCTGACGCTAGGTGCCCATGGGGGACCCGGCGGCTGTCGCTGACGGGGTCCTGACGCCGTACGGGCGAATCTTGACGGGATCCTGACGCGGGTGCCGGGTTCAGCCGGTGTGGACGCGGGGGCGGCGGGCGCGGTCCGGTTCGGCCTCGCGCAGGACCTCGCGGGTGACTGGGGCGACCTCGCCCTGGCCGAAGAGGAAGAAGCGCAGGAAGTTCGCGAAGGGGCCGCCCTCAGTCCACTCGAAGTAGATGTGCGGGGTGCAGCCGGTGGAGTCGCGGACGTGGAGGAGGAGGGCGGCGAGCGCGTTGGGGATGGAGGAGGACTCCAGCGTCAGGACCCGGTAGCGGTTGTGCAGGACCTCGCCGCGGACCGTCAGGCCCGCCTCGAACTCGGAGGGGTCGGTCACCGTCACCTCGACGAAGACGAAGTCCTCCTGCTCCGGCATGTCGTTGTCCTGCCGGATCTGCTCGATCTTGTCGCGATACTCGGCCTTGTCGCGCTGGTCGGGCTCGTTGGCGATGAAACGGATGCGGCGGTGGGCGATGTCCCGGACGAACCGTTCCGCCATGTCGTCCAGCTCGACGCTCGTCACGCGCAGTTCGAAGGCGCGGGCGAGGCGGGAGAGGAGGGAGACGAGGATGATACCGGCGATGAAGCAGGCGCCGATCTTCACGCCGTCCGGGCGCTCGATGACATTGACGACCGTGGTGTAGAGGAACACCACCGAGATCACCGCGAACGCGATTGTCCAGTTGCGCTGTCCGGCCTTGTGGGCGGCGATGGTCACGGCGATGGCGGCGGAGCTGATCAGCACCAGCACGCCGGTGGCGTAGGCGCCGCCCTGGGCGTCGACGCTCGCGTCGAAGATCCAGGTGACCAGGAAGCCGATGAGCGTGAAGACGATGACCATCGGGCGCACGGCCCGCGCCCAGTGCGGGGCCATGCCGTAGCGGGGGAGATAGCGGGGCATCAGGTTGAGCAGCCCGGCCATCGCGGAAGCGCCGGCGAACCAGAGGATCGCGATGGTCGAGATGTCGTAGACCGTGCCGAAGGCGCTGCCCAGGTACTCGTGGGCGAGATAGGCGAGGGCGCGGCCGTTGGCCTGGCCGCCCGGCTCGAACTCCTTCTCCGGGATCAGCCACGTGGTGATGAAGCTGGTCGCGATCAGGAAGACACTCATGATGACCGCTGCGGCCGTCAGCAGCTTCCTGGTGTCGCGGATACGGCCCCGGGGCTCCTCCTCCGTGTCGCCGTCGTCGCCCTTCACATGCGGCATGACCGCGACACCGGTCTCGAAGCCGGACAGGCCCAGCGCGAGCTTGGGGAAGACGATCAGGGCCACGCCGATCATCACGAAGATGTTCCCGTGCTCGGCGGTCAGGGCGCTCCACCAGTCCGTGACCACGTGCCCCTCGGTGGCGACGTGCCACAGGCCGACGATCACGACCACCACGTTCAACGCGAGGTAGACGCCCACCAGGACGACCGCGACGCCGATCGCCTCCAGGAAGCCCTTGAGGAACACCGCGCCGAGCAGCGCCACCAGGACGAGGGTGATGATCATCTGCTTGTCGTGCAGGGTGCTGGTCAGGTGGGGGTTCTCCACCAGGTGGGTGGAGGCGTCGGCGGCCGACAGGGTGATGGTGATCAGGAAGTCGGTGGCGGCGAAGCCCAGCAGGGTCAGCACGAACAGCTTGCCCTGCCAGAAGGACAGCAGCCGCTCCAGCATCGCGATCGAGCCCTCGCCGTGGGGGCTCTCGTCGGCCACGCGCCGGTAGACCGGCAGCGCGCCGGCCAGGGTGACTATCACCAGCACGATGGTCGCGATGGGTGACAGCAGACCGGCCGCGAGCGCGGCGATGCCGGGCTGGTAGCCGAGGGTCGAGAAGTAGTCCACGCCGGTCAGGCACATCACCCGGTACCAGGGCTGGCCCTTGTGCGGGGGCTCGGGCTCGGCGTGGGGTCCCGTGTGCCCGCCTCCCTTGCCCATGTCGGACAGGCCCTCCAGCATCCATGTCCGCAGGCGGCTCGGCGGCGGATGTTCGGTGGTGGCCATCGGCGTGCTCCCGGGGTGCGGCTCGGCGTGGGAATCGGCCATCACGCGGACGGCGGCACCAGCGTAAGCAGAGAGTGATGCAAGGGCCGAGGGATGGATCACACATCGGCGTCAAGCTTGCGTTAAGACCGGGTGCCGGGACGCCCCTGGCGTATCAGGACGTCGACGTTTCGGTCGGACGGGCGGGACTGGGCCGTACGGGGGACCGGGCCGTCGAATCGGGGCGGCGGCCACTCAGCGTCATGTCGTACGCGATTGCCTGCGGGTTGGGGGCACCCCTGCGTCCCTGCGTCTCTCTCGTGGACACCTTCAAAGTCCCGTCCGTGGGCGCCGTCAAAGTCCCGTCAAACCAGACCGGTAAGGCATCAGGAGAGCGTCAATGCCGGCCGATCGTGACCTGATCCGGTCCCACACTGATCGGCAACGGGGGCGGGTGACCGTCCGTGGTGTGACGTGGGAGGGACCGTGACGATCACGGCCGGCACAGCGGGTACATCCCGGCCCGGGGCAGGCGAGGAGCCCCGGTCAACCGTGCCCGACCGGGGGGAAGGCGGTCCCGGACCGCAACAGCCGGAGGAGACGCGGACGGGCGATCCGGGTCCGGGTCCCCGCCTCCGACAACGGGCCGTGGCCGCGCGGGCCGCTCTGCGCCGCCGCTTCTGGGCCGGTGTGCCCGCGCGGCTGCGGTTCCTGCGCGCGGCCACGGCCTCGCTCACCGCCGCTCTGGCCGTCCTGCTGCTGGTCGCCGGAATCGCCGCGAACGGCACCTGGGACGGTGTGGCCGACCGCGACGCGCCCCGCACCACCAGCGCCGCCGACCTCAACCTCGCCCTCAACGACATGGACGCGCAGGCCGCCAACATCCTGCTGGCCGACGGGGACGCGGGGAAGGGGCGCCTGAGGACGCCGTATGCGAAGGCGGTCGGCTTCTACACCGACGCGCGGCGCGAGATCGGCCACGACCTGCGGACGCTGGCTGTCGCGGCGCAGGGGAACCGGGCCGACGAGAGGACCGTCGAGAACCTGACCGACGACTTCGCCGAATACCAGGAGCTGATCGGCCGCGCGTTGGAGAACGACGACCACACCGGCGGCAAGGCGGCCGCGCTCGTCGACTACCGCCAGGCGACGGACCTCCTGCAGAGCCGCCTCCTGCCCGCCTCTCGCACCCTCGTGTCCGCCAACGACCGGGCCTTCGACGCCGAGTACACCGCGGCCCGCTCCACCCTCTCCGCCCAGCTCGCGGCCACTGTGACCCTCGGGATTCTGCTGCTCGCCGCGCTCGGTGTCCTGCAGTGGTACCTGGCCCGCCGCTTCCGGCGGATCCTCAACCCGGGTGTCCTGGCCGCCACCGTCTGCACCGTGCTCGCCGTGCTCCTCGGCGCCCAGATGCTGTCCGAGTCCGCCGCACACCTGCGGGGCGCGCGCCGAGACGCCTTCGACTCCGTCGTCGCGCTCTCCCGCGCCCGTGCCCTCGCCTACGACGCCAACGCCGACGAGAGCCGCTACCTCCTCGACCCGCAGCGCCGCGAACAGTACGCGGACAAGTTCCTCGCCAAGTCGCAGGAGCTGTACGGCATCCAGGGCGCGACCCTCGCCACCTACGACTCCGGACTCGCCGCCACGTGGAAGGCGTACGCGTCCGACCACCACGGCCTCCGCTTCACCGGCGACTTCCGGCGCGAACTGGACAACATCACCTTCCCCGGGGAGCGGTCGGCGGCGGAGAGGACGGTGGAGACGTACGCCGTCTACCAGCGCGACGATCGGAAGATCCGAGCGCTGCTGGCGGCGGGGAGGGACCAGGAGGCCGTGGAGTTCTGCATGGACTGGAAGCCCGGCACCTCCAACGCGCACTTCGGGGCGTGGATGACCGCGCTGGATCGGGTGACGGACATCAACAAGGCACACTTCACGGCGTCCGTGCGGGCAGGCCGTTCCACGGTCGGCGATCTGCTGCCGTGGGCGGGCGGTCTGCTGATCGCCGCGCTCCTGCTGACCGCGCTCGGACTGCGGCCCCGGCTCGCCGAGTTCCGCTGAGGGGGGACGCTGACGGTGACCTACGCGTCCGCCAGCCGGGCTTCCTCCAGGTCCAGGGAGCGCTGGAGACGCCTGCGGGTCGTGTCGCTGATGGTGTGGTCGTCGTAGAGCCGTTGCAGTTCCGTGGCTTCGACGGAGATCAGGTCGCGGCGCAGCTGCCGGTAGACGAGGTCGGCGGATCCGGTCGTGCGGTTGTCGTCGGTGAGGCGGTCGCGGGCGTCGTCGAGGCGGGCGGAGAGGCCCCGGCGGAGACGGTCGAGGACGACGTCCGGTACAGCCTCCAGCTCGGAGAGCTCCTCCAGGCGGCGGATGCCCGCGTCGGCCAGACGGCAGCGGGCGGAGGCCTCCTCGCGCTCGGTGTGGTCTGGCTCCAGGGCGATGCCGGAGCGGCGCACGACCGGGGCGAGGGTGAAGCCCTGGACGACGAGGGTGGCGACCACGACCGACGTGGTCAGGACGAGGACGAGCGGGCGCTCCGTCAGGGCGGCGCCGTTCTTCGTTGTTTCCGGTATGGACAGGGCCGCCGCCAGGGGCACGACCCCGCGGGTGCCGGCCCAGGTCAGCACCAGCGGGACCCGCCAGTTCATCCGCTGGATGCCGCCCTTGCGCTGGACGACCGCCGACAGCGGCGCCAGCCACAGCAGCCGTACGGCTATCAGCGTGCCGGCCACGGCGAGGGCGTACAGCGGCCAGGCCCGGTCGCCGTCGTCCAGCGCCTGGACCTGTGCGGGCAGCGCCAGCCCGATCAGGGAGAACACCACGCTCTCCAGCAGGAACACCACCGTGCCGTAGACGGCGTGCAACTGGAGACGTATGCGGGCGTTGGTGAGCCGGTCGCCGCGCCCGCCCAGGACGACCCCGGCCACCACGACCGAGGTGACGCCGGAGGCGTGGGCTGCCTCCGCGAGGACGTAGGCGATGTACGGCGTCACCAGAGCGATCACGGTCTCCAGGACCGGGTCCTCGGTGCGGCGGCGGATCAGCGCGACCACTCCGGCGATGACGGCGCCGATGACCGTGCCGCCCCCGGCCAGCACGGCGAACTCACCGCCCGCCGGGCCCCATCCGGTCGCCGCCGACGCCACCGCCACGCTCACCGCGACCCGGAACAGCACCAGCGAGGTCGCGTCGTTGAACAGGCTCTCCGCCTGGACGAGGACCTGCACCTTGGGCGGGAGGGCGAGGCGTCTGCCGAGCGCGGTGACGGCCACGGGGTCGGTGCTGGCCAGCACCGCGCCCAGCACGAACGCCATCTGCCACGACAGGGGAGTCACCTCGGACGCCACCCAGCCGACCGCGGCCGCCGACGCCAGCACCAGGCCGATGGAGAGGACTCCGACCGGCTTCCACACGGCCTTCAGCTCACGCCAGGGCATGTCCTCCGCACTGGCGTACAGCAGCGGTGGCAGGACGACGAGGCCGATGACCTCCGGGCTGATCTCGATCTCCGGGGTGCCCGGCAGCAGCGCCACGGCGAGGCCGGCGACCACGAGCAGGGAGGGCGCGGGGATACGCCAGCGGCGGGCGAAGGTCGCCACGACGGTGGCCAGGACCACCAGTGCCAGAACCGTACCTACGCCGCGCATGCCGTCCCCCTGGGGCCACAGGCCCTGTGGGGCCCAAAGGAGTCACCCTGACTCCCCGCCGACCAGACTTCCCGGCACACCGCCTTCACCCTATCCGTCCGTCGGACGTCAAGACAGTGTCAAGGTCCCCGGGACGGGCGCCAAGGAAGCGCTAACAAACACCCCGGCGGGCCCCCGGACACGCTTCGGTGGAGGGAAGTAACCCGCCTCCTGTGGGAGTTGAGCCAGTGAGCGGAGCGCGTCGGCGGCGATGAGTGGTGACGTACGGCCCGGACGACTGAAGGTCTACCTCGGGGCGGCCCCGGGCGTGGGCAAGACCTACCGGATGCTCGACGAGGGCCGGCGGCGCGCCGCCCGTGGTGCGGATGTCGTGGTCGGCTTCGCCGAGTGCCACGGCCGGCCGCGCACCGAGGCCATGCTGGACGGTCTGGAGACCGTCCCCCGGGCCCGCTGCGACTACCGCGGCGGGCGGTTCGAGGAGATGGACCTCGCCGCGGTGCTGGCCCGCCGCCCGCAGGTGGCGATCGTCGACGAGTTCGCCCACAGCAACGTCCCCGGCGGCGGCCGCAACGCCAAGCGCTGGCAGGACATCGAGGCGCTGCTCGCCGCAGGCATCGACGTGGTCACGGCGCTGAACATCCAGCACCTGGAGTCCCTCAACGACGTGGTCGAGAAGATCACGCGCGTGCCGCAGCACGAGACCGTGCCCGACGACGTCGTACGGCGGGCCCATCAGGTCGAGCTGGTGGACATGCCACCCGAGGGGCTGCGGCGGCGGTTGGCGCACGGCAACGTCTACGCGCCCGAAAAGGTCGACGCGGCGCTCGCCAACTACTTCCGGCCCGGCAACCTGACCGCGCTGCGGCAGCTGGCCCTGCTGTGGGTGGCCGACCGGGTCGACGAGGCGCTCCAGGACTACCGCTCGCAGCACGGCATCGGCGGGGTGTGGGAGACGCGGGAGCGGGTCGTCGTCGCGCTGACCGGAGGACCGGAGGGGGACACGCTGGTCCGGCGGGCCGCCCGGATCGCCGCCCGGTCGGCCGGGGGCGACCTCCTCGCTGTGCACGTGGCCCGCAGCGACGGCCTGGCAGCCGGGGTCTCGCACGCCTCGCTGGCCCGGCAGCGCAGGCTCGTGGAGGACCTCGGCGGCAGCTACCACTCCGTCGTCGGCGACGACATCGCCACCGCCCTGGTCGACTTCGCCCGCGCCGAGAACGCCACCCAGCTCGTCCTCGGCACCAGCCGGCGGGGCCGTCTGGAACGGTTTCTGACCGGACCCGGCACGGGGGAGACCGTGACCGCGCTGTCCGGCGACATCGACGTTCACCGGGTCACCCATGAGCGCGCGGGGCGCGGTGCCCTGCTGCCGTCCCGGCGGCGCACTCTGTCCACCGCCCGGCTGGTCGCGGGACCGGTGGCGGGACTGGTGCTGCCGGTGCTGCTCACCGTCGTCCTCGCCCAGGTGCGCGGGACGGTGAACCTGACCAGTGAGGCGCTGCTGTTCCTGCTCGTGGTCGTGGGGGTGGCCTGCATAGGCGGGGTCGCCTCCGCGCTGATCGCGTCGGTGACGGCGTCCCTGCTGCTCAACTACTGGTTCATCCCGCCCATCGGCGCCTTCACCCTCGACGACCCCAACGCGCTGATCGCGCTCGGGGTGTTCGCGGTCGTGGCCGCCACCGTGGCCGCCGTCGTCGACCGCTCCCTGCGCCTGTCCCGCCGCTCGGCCCGCGCCACGGCCGAGGCCGAGACCATGTCCTCCCTGGCCGGCACCATCGTGCGCGGCGGCGCGACCATTCCCGCCCTGCTGGAACGTACCCGGGAGACCTTCGGCATGGACTCGGCCGAACTGGTCGACGAGCCGCCCGAGGCCGAGGAGGCCACGGCCGTGCCCGCCGGTCCCGGCGCGTACCTGGTGCTGCGAGGGCGCGCGCTGTCCTCCTCCGAACGGCGCGTCCTTGCCGCGTTCGCCGCGCACGTGGGATCCGCCGTCGAGCGGGCCCGGCTGGCCGAGGCGGCGGCCGAGGTCGAGCCCGTGAAGGCCGCCGACCGGATGCGCACGGCGCTGCTGCGGGCGGTCGGCCACGATCTGCGCACCCCGCTCGCCGCCGGCTGGGCGGCCGTCACCTCACTGCGCAGCCAGGACGTGGAGTTCACCGTCGAGGACCGCGACGAACTCCTCGCCACCGCCGACGAGTCCATGGCCAGGCTCAGCCGCCTGGTGGAGAACCTCCTCGACCTCAGCCGCCTGGAGGCCGGCGCCCTCACCCTGAACCTGCGGGCCACGACCCTGGAGGAGGTGCTCCCGGTGGCGCTCGCGGACGCGCCGGGAGCCGAGGCGCGGGACATGGAGGAGATCCCGGCCGTCCTGGCGGATCCACCCCTGCTCGAGCGCGTCGTCGCCAACCTCGTCGGCAACGCGGTCAGGCACACGCCCCCCGGACGGACGGTGCTGGTCACCGCCAGCGCCCTGGCGGGACGGGTGGAACTGCGGGTCGTCGACCGCGGTCCCGGCCTGCCCGCCGACGGCCGGGAACGCCTCTTCGAGCCCTTCCAGCGGCTCGGCGACACCGACAACACCACCGGCCTCGGCCTCGGACTCGCCCTGGCCCGCGGCCTGACCGAGGCGATGAACGGCACCCTCACCCCCGAGGACACCCCCGGCGGCGGCCTGACCATGGTCGTATCGCTGCCCTTCGCGGAGCAGACCGGGGCAGGACCGAACGCGGGGACCGTCACTCCAGCCCGGAGGCTTTGAACACGGCGTGGGCGGTCTCGCGGTCGATGCGCCGGGAGAGGCGGCGCAACGCGGTCGCCCCGCACAACAGCGTGCCGGCCGCCGCCGCCCTCCGGGCCCCCGCCTCCAACCGGAGCCACAATTGCGGGTTGCGCACCAGCACTTCGGGATCGATCTCCACCCGGCCGCCGAACGCGTCCCGCAGCACGAGCCGCTGGGAGACGCCGTCCAGGCAGCGGACGGACACCAGCAGATCCGTACGGACCCGGCGCTCGCGCCACAGTCGACGCGAGGACAGCCAGTCCTCACCGGCCCGGACCCGGGCCGGATACAGCGTGAGGAAGAGCAGCAGCGCCAAGGCGAACCACAGCGCGGCGCGGCGGGGAGTGAGCCGCTCCGTGCCCCAGTCGAGGAGAAGCAGCAGGACGAGCAGCACGCCGGCGCAGCGCACCGAGTCCCGCACGTCCCGTGCCCAGCGGAGGTCGTGCGCCGCGTCAGCGGGTTCGCGCGCGCCGGTGCGGGATGCCATGGCTTTGAACGTAGAGATCGGGAAGGCCGGATCGCCTCCCCTTTGACGCGACTCTGATGCCTCTGTCACCTGGGTCACATACCCGTCAAGGTCCCGTCAAAGTCGGCCGCTTCGGCGCGAAGAAACCGACAAGAGTAGTCGGCCCCAGTGGGAAACGGACACACCCTGAGTGCACCGCGCACGCCTCAGACCTCGCGCGCGTGGCCCTGGAAGAAGGAGCACGCATCCATGTCCGTCCTGACCCTCGAGCCGGGCGCGACCCCCGCCGACGAAGAGCCACCCGATACCGGCGAACGCCACCGGCTCACCGCGGTGACCGGTCTGGCCGCGCTCTCCCTGGACGCGATGGCGTCGGTGGCGTACGGCCCCGAGGCGATCGTCCTCGTCCTGGCCGCAGCCGGGGCGCACGGCCTGGGCTTCACCCTCCCGGTGACGCTGGCCATCGCCGGCCTGCTGGCGGTGCTGGTCGCCTCGTACCGGCAGGTGATCGCCGCCTTCCCGGACGGCGGCGGGTCCTACGCCGTGGCCAAGACGCATCTGGGCGCGCGGACGAGCCTGGTGGCGGCCGCTTCGCTGGTCCTGGACTACGTCCTCAACGTGGCCGTCGCCGTCACGGCCGGAGTGGCCGCCCTGACCTCGGCTCTTCCTTCCCTGTACGGCGAGCGGCTGTGGTTGTGCCTGGCCGTGCTGGTGCTGATCACCGGGGTGAACCTGCGGGGCATCGTCGAGTCGGCGAGGGTGTTCATCGTGCCGACCGTGGTGTTCGTCGGCTCGATCCTCGTGCTGATCGCCGTGGGTCTGTTCCGGTCCGGGCCGGTGAGCACCGCGACCGCGGAGGGCCATGCCTCCGCACTCGCCGACAACGCCACCACGGTCGGCGCCCTGCTATTGCTGAAGGCTTTCGCCTCCGGCTGTGCCGCGCTCACCGGGGTCGAGGCCATCGCCAACGCCGTCCCGTCCTTCCGCCGCCCGCGTGCCAAGCGGGCCCAGCGCGCGGAGGTCGCCCTCGGAGCCGTGCTCGGCGTGATGCTGATCGGCCTGTCAGTGCTGATCTCCCGCTTCCACCTCCAGCCGGTCGAGGGCGTCACCGTCCTCGCCCAGCTCGCCGACGCCTCCCTCGGCCACAACTGGGCCTTCTACGTCATCCAGTTCGCGACGATGATCCTGCTGGCGCTCTCCGCGAACACCTCCTTCGGCGGTCTGCCGGTGCTGCTGAAGCTGCTGGCCCGCGACAACTACCTGCCGCACGTCTTCGCCCTGAAGGCCGACCGGCAGGTCCACCGGCACGGTGTGCTGGCCCTGGCCGTGGTCTCGGCGGCGCTGCTCGTCTTCTCCGGCGGCGACACCAACACCCTTGTGCCGCTGTTCGCCATCGGTGTCTTCGTCGGCTTCACGATCGCCCAGGTGGGGATGGTCCGGCACTGGCGGCTCGAACGCCGGGCGGGTGGGCGGGAGAAGGGGAGCCCGGGATGGCGGGGCAAGGCGGCGCTGAACGGCTTCGGTGCCGTCCTCACCGGCGTCTCCACGGTCGTCGTCACCGTGGAGAAGTTCCAGGCGGGCGCGTGGCTGATCGTGGTCGCGCTGCCACTGCTGGTGGCAGCGTTCGTCGCCGTCCATCGGGCCTACGGCCGGATCGGCGCGCGGCTCGGTCTGGGCCGTATCCCCGAGCCACCGCACCGGGAGCGCTCGGTGGTGATCGTGCCCGTGTCGTCGCTGTCCCGGCTCACCTCGGAGGCCCTGACGGCGGCCTCCTCCCTGGGCGACGAGGTTCGCGCGGTCACCGTCTGCTACCCCGACCCCGAGGACCGGGCCGCGCTGCACGCCCTTGAGCGCTCGTGGGCCGAGTGGGACCCCGGAGTGTCATTGGTCCGGCTGTCGTGCGAGCGGCGCAGCCTCGGCCGCCCCATCGCCGCGTACGTCCGTGAGGTCGCCGCGGCGGAGCCGGCCACCCGGGTCACCGTCCTGATCCCGGAGGCCGAGCCGGAGCGGCTGTGGCAGCGGCTGTTGCAGAACCAGCGGGGCGCGGTCGTCGCCCACGCCGTGCGCAGGGAGACGGACGCGGTCATCTGCCGACTGCGCTTCCGCCTGCTGTGACGGCCGGTACGGACGGGGGCCGTAAGAGTCCCGTCAAAGCCGTGGGTGCCGCCGTAAGGGACTCGTCAACGGCCGGCCGATTCCGGCCGGAGCCGGGGTTTCCTCTATCTGTCCGTTCTCTTCCGAACCTCTTCTAGGAGTTCGCGATGGCCGATGTGGCCTTCGTCGTCACCACGATCGCGGTGTTCGCGCTGGTGGCCCTCGTCGCCAAGGGGGTGACCAAGCTGTGACCGCCGAGAACATCGTCGGCCTGGTCGTGGCCGTCGCCCTGCTGGGCTATCTCGTCCTCGCCCTGATCTTCCCCGAGAGGTTCTGAGACAGCGATGGGTCCCGTACTCGCCGGCGTCCTCCAGCTGCTGGCACTCATAGGCGCCCTGGCGCTCTGCTACATCCCCCTCGGCAACTACATGGCCAAGGTCTACTCCTCCGACCGGCACTGGCGGGTCGAGAAGTGGATCTACAAGGGCATCGGCGCCAACCCCGACACCGAGATGCGCTGGCCCGCGTACCTGCGGGGCGTTCTCGCCTTCTCTGCCGTCGGCGTGCTGTTCCTGTACCTGCTCCAGCGACTCCAGGGCGTGCTGCCGGGCTCGCTGGGCTTCTCCTCGATCGACCCGGACCAGGCGTTCAACACCGCCGCGTCCTTCGTCACCAACACCAACTGGCAGTCGTACTACGGCGAGCAGGCCATGGGCCACGTCGTGCAGACCGCCGGGCTGGCCGTGCAGAACTTCGTCTCGGCGGCCGTCGGTATCGCGGTGGCGGTGGCGCTCGTCCGGGGCTTCGCGCGCTCCCGCACCGGTGAACTGGGCAACTTCTGGTCCGACATGGTGCGCGGGGTCACCCGCATCCTGCTGCCCGGTGCCTTCGTCGCGGCGATCGTCCTGGTGGCGTGCGGTGCCATCCAGAACTTCTCCGGCATCCATGAAGTGGGCCAGTTCATGGGCGGCTCGCAGCAGTGGAACGGCGGCGCGGTCGCCTCCCAGGAGGCCATCAAGGAGCTGGGCACCAACGGCGGCGGCTACTTCAACGCCAACTCCGCCCACCCTTTTGAGAACCCCACCCCCTTCACCAACCTCTTCGAGATCTTCCTGCTGCTGGTCATCCCGTTCGCCCTGACCCGCACCTTCGGCGTGATGGTCGGCAGCGTGAAGCAGGGCTACGCGATCCTCGCCACGATGGCCACCATCTGGCTCGGCTTCACCGCCCTGATGATGTGGACCGAGTTCGCCCACCACGGCCCGGCGCTCCAGATCGCGGGCGGGGCGTACGAGGGCAAGGAGGTCCGCTTCGGCGTCGGCTCGTCCTCGATCTTCGCGGTGGCCACCACGCTCACCTCGACCGGCGCGGTGGACTCCTTCCATTCCTCCTTCACCGGCCTCGGCGGCGGCATCACCATGCTCGGCATGATGCTGGGCGAGATCACGCCAGGCGGCACCGGCTCCGGCCTCTACGGCATCCTGATCATGGCGATCATCGCGGTGTTCATCGCCGGTCTGATGGTCGGCCGCACCCCCGAGTACCTGGGCAAGAAGATAGGCACCCGCGAGATCAAGCTCGCCGCCTGCTACATCCTGATCACTCCGGCGCTGGTCCTGGTCTTCACCGCCGCGGCGATGGCGCTGCCCACTCCCGGCCACTCGATGACCAACAGCGGGGCGCACGGCTTCTCGGAGATCCTCTACGCCTACACGTCCGCCTCCAACAACAACGGTTCCGCGTTCGCCGGTCTGAACGCGGACACCCAGTGGTTCAACAGCACCCTGGGCCTGGCGATGATCCTCGGCCGTTTCCTGCCCATGATCTTCGTCCTGGCGTTGGCCGGCTCGCTCGCCGAGCAGAAGCCGGTCCCCGTGACCGCGGGCACCCTACGCACCGAGAAGCCGCTGTTCACGGGCCTGCTGGTGGGCGCGATCCTGATCATCACCGGTCTGACCTACTTCCCGGCCCTCGCGCTGGGTCCGCTGGCCGAGGGGCTGGCGTCATGACAACCGACGTAACGAAGCACGAGGACTCGATGTCCACAGCCACCCCGACCCGGGCGCCGCACAGCGACGTCCCCACCGGGCACAAGCCCGCCGAGGGCCGTGTCGGCGCGGGCCTCTTCGATCCCAAGCAGCTCGTCAAGTCCCTCCCGGACGCCTTCCGCAAGCTCGACCCGCGGGTGATGGTCAAGTCGCCCGTGATGTTCGTGGTGTGGATCGGATCCGTGTTGACCACGGTGTTCTCCTTCAAGGACCCCGGCGACTGGTTCGGCTGGACCATCAGCGCCTGGCTGTGGCTCACGGTCGTCTTCGCCAACCTGGCCGAGGCGGTTGCCGAGGGCCGCGGCAAGGCCCAGGCCGACACCCTGCGCAAGGCCAAGACCGACACGGTGGCGCGGCGGCTCGTCGGGGACTCGGAGGAACAGGTTCCGGGCACCGACCTGAGGATCGGTGACCTGGTCGTCTGCGAGGCCGGCGACGTCATCCCCGGCGACGGTGACGTCGTCGAGGGCGTCGCGAGCGTCGACGAGTCGGCGATCACCGGTGAGTCCGCCCCCGTCATCCGGGAGTCCGGCGGCGACCGCAGTGCCGTCACCGGCGGCACGAAGGTGCTCTCCGACCGGATCGTCATCAGGATCACGACGAAGCCGGGCGAGACCTTCATCGACCGGATGATCAACCTGGTCGAGGGCGCGGCCCGGCAGAAGACGCCCAACGAGATCGCGCTGAACATCCTGCTCGCCTCGCTGACGATCGTGTTCCTGCTGGCGGTGGCCACCCTGCCGCCGTTCGCGGACTACGCGGGCACGCATCTGACGATGGTCGTGCTGGTGGCCCTGCTGGTCTGCCTCATTCCCACCACCATCGGCGCGCTGCTCTCCGCGATCGGTATCGCGGGCATGGACCGGCTCGTGCAGCGCAATGTGCTGGCCATGTCCGGCCGCGCGGTCGAGGCCGCCGGTGACGTCTCGACCCTGCTGCTCGACAAGACGGGCACCATCACCCTCGGCAACCGGCAGGCGTCCGAGTTCGTGCCGGTGAGCGGGACGACGGAGGCCGAGGTCGCCGATGCCGCCCAGCTGTCGTCGCTGGCCGACGAGACGCCCGAAGGCCGCTCCATCGTCGTCCTCGCGAAGGAGAGGTACGGACTGCGCGAGCGCCACCAGGGAGAGCTCAAGGGCGCCGAGTGGATCGCCTTCACCGCCCAGACCCGGATGTCCGGCGTCGACGTCGACGGACGCAGGATCCGCAAGGGTGCGGCCGGTTCGGTCACCGCCTGGGTGAAGGAACAGGGCGGCACGGTCGCCGAGGACGCGGACACGACGGCCAACCGGATCTCCGAGGCCGGCGGCACCCCGCTGCTGGTGGCGATCGAGGACTCCGAGGGCGCCCGAGTGCTGGGTGTCATCCACCTCAAGGACGTCGTCAAGGACGGCATGCGGGAGCGGTTCGACGAACTGCGCCGCATGGGCATCAAGACGGTCATGATCACGGGCGACAACCCGCTGACCGCGAAGGCGATCGCCGAGGAGGCGGGCGTCGACGACTTCCTGGCCGAGGCCACCCCCGAGGACAAGATGGCCCTCATCAAGCGGGAGCAGGCCGGCGGCAAGCTCGTCGCCATGACGGGTGACGGCACCAACGACGCGCCCGCTCTCGCGCAGGCCGACGTCGGCGTCGCGATGAACACCGGGACGTCGGCCGCCAAGGAGGCCGGCAACATGGTCGACCTCGACTCCAACCCGACCAAACTGATCGAGATCGTCGAGATCGGCAAGCAGTTGCTGATCACGCGCGGTGCGCTGACCACGTTCTCCATCGCCAACGACGTCGCCAAGTACTTCGCGATCATCCCGGCGCTGTTCGCGGCCGTCTACCCCGGCCTGGACAAGCTCAACATCATGGGCCTGTCCTCCCCGGACTCCGCGATCCTCTCCGCCGTCATCTTCAACGCGCTGATCATCATCGCGCTGGTGCCGCTCTCCCTGAAGGGCGTGCAGTACCGGCCGGTCAGCGCCGACAGGATGCTGCGGCGCAACCTGACGATCTACGGCATCGGCGGGCTGATCGCGCCGTTCATCGGCATCAAACTCATCGACCTGCTCATCTCCCTCATCCCCGGGATCGGCTGAAAGCCATGAACAACTCCGTCATGAACACCGTCCGGTTGCTCGGGGCGGGCCTGCGCGCCCTCCTCGTGCTGACCCTGGTGACCGGCGTGATCTACCCGCTCGTCGTCACCGGCATCGCCCAGGGACTGTTCAGCGACAAGGCGAACGGTTCCGAGATCAAGGCGGACGGCAAGGTCGTCGGCTCGTCGCTGATCGGGCAGGCGTACAACCTGCCGCTGAAGAAGGGCCAGGAGACCCCGGAGCCCGACCTGAAGTGGTTCCAGGGCCGCCCGCAGAACGGCCTCGGCAGCAACAGCGTCAACACCCAGTACAAGCTGATCCTGTCCGGCGCCACCAACCGGGCCGCCGACAACAAGGACCTGATCGACTGGGTGACCGCCGCCAAGGCCGCCGTCGTCAAGGACAACTCGACCGCCGGCTACACGGTTGAGCCGTCCGAGGTCCCCGCCGACGCGGTGACGTCCTCGGGCTCCGGCCTGGACCCGGACATCTCCCCTGCCTACGCAGACCTCCAGGTCCACCGGGTGGCCGAGAAGAACGGCCTGTCCGCCGCCCAGGTCCAGAAGCTCGTCGACGACCACACCGACGGCCGCACGCTCGGCTTCATCGGCGAACCCCGGGTGAACGTCCTGGAGCTCAACATCGCGCTCAAGGAACTCCTGGCGAAGAGCTGATGGCGTTACACGACCCAGAGGGGGAGCCGGCGGGCCGGGAGCGATCCGGGTCCGCCGACTCCCGCAGCCATGAAGTCGGTACGGCCCGACGACGTACGACAGGAAGGCGCACGCCCATGACACGGGTGCTGGTGGTGGAGGACGACCCGCAGCTCGTACGGGCCCTCATCATCAATCTCCAGGCACGCCGGTACGGGGTGGACGCGGCCCCCGACGGTGCTACCGCGCTGCGGCTGGCGGCCGCCCGGCAGCCTGACGTCGTCATGCTCGACCTCGGGCTGCCCGACATGGACGGCGTCGAGGTCATCAAGGGGCTGCGCGGCTGGACCCGGGTGCCGATCCTGGTGCTGTCCGCCCGGCAGGCGTCCGACGAGAAGGTGGCGGCACTCGACGCGGGAGCCGACGATTACGTGACCAAGCCGTTCAGCATGGACGAGTTGTTGGCGCGGCTGCGGGCCGCGGTCCGCCGTACCGAGGAGGCACCGCTCGTGTCCGGGGCGACACTCGTAGAGACGGCCGACTTCGCGATCGATCTGCTGGCCAAGAAGGCCGTACGCCAGGGCCGCGACATCCGCCTCACGCCGACCGAGTGGCACCTGCTGGAGATCCTGGTCACCAACCCGGGCCGGCTGATCACCCAGAAGCATCTCCTCCAGGAGGTCTGGGGCGTCTCCCAGAGCAACAAGACCAACTACCTGCGCGTCTACATGGCCCAGCTGCGACGCAAACTGGAATCGGACCCCTCCCACCCCCGCTATCTCATCACCGAGCCCGGCATGGGCTACCGCTTCGAAGCGTGAACGAAGGGCGTACATGGCACGCGGCAAGCTCCGGATCTACCTCGGCGCGGCACCCGGCGTCGGCAAGACCTACGCCATGCTCTCCGAGGCGCACCGCCGGGTGGAGCGGGGCACGGACTGTGTGGTCGCCTTCGTCGAGCACCACCACCGGCCGCGCACCGAGGTGATGCTGCACGGCCTGGAGCAGATTCCGCGCAAGGAACTGGAGTACCGGGGCGGCGTCTTCACCGAGATGGACGTCGACGCGGTCCTCGCCCGCCACCCCCGGGTGGCGCTTGTCGACGAACTCGCCCACACCAACGTCCCCGGTTCCCGCAACACCAAGCGCTGGCAGGACGTGGAGGAACTGCTGGCCGCCGGCATCGACGTCATTTCCACGGTGAACATCCAGCACCTGGAGTCGCTCGGCGACGTCGTCGAGTCGATCACCGGCGTACGGCAGCGGGAGACGGTCCCGGACGAGGTCGTCCGCCGGGCCGACCAGATAGACCTGGTCGACATGTCCCCGGAGGCCCTGCGCCGCCGTATGGCGCACGGCAACATCTACAAGCCGGACAAGGTCGACGCGGCCCTGTCCAACTACTTCCGCCCCGGCAACCTCACCGCCTTGCGCGAGCTGGCGCTGCTGTGGGTGGCCGACCGCGTCGACGCCTATCTGACCGAGTACCGCAGCGCGCACAGCGTCTCCACCATCTGGGGCTCACGCGAGCGGATCGTCGTCGGGCTCACCGGCGGCCCGGAAGGACGGACGCTGATACGACGGGCCGCCCGGCTCGCGGAGAAGGGCGCCGGCGGCGAGGTCCTCGCCGTGTACATCTCCCGCAGCGACGGCCTGACCGCCGCCTCACCGAAGGAACTGGCCGTCCAGCGCACCCTGGTCGAGGACCTCGGCGGTACCTTCCACCACGTCGTCGGCGACGACATACCGCTCGCGCTGCTCGACTTCTCGCGTGGCGTGAACGCCACCCAGATCGTGCTCGGCGTCTCCCGCCGCAAGGGCTGGCAGTACGCCTTCGGCCCCGGAGTCGGTGCCACGGTCGCCCGCGACTCCGGCCCCGACCTCGACGTCCACCTGATCACACACGACGAGGCCGGCAAGGGCCGCGGACTCCCCGTCAACCGAGGCGCACGTCTCGGCCGCTCCCGCGTCATCTGGGGCTGGCTGGTCGGCCTCGGCGGCCCCCTGCTGCTGACCTGGCTGCTCAGCAGCGTGTCCCCGGACGTCGGGCTCGCCAACGACATGCTGCTGTACCTGACGATGACGGTGGCGGCGGCCCTGCTGGGCGGGCTCTTCCCCGCCCTGGCCTCGGCAGCGGCCGGATCGCTGCTCCTGAACTGGTACTTCACCCCTCCCGTCCACACTTTCACCATCGCCGACCCGAAGAACATCGTCGCCATCGCGATCTTCGTCGGGGTCGCGGTCTCCGTCGCCTCAGTCGTCGACCTCGCTGCCCGGCGCACCCACCAGGCAGCACGCCTGCGGGCCGAGTCGGAGATCCTCTCCTTCCTGGCCGGCAACGTCCTGCGCGGTGAGACGAGTCTGGAGGAGCTTCTCGACCGGGTCCGGGAGACCTTCGGCATGGAGTCGGTGGCGCTGCTGGAACGCGAGAGCGACGTGGCGCCCTGGACCTGCGCCGGCAGCGTGGGACCGCGGCCCTGCGCCGTTCCCGACGACGCGGACGTCGACGTACCGGTCGGCGACCACATGGCGCTGGCGCTGACGGGACGGGTGCTGCCCGCCGAGGACCGCCGGGTGCTCGCGGCCTTCGCCGCACAGGCCGTCGTCGTCCTGGACCGCCGACGCCTCCAGGAAGAGGCCGACCGGTCCCGCGCGCTCGCCGAGGGCAACCGCATCCGCACCGCGCTGCTGGCCGCCGTCAGCCATGACCTGCGCACCCCGCTCGCCGGTATCAAGGCCGCGGTCACCTCCCTGCGCTCCGACGACGTCGAGTGGTCGCAGGAGGATCAGGCGGAGCTGCTGGAGGCCATCGAGGAGGGCGCCGACCGACTCGACCACCTCGTCGGCAACCTCCTCGACATGTCCCGCCTCCAGACCGGCACCGTCACCCCGATCATCCGCGAGACCGACCTCGACGAGGTGATCCCGATGGCGCTCGGCGGTGTCCCCGAGGACAGCGTCGAGCTGGACATCCCGGAGACTCTGCCGATGGTCGACGTCGACCGGGGCCTGCTGGAGCGGTCCGTCGCGAACATCGTGGAGAACGCCGTCAAGTACAGCCCGCCGGGGGAGCGCGTCCTGGTGTCCGCGAGCGCCATCGGCGACCGCGTTGAGGTGCGGGTCGTGGACCGGGGCCCCGGTGTCCCGGACGAGGCCAAGGACCGCATTTTCGAACCCTTCCAGCGCTACGGCGACTCCCCGCGCGGCGCCGGTGTCGGCCTCGGTCTCGCGGTCGCCCGCGGTTTCACCGAGGCCGTCGGCGGCACGATCCACGCCGAGGACACCCCGGGCGGTGGCCTCACCATGGTGCTGGCCGTGCGCACGGCACCGCAGCGCCGCCCCGAACAGCCGGATCTGCCGGCGGCGGCCACGTCCTGAGCAAGGCCGTACGGCGTCGGGCGCCGGGCGGCACGCTCGCGCCAGCCGGGCCGGTCGGCTGCGGCCACGTCGTGAATGCATCCGCGTGATGCCAGGGGCCGGGTGGCACACTCGCGGCGGGCTCGTGTGTCGGCCGCACCCACGTACTGCGGGTCGCCGCGCGATTTCAGGCGTCTGGCGGCATCGAGGCGAACTCCCTTGCCACGTCCCCGGTGTCCAGGCGCAGCCGCCATGCGTTCCGGCGGTGCGCGGCCGCCCACGCCGCCTGAAGCGGAGACGGCGGCACCGCCAGGACCGGGCAGTCAGCGTGTGCGAGGCAGTAACGGCCGGTCGACGGCCACAGCGCGCGGCGCAGTCGGCCACGCCGCCCGGCGCCGATCACGAGGAGGTCGTCCTCCCGGTCAGCCGTCCCGACCAGCGCCCGGCCCGGTGTGCCGCGCGCGATGAGGGCGCGCAGGGGGAGTCCTGGGCCCTCCCCGCCGAACACCTCACGCAGGGCGCCGAGCAGCCTCTCCCGCGCCAGCCGCTCCCAGTCCTCGGCCAGGACGGCCGCGGCAGTGGACCTGCGGGCGGCGAGATCCCCGCCCGGCGGCTCCCAGGCCAGCACCGGCCACAGCTCGGCACCCCGGCGCCGGGCCTCGTCGGCGGCGCGGCAGAGCGCGGTGAGACTTCCCGGCGAGCCGCTCACTCCCACGACGACACGGGCGGCGGCTGAGGGAGGGCGGGCTTGGGGCATCGCTTCCACGGTTCCATCCCACTCCCGCGCCGAGGCTTTCGAACAGTCCTCGCACCATTCCCTGACGCCCCTCTGACGAGCCGTTCCCCGCCCTCCCGCCGGGCGCGTCAGCATCCCGTCAAAGTCGCCCGGGTCATCGTCAGCATCTCGTCAGGACACCTCCGGAAGCACGGGCCACCGGGCATAACGTCGAAGGCGAGCCCCGGTCCGCCTCCCCGCGTCCGGGGCGTCCCCATGCATCCGCCCATTCCTTCCGGGAGAAACCCCATGACGGAACTCCGCTACGACGACGACCCCGAACCCGCCGATCGATTCCCGGCCGGCCCCTGTACGTCCCGGTCCGGCCGGGCCCCTCCGGGCACACCGCCCGTCTCTTCCGCACGCCCCTCGGTGTCCGCACGGCCGTCGCCTTCTCCTCCGCACCCCGGCTGACCGCCACCCTCGGCCCCGACCAGGCGTGGATCCGGCTTGCCGCGCCTGCCCTGCGCGCACTGACCGCCCCGCTCGGCATCACGACCCTCACGGTGGACCCGCGGTTCACCGCCCCGGCCCCCGCGCCGATCACACCGGTCACATCCCGGACGCCCGCGCTGCGAACAGCCTGAGAGGGGAAGCAGACGATGACCACGGTCCACGAACCCACCGCCACTGCCAGGCCCGCCGACCTTTGCGTGTGGCCCGCCTCGACCACCGAGCCCCGCGCGGGGGATGTCGCCGTGGGCGGTGTCCCGCTCGCCGAGCTCGCCGACCGCTTCGGCACCCCCGTCTACGTCCTCGACGAGGCCGAGGTCCGCGACCGCTGCCGCACCTACCACGACGCCTTCCCCGACGCCGAAGTCCTCTACGCCGCCAAGGCGTTCCTGTGCCGGGCCATGGTCCACTGGGCGGACGAGGAGGGCCTCGGCCTGGACGTCTGCTCCGCCGGCGAATTGGAACTCGCCGTCACCACCGGCTTCCCGCCGGAGCGGATCGTGCTGCACGGTAACGCCAAGACACCCCGCGACCTGGACACCGCCCTGCGCCTGGGCGTCGGCCGGATCGTCATCGACAGCCCCTCGGAGATCGCACGCCTGGCCGCTGCCGTAGGGCCGGACGGCCACCAGCGGGTCATGGTCCGTGTCGTCCCCGGCATCAGCGCGGGAGGCCACGAGAAGATCCGCACCGGCACGGACGACCAGAAGTTCGGCCTGTCGATCGCCGACGGCTACGCGGCGCACGCCATCGCCCGCATACTCGACCAGCCGCAACTCGAACTCACCGGCCTGCACTGCCACCTGGGCTCCCAGATCACCAGCGTCAAGCCGTACCTCGCCGCCGTACGACGCATGGTCGGCCTCATGGCCCGCCTGCACGAGCAGCACGGCCGGGTCCTGCCCGAACTGGACCTCGGCGGCGGCCACGGCATCGCCTACCGCCCCGGCGAGGAGGCCCTCGACCTGACGGCCCTGGCCCGCAAGGTCCGCACCGAACTCGCCGACGCGTGCGCCACGGCCCGCATCCCGGTACCCCGCCTCCTCATCGAACCGGGACGGGCGATCGTGGGCCCGCCGGGCATCGCCCTGTACCGCGTCCTCGCCGTGAAGCGGACCGGCGGCCACGTGTTCGTCGCCGTGGACGGCGGCATGGGCGACAACCCGCGCCCGGCCCTGTACGGCGTCCGGTACGCCCCCCGCCTGATCGGCCGCCACCACACCGCCGACCTGGCCCGCGTCACCGTCGTCGGCCGGCACTGCGAGGCCGGAGACATCCTCGCCGCCGACACCGAACTCCCCGCCGACGTACGCCCCGGCGACCTCCTCGCCGTACCCGTGGCAGGCGCGTACCACCTCTCCATGGCCTCCGGCTACAACCTGGTCGGCCGTCCACCCGTAACCGCCGTACGCGACGGAGTCGCCCGCCTCCTCGTCCGCCGTGAGTCCCTGGAGGACTTCCGCAGCCGTGACGTGGGCGTGTGATCCGTCGGCGGCCTGCCTGCCAGAGCCAGCCGTTGCGCTTGAAGCCGCGGTGGATGACGAGGCACGCGGTGGCGATCACGGCGAGGACCAGCGGGTAACCGAAGCGCCAGCGCAGTTCCGGCATGTGCTCGAAGTTCATGCCGTAGACCCCGCACACCATGGTGGGCACGGCGATGATCGCGGCCCAGGCGGTGATCTTGCGCATGTCCTCGTTCTGGGCGACGGTCACCTGAGCGAGGTGGGCCTGGAGGATGGAGTCGAGCAGGGCGTCGAAGGCGGTGATCTGTTCGGCGACGCGGGCGAGGTGGTCGGCGACGTCCCGGAAGTAGGCCCGTATCTCGGGGGCGACGGCAGGGCGCGGTTCGGTGGCGAGCTGAGTGAGGGGGCGGCCGAGGGGGACCACGGCCCGCTTGAGTTCCAGGAGCTCGCGCTTGAGCTGGTAGATGCGGCCGGCGTCGGCGTGCTGCGGGCTGTGCGGGGAGAAGACGTCGGTCTCGACGGAGTCGATGTCGTTCTGGACGGCGTCGGCGACGCCGATGTAGTCGTCGACGACGTGGTCGGCGATCGCGTGCAGCACGGCAGAGGGGCCATTGGTCAGCAGTCCCGGTTCCGCCTCCAGGTCCTCGCGAAGGGGGCCGAGCGAACCATGGCGGCCATGGCGGACGGTGACCACGAAGTCGGGACCGGTGAAGACCATGATCTCACCGGTGTCCACGACCTCACTGGTGGCGGTGAGCTGCGCGTGCTCGACGTACGTCACCGTCTTGAAGACGGCGAACAGGACGTCGCCGTACTGCTCGACCTTCGGGCGCTGGTGGGCGTGGACGGCGTCCTCGACGGCGAGGGGGTGCAGGCCGAACAGCTCGGCGACGCGCCCGAACTCGGTCTCGGTGGGTTCGTGCAGGCCCAGCCAGAGGAAGCCGTCGCGGTGCTTGCGGACGCGGGCGACGGACTCCTCGACGGTGGGGGACGCCTCCTGGCGGACGCCGTTGCGGTAGACCACGCAGTTGACGACGCTGGAGCCGAGTGGCGAGCGGGCCGGGTGGCTGAAGTCCACCCGGCGGCGGGCACGCCGCGCCAGACCCGCGACTTTGCGCAGGTTGTCCACCATCGACATACGGGGTCCCTTCTTCACCGGTCCGCCAGGTTCGGACAGTGTGCCAGACCGCCGTACGACGGGTGTCAGAGCCAGTTCTTGCAGCGGAAGAGCAGGTAGACGACGGTGACGAGGACGGCGGTGGCGACGAGCATCGTGGGATAGCCGAGGAGCCGGCGCAGCTCGGGCATGTGGTCGAAGTTCATGCCGTAGACGTCCGCGACGGCGATGGGGACGGCGATCAGCGCGGTGGCAGCGCTGATGCGGCGCATGTCGTGGTTCTGCTGGACGCCGGTCTGGGCGAGGGCCATGGTCAGAGCGTTGTCGACGAGTTCGGTCAGCACCGTGACACGTTCCGCGGCCTGCGCGAGGTGGTCGACGACGTTCCGGAAGTAGGCGGCCAGCCCCTTGTCCACGCCGGGGACCCGGCGTTCGGCGAGATCACGCAGGGGCGCGGCCAGCGGCGCGACAGTGCGGCGGAGTCCGACGAGTTCGCGTTTGAGCTGGTAGATACGGCCGATGTCGTGGCCGGCCTCCGGGGAGGAGGCGTCGTTCTCGACCTGGTCCGCGTCGGCCTCCAGGGCGGCGACGACGTCCAGGTACTCGTCGACCACCGGGTCGGCGACGGAGTACAGGACCGCGACGGGCCCCTGGGCGAGCCGTTCGGGGTCGGCCTCCAGGCCGCGGCGGACGCCGCCGAGGTGCGTGGACGGATCGTGGCGGACGACGACGATGAAGTCCCGGCCCACGAAAGCCATGATCTCGCCGGTGCCGACGATGTCCGTGGTGGGGGCCGACTGGTCGTGTTCGAGATAGGCGGCGGTGCGCAGGACGAGGAAGAGGGTGTCGTCGTAGCGTTCCAGTTTGGGGCGCTGGTGGGCCTCCAGGGCGTCCTCGACGGCGAGGGGGTGCAGACCGAAGGCGCGGGCGACGGCCTGGAGCTGGTCGGCGGACGGCGCGTGCAGGCCGATCCAGACGAAACCGCCAGGTGTGCTGCCGACGGCCTTCATGGCCCGGTCGGGCGGCAGGTGTCCCGGGCGGCGGCGGCCGTACTCGTAGAGGGCGCAAACCGAGCAAGGACTTCATCCTGCTCGCGGTCGCGCTGATCGGTACGACGGTCAGCCCGTACATGCAGTTCTACGCCGCCGCTGGCGTCGTCGACCGGGGCGCCAAGCCCGCCGACTACCCCCTCATCCGCGCCGACGCGATCCTCGGCGCCGATTTCGCCTGCGTCATCAGCCTGACCATCATCATCGCCACCGCGTCCGCCATCGGCGGCACCGGCCCGCTCAGCTCTGCAGCCCAAGCCGCCGAGGCACTCAAGCCGGTCGCCGGCCAGAACGCCGAACTCCTCTTCGCCCTCGGCCTGATCGGCGCCTCCGCCCTGGCCGGAGCGGTCGTACCGCTCTCCGCCAGCTACGCCATAGGGGAAGCGGCCGGTGTGGAACGCTCGGTCTCCCGCAGCTTCCGCGACGCGCCCTTGTTCCTGGGCCTGTTCACCGCCCAGACAGTGCTGGGCGCCACGGTGGCGATGACCCGGTCGACGTCATCCAGCTCCTCATCGGCACCCAGGTCCTTCAGGGACTGATCAGCCCGATCGTCCTCGTCTATCTGCTGGTCCTCACCAACCGCCGCGCGGTCCTCGGCGACGCCGCCAACGGCCCGCGCTACCGCGTCGCCGCCACCGCCGTGGTCGTGGGCGTCGCCGGGATGTCCACCATCCTGCTCGTGCAGACGGTGCTGGGCTGGTTCGGGCTCGGCTGATCGGTTCTCCGACGCCTCAGGACACTCCAGGGCCTGGACGGCGTAGAGGAGGTCGACCGTCGTGGCAGCCGCCGAGCAGGCCGCTCAGTCGGCAGACCAGGCTGAGGAACCAGTCCGGGGCGATGGGGCCGGGCCGCTGGCGGTCAGGGCCAGCAGCGCGTACGTCATGGCACGGACGACGGAGGTGAGGAAGGTGGCGGCGAGCGCCGCCGGGGCCACCACGGTGACCGGCAGGCCGAGACGGTACAGGATCGGCCCGAGCAGGGAGTCGCCGCAGATGCCGTGGATCCCGCCGACCATGCCGACCGCCACGGCGAGCGCGGTGACGGCCGGACCGAAGGGGGACGGCCGGGTGGTGCCCGGACGAGGCGGCCGTACGGTGCGCAGGCACAGACCCAGAGGCAGCAGGAGTGCGGCGATGAGGGCCCGGAAGACACCGGGGCCGGGTACGACGAACACCCGGATGACCGCGCCCACGACCACGCCGGGCAGTGTGCCCAGGGCCAGTTGCCGGGTGAGTGGTCCGCCGAGACGGCCGCGTCTGGCGTGACGGAGCAGTGCGCCGGGACTCGCCACCACGTTGTAGAGGCGGTTGGTGGGCGTGACCACCGGACTCGGCACGCCCAGCACGCTCAGCTGCACGGGCAGCAGGAACACCGCCCCCGACACCCCCAGCGGCGCGGTGACGATGGCGATCAGCAACCCGGCCACGAAGCCGAGACATCCCGTCGACCATGTCACGGCACGAGGTCAGTGGCCACGCGGCGCGTACATGATGACGGCCATGCCCGCGAGGCAGACCAGGGCGCCGATGACGTCGAAGCGGTCGGGGCGGTAGCCGTCCATGACCATGCCCCAGGCGATGGATCCGGCGACGAAGATCCCGCCGTAGGCGGCGAGGATACGGCCGAAGTGGTCGTCGGTCTGGAAGGTGGCGACCAGGCCGTACAGGCCGAGCGCGATGACGCCGGCGCCGATCCAGGTCCAGCCGCGGTGCTCACGGACGCCCTGCCAGACCAGCCAGGCGCCCCCGATCTCGAACAGGGCGGCAACGACGAACAGGACGATGGAGCGGGCGACGAGCATGAAGGGGTCTTTCCGGTGGTTTTCTGGAGTTTCAGCAAGGCGGGGTGGGGATGATCGGTCAGGAGATGGCGGAGAACAGGGCGTCGAGCAGGGCGGTGCCCTCGGCCGGTGCCTTGACCTCCAGGTGCAGGTGCGGGCCGTCGAGGTGGAGGCGGAAGTCGAAGAAGGGGCAGCACTGCTGCTCGGCCGCGGCGAGGGTGGCCACGGCTGCGGCTCGCTCGGCGGGCAGGGTCAGCCGTATCCCGTCGGGGATCGCGGTGCGCTCCGCACCCTCGGCCGCCGTACGCCACTCAGCCGCTCGCTCGTCCAGGTCGTCGCCGGTGAGCGAGCAGGCCACGGGTGCGGACCTCCGTCGCTCGCCGTTCTCCTCGGGGGCCGGACGAATCGGGGTGAACACGACGTCCACTGGACCGGACGCCGCCGGGCTCAGGAAGCCGCACTTGCGGTCGCAGCGGCTGGAACGGTCCGGCAGCGAGTCCAGGGTCCGTAGTGCGTCGCGCAGGGAGGATGCGAACGTCCGGAGCTCGGCGATGCGCTGTTCAGCGGTGCCGAGCCGGGCAGCGATACGCGGCCGCAGGTCTGCCTTCACGTCCGCGCAGACGCCGGACTCCCATACCCCGAGCAGTTCGGCGATCTCCTCCAGCGGCAGCCCGAGGTGCTTGGCCGCGTCGATGAACGCCAGCCAGGTCATCGAGGACTCCCTCGGCGACCAGGTCCTCGCCGTCGGCGTCCCGGACGGCCAGGGCCAGCCGGAGCATCCAGCACGTGGCCCGCCATCACGCCTTGCTGAACCCCTGCCCATCGGCCTTGGCGAGGGCGAGGGACTGGAGACGGCCGTAGTCGACGAGGTCCCGGTCGCGGATGCGCCGGACATGCTCCTGGGCCAGCTGTCGGCGCAGGCGGAACAGCGCGACCTGGCCGCGTACGGCCGGCGGACACACGCGCGGATCGTCGCTCGGTTCGGCCTCCGCGATGCGCTGCCGGTCCAGCCAGGACCGCGGTCGGCTCGCGTCACGAGGCCGCCCCTTGACCGGGCGGTCGACGGCTGTGACCGCGGCAGACGGATGCCGGGCAGGATCAGCACGAGCTGACACGGCCGTCCACTGATGGGATCGGCGATCCACTCGGCGTCGAAGGTCCGGATGACCTGCAGACACAGGCGGCACAACCCGTCAGTGTTGAGGTGGCTCTCGTGCCCGCACCGACGGCATGGGCCAGTGTCCGGGTGGAGCCTGTTGCGCCAGGACGCGCAGCCGACACAGTCGGCGTACTGCGGTTTCTCTCCCCAGCTCAGACAGACCCGGCACTGCCCGACCGGCCAAGCCCTTCGTCGCGACACGGCGTCAGTTCGGCGGCAAGGACAGCGCGAACGGCCGCCCTTGCGCGGGGTCGGCCGGGCGGGACGGTCCGCCGCGTCCTCGGCCCCGACCGCCCGGCGGCCGGTCTCCCGCTCGCCGCCGTCGGCGACGGCCAGCGGCTCGGCCTCCAACAGGTCGGCGACCGTGCAGTCCAAGGCCGCGCACATCTTGCACGATTTCCTGCGGCATCTCTTGCGTGAGCCTGCGCGCACGTTCGGAGTCGGCACAGGACGCCACCCCCAGAGGGGCGTGGTCGGGGGGTCTGGCATCCCCCTCAGAGCACCCCACGACCGCCCCGTCTTGAAAAAGTGTGGGAGCGGGCGGGATGTGGGGCGCGCCTGTGGGGGAGATCGGGCGCCCGCGGTTGTCTCGCGCGTCGGCAGGGCCGCGCGTGGGGCCAGCCAGAGGGCTTTCCGGGTGGTGGACTGCTGCGGCTGGGTAGCCCGCTGGTCGTGTCGGCCAGCCTGGCCGCCCGGTGGTCGTGGTGGGGAATTTATCGTCGGTCGATGGTGACGGACTCGATGGTGACGGACTCGATGGTGATGTCGGTGACGGGACGGTCCTGGCGTGCGGTGTCGGCCCTGGAGATGGTGGTGACGACGTCCTCTCCGGCGGATACCTGGCCGAAGATGGTGTGCCGGTCGTTGAGGTGCGGGGTGGGCGTGACGGTGATGAAGAACTGGGAGCCGTTGGTCCCGGGGCCGGCGTTGGCCATCGCGAGCCGGTAGGCCCGGTCGAACCTCAGCTCCGGATGGATCTCGTCCTTGAAGCGGTAGCCCGGTCCTCCGGCTCCGGTTCCCTGGGGGTCGCCGCCCTGGATCATGAATCCGTCGATGACCCGGTGGAAGACCGTCCCGTCGTAGAGCGGCCTGTTGATCCGTTGCCCGGTGTCGGGGTCGATCCACGGCTTGCTTCCGTCCGCGAGGCCGACGAAGTTCGCGACGGTCTCCGGAACCTGACTCTCAAACAGCTCCAGTTCGATGTCCCCGGCCGTGGTCTTCAGTGTTGCGAACAGCTTCTCCACCATGGGCTCCCGTCCCGTCGTCCGCGCCCTGAGCAGGGCTTTCATCGCATCGAACCAGCGATGGCGCCGACACACCGACCGGGACACACATCATCAGTGCCCTCGCACCGAGGTGGGCTAAGCGCGCCCCAGCCGAAGCGGCCGACTGGCTCCCCGGTAACTGATGGCGATGCCCGGTCACGACTGCGAGATTCCATCGGGCGGGGACCGGCTGGAACGCCATGTCGATGCAGTCGATGGCGCTCGGCTCGGCCTCCGGGCCGTTGGTGGGTGGCCGCTGTCCTTGAACCGCACCTCTTGCAGGCCCGGGCGACGATGCCGGGCAGCGTGGCGTCGCTGGCGCCCTGGCCTTGGGCAGGCGCCCGGTGGAGGCGGTGAAGCTGGAGCGGCCGAGCACGTTCCGGTCGCGGTGCTTGAACGGTGAGAGGCGGGCGATGTCCTGGCCGCGGTTCTCGTGGCCCTCGGCGCGGAGCTGGTCGGCGGCGGCGTCGAGGTACCGGGTGGTCCACAGCACTACGGCGCCGAGGACCAGGCCGAGCGCACCGAGCTGGTCTCCATGCCGTCCCGGTACGCCTGGTGGGTGGTGCCGCTTGCCGTGGCACACGTTCCTCGCGAGCTTGTGGTGGGACTCCTGCACAGGCGAGCTGCCGGTTGATTGTCAGCTTCGTGAGAATTTCAGACACTGGCCGATAAATGTGCACGGCTGGGTGATCCGGGGTGTGTACGGGCGCAGTGAAAGTCCCGTGCACGTCAGATCCGCTCAAACCAGTGGTTTACCCCTGATAAAAGACGTAGAGAAGCCTTTCCGTTCTTACAGTGGGATCGAGGTTGGCGGGCGGGCTGGCTGCTTTGCCCGGCGAAACGAAGGGGGATTTCAGTTGTCCACTCAGAGGACTGCCTCGGGGCATACGGCACCGGGGCAGGGCTGGCAGAACTACAACAACGCAGGCATCTTCATCGATGTCGACACGTCAACGGCAGGCTTCACCGGTAACCCGACGTACGTGATCTCCCTGGGAGGGGACGGAACGCACTGGTCGGCCGTGGGAGCGTCGGCTGTCTACTCGCCGACCAGGACCAGGTTCCGCGTGTACCTGCAGTGGAAGGACACCAGAGTCCTCACGCCGGCACACGCGGCCCAGTACAACTTCCACATCAACTGGATCGGTATCGACGAGCCGTAAAGGCTTTCCGATACCGCCCGGCAGGACACGCTCTGAGCCGGTGAGAAACCGTGGGGCCCCGAACCGCTACGCCAGCGGCTCGGGGCCCCACACAGGCTTACCCACGGGGTGATTTCCTTCAAGCATGGGAATGTCTCAACACCACGGGGAATTGCCGGGCCAGAACCACTACCTCCGCCGATCCGCCACAAACCGGGAAATGCCCCGCACGTCCGCCCCTGGCGAGTCACCCCCAGCCTCCTGTACACCGGCGAACGGGACTAGCCCGCCGCCCATTCCAGCCCGAGAACGGCCAGCGCGGCGACTCGGTGGGTGCTGAGCTTGTCCCGCCTAGCGCGGGTGTTCGAGACTCATACACCCAGCCGGGCGCGGTCAGCTTGTCCTACCTTCCAAGCGTGGGTCTGAGCTGGTCATTCGTAAGATCAGCGGGCCCAGGGGTTTCGGGTATGGCTGTGAGCTTGAGCGAGGTGGCGGTCCGGCTCGTCCGGGAACGCCGAGCGCAGGACCTGGCTGATCTGCGCGGGACTCCAGCGACGGTCGAGGTGCTGCTGGATGAACTCCTTCAGCTCGGGGTCGCGCCGTATCTTGCCTTCCTTGGAGCGGGCGCGGCGCACGGCGGCTCGGCGCTGGGCTTGGAGCCGGTGCGCGGGTCGCTGTTGCGACGCACCTCGCGGCTGATCGTGGCCGGGTCCCGGCTGAACTCGCGAGCGATCGCGCGCAGGGACTTCCTGGCCCGCAGCAGGTCGGTGATGACGATCCGCTCGTCCTCCGACAGGAACCGAGGCGAGCCCCCGCCGGTGTCCCTCTCCTCGACGATGGGCGGGTAGACGTGGTCGCGGCCGGACCAATCGACGACCTTGCGTCCGTACCGCCAGCGGCTCCCCGTCTTGCGATTGATGCCCACCTTTCGGCACGCGGCCGAGTTGCTCAATCCCTGCGCCATGAGCCGAAGGTATTGGTCACGCTTCTCCGTCAAAGGGGCAGGCCCACGCTTCTTGTAGTTCCGCCGCGGTTTGGTCAATGCAACACCCCTCAGGGTCTGGTGTTGCGACCACCTCTAGAACCCAAGCGCCTAGAAGGGGCCAGGACTCACTCCTCAGGCCATCCCGGGACAGAACAACTAGTGCTCTGACCGCATAGGTTCGCCGGGTTGGCGGTCGTGGCGGTTGAATGGGCGGTGACGTCCTCACCAACTCGTCTCCACTGTGCAGACCGCCGCCCTCACCTGTGTGATACCGGGGTCTGGCGGGATCCGCCGACAGGGGTATGACCAAGTAGCCCTGGAGCCGGACGTGTTGCGGAGAACCAGGGCCTAGCTTCGACTGCATGATCTCCAGACGTCGCAGGGCCACTGTGGCCACTCTGCTCACCCTGGCCCTGTCTGCGCCGCTTTTGGGCGCCACACCGGCCGCCTCCGCCAACGCCGCGCAGGCCGCGCCCCAAGTCCCTTACAGCAGCCCGTTAGAACTACCGTCCCTCACCGGTCCGTACCCCGTGGGCCGCCGCACCC